>CAXYUZ010000006.1:0-101926 GCA_964292275.1 uncultured Desulfuromonadaceae bacterium
GTTCGCCCCGGGCGCAGCGGTCACTAACGGTCAGCACTGCAACCTTCATAACGCCTCCCCCCGGCGATAGACCCCGCTTTTGCCACCCTCTTTATACAGCAGGGCAACGTCACGAATAGAAATCCCCTTTTCAATCCCCTTGCACATGTCATATACGGTCAAGGCGGCAACCGATGCGGCCACCATTGCCTCCATCTCCATGCCGCTCCGCTCAACGGCCGTGACACTGCATTCGACAACCACCTCGCCGGTAGTGAGATCCGGCCTGAAATCAACGGAAACGGCATGAATGGCCAGCGGGTGCGTAAGCGGGATCAGATCGGAGGTTTTCTTTGCAGCAGCTATGGCGGCAATCCGGGCCACGCCAAAGACATCCCCCTTTGCACCGGCACCCGCCAGAATCGCGGCCAATGTCTCCGGATGCATGGAGATGGTGGCGGCGGCAATGGCACGACGCAGGGTCGGCGTCTTGGCGCTGATATCAACCATTACAGCTGCCCCGTTATGAAAATGGTTAGACGGCATGACAACCTCCTCTGTTAATTATCCGGTGATGAAATATATGAATCGTAGGGGCGAACCGATGTTCGCCCAATCTGGGCGTATGCAATACGCCCCTACAGCAGGGTTTAAATGTTTAATCACCGGAACAATAATTCAAAACATATCTTTATAACAGATACAGCACCCCAAGGTGAAGTTTTCAATCAAGACCGGCCAGCAACAGAACGTGAAGCGCCATTGCCCTGACAGAGGCGCATAAAATCAAAATCTTTGCGGAATTCAGCATACGCAAAAAATTCAGATCAATGGATTGACAAGCAAATGCTTATGTTTACAATGACCTGTCTGAATTATTCATACAGGAGGCATAAATGGCATCACAAAACGCTGCCGTAATCCTGCTCAATCGCAATCTTGTTCAACATCCCGATAAAACCGCCTACATCTGCGGCGAAATGACCATCTCATATCGGGATCTGCAGCTTAGCAGCGAACGTTTTGCCAGGCTGCTGCAGGAATCGGGCATCCGCCCGGCTGATCGGGTTCTGATCGCCCTGCCGGATGGTTTCGCCTTTCCGGCGGCATTTCTGGGCTGTCTGCTGGCCGGGGCCGTAGGGGTGGTTGTCAGCAATGCGCTCCGCGCCGAGGATTATGCCCATATCGTGACGGACAGCGGAGCGCAACTGCTGGTGACAGACCAGGCAGGTACGATTCCGCTGAGTGCCGCCGCAAACATTAAAACGATAACCTGTTCCAGCGGCGGCGTCTTCCCCGCCCCATCCGATCCGGCCTCTGGTTTTGTACCGTTCGAGCCTTCGACGGATGACATCTCACACATGTTGTACAGTTCCGGTTCCACCGGCAAACCAAAGGGAATCCCCCATCGCCACAGCGATCTGATTATCCCCTGCGAAACGATGGGTGCTGACGTTCTGGGGATTACCAGCAACGATGTCATCTTTTCACCAAGTAAATTCTCCTTTGCCTATGGGCTGTTCAACAGCCTGGTATTCCCACTCTACTTTGGCGCCAGCGCCATCATCACCCCCGGCAAGCCGGATGCAGCCGTTATTCTCGACCTGATCCAGAGGCACACCCCCTCCATCTTCTTTTCAGTTCCAACCATCTACTCGCAGATCATCCTCTCCTGCACCGCTGAAAAGCTGCAACTCCCCATGCGGCTCTGCTACTCGGCCGGGGAAGCCCTCCCAGCGGTTATCCTTGAGGAATGGCAGCGACTGACCGGGATTGAACTGCTGGATGGCATCGGCTCCACCGAAACGTCCTATGTCTATATCTCCAACCGACCGGGCGATGTCCGCCCCGGCTCAAATGGACAACCACTTGATGGCTACACCGTCAAGCTGGTTGATGACAACGACATGGAGGTAGCAGCGGGGTCTGAGGGAAACTTGCTGATTAAAGGGGCGACGATCACCCCTTTCTACTGGAATCTGCCGGAGAAGAGCGCCAGCACCATACTGCCGGACGGTTATCTGCGCACCGGTGATGTCATGCTGGAACGGGACGGATTCTACTATCACTGCGGAAGAAGTGACGACATGATCAAGGCGGGCGGACAATGGGTATCGCCACTGCCGGTTGAGAACAGTCTGCTTTCACATCCAGCCGTGGCAGAGTGCGCTGTTGCCGCAATATCAGCCGCCGGGCTGACCAAGCCGGGGGCCTTTATCGTCCTTGCCCCGGAATTCACTGGTTCCAACAACCTGATCAGAGAACTGCGGAAATATCTGCTACAACAGCTTCCGGACTACATGTGTCCGGCGCGTTTCAAATTTGTGGATAGCTTGCCGCGTACATCTACCGGTAAAATCCAGCGTTATCTTTTAAGAGACCAATAAATTTCAAACAGGGGGCATTCAAATGGCCAACATCAATGAACTAAAAGAGATTATGAGCGAAATCGGCATTGATAACGATACGCTGAACAGTATTGATCCTGACAAGGCACTCTCACTGCAGGGGCTGGATTCACTGGATTTTCCCGCCTTTGCCTCCGCAGTGGAAGATCGCTATGGAATCAGTATATCCGACCGCGATGCCCTGAGACTGAAAACTATCAACGATTTCATCCGATTTATCGGAACACAGGCTTAAAAATGGATCGCGGCGAGGCAATCCGGCAGCTGGCCGATGAACGGCACCAGATAACCGCGGGGGAAGAGTATCGGGCGGGCTATTTTGAACCGGGCGACGGAATCGGCGTCGCCCGGTTGTTTTACACCGTCTACGGAGATGGGTATCCAATCGACACCTACTACATACCGGAACGGCTGGCAGAGGAGAACAGACGCGGAAATATCCGCAGCGTTGTCACACGCACGGCGTCCGGCGAGGTGGTCGCCCATATCGCCTTTTACCGCAGTTCACCGGTCAATCCGAACCTCTATGAATACGGTGTTGGACTGACACACCCGGCCTACCGCGACAGTATGGCCTTTATCCGCGCCACACAACTGCTGATGAAACTGTTTGGCAAGGATGGCATTAACGGCTTTTACGGGGAAACCGTCTGCAACCATATCATTACCCAAAAGCTCTCCCGGCAGGCCAAGGCGCTGGAGACAGCCGTGGAGCCGGCCCTGATGCCGGCCGAGGCC
The DNA here is from genome assembly GCA_964292275.1 of uncultured Desulfuromonadaceae bacterium. GTDB lineage: Bacteria > Desulfobacterota > Desulfuromonadia > Geobacterales > Pseudopelobacteraceae > CAXYUZ01. The sequence continues at coordinate 3,126 of CAXYUZ010000006.1, forward strand.
TACGAGGCAGAACAGAGCGCCGCTGGCCGGGTGGGATGTATCTATTATTCACGGGTTGATAACGACCCGATCAAACCGCTTTATCAGCCGCCCCCCTACAAAACCCAGCTGGAGTACATCCTGAACGGACTGAACCTGGGGCGGGAATTGCTGGTCACCACTAGCTCAATCCCGGCTGGTGCAGGTGCGATCGACCTGAAACGCTTTGACTTTGCCAGGGTGGTGCGCTGCACAATCACCGCCCCCGGTCAGGGGCTGACAGCCAAACTGCAGGCAGCCGAACAGGCGCTTCGAGTGGATGGCTATGCGCTGATCCAGTGTTATGTCGACCTGGGCAAGCCCTGGTCCGGCGCTGTTGTGGAACAGCTCCGCCAACAGGGGTATTCATTCGGCGGGCTGCTGCCGATCTGGTTTGGCAGTGACGGCCTGCTGATGCAGAAACATTTCATCGACCCGGATTTCGACGGGATGAAGATCTACTCCGACCGGGGGCGCAGCCTGCTGGAGCTCGTCCGCCAGGATTGGAAAATGATGAATGAATAGCAGGGTAGCAGCGTAATCTTATATTGATCCGGTGATAAAATATATGAATCGTAGGGGCGAACCGATGTTCGCCCAATCTGGGCGTATGCAATACGCCCCTACAGCAGGGTTTAAATGTTTAATCACCGAATCAATAACAGGCAGCAAACACCCACATTCGGAAAGGTTCACCCATGAAGCATCCATCAAACAGCACCGCCAGGAGTACCGCCAGCATCCCCTTTGACATGTCATTTCTTCCGCTTGCAATCGAGTTCGTCGATAAGGGGGCGCATGGTTTTGGTTATAGCGATAAGGAGAGCATGGGACTGGTGCTGGCGATGGAGGAGCTTTTCTGCTTTTATGAAAGACAATCCGCCGCTAATTCAACCATCGAGATTGAGCTGGAGGACCAGGAGTATCGTCTGCTGCTCTCGATTTCGTTCCGCACCGCCAACCCGGATATGCGGGCGTTCAACCTGACCTGGCACGCCTCACCGGACAGCGACGAATCCCTTGAGATGCTTGGCCCGATGATTGCCGCCCGCTCCGTCTCCAGTCTGCGGCTGGATTTCGGCAGCGATGAGCGGATCATCTTACGCATGACCCGTAACCGTGACTACGCCGCTGCCGCCAGCGTCGCCTTTCCTCCTGCCAATCTCAAGGGTAATTTGCGGCTTGCCGATCCATCCCCGAATGATCTGCGACACTTTGCAGCCATGGCGGCCACGTCTGGAAATCCGTTTATCCCGCCGTTTCTGGCCTCTCCCGGCATGGCAGTTGATATGCACTCTGCCGGACACCTCAACGCGCTCCTGCTATTGAATGACGACTGGATAACAGGTGGCGTGCTCTGGCTGCCGCTGACCGATTCCTGTCTTGAACTGTACGGTCCGTACATGTTCGGCAGCGACCCCGATGACGAGGGACTGACCATGCTGCTGGACGAGGCGCTGGGACGGATCTCGCGCACAAAATACCATGGTCTGATCCGCAGACAGGGGCCGCTGGAGGGGTACGAACAATTCTTCGACTTCCTGGGGGATCTGGAACTAACCGGAATCAGCGGCGAAGCGGGGCACTGTTCCTATTACTACCGTCAGCTACGCGAGGAAAGCGGCGGCGCCATCTATTGCAGCGGCGGTCTGGCAGCCTTTTTGAACGATCAGTATGAGCGTCTCTGCCTCCCCAGACAGGTGCGCGAAGGGGGAGTGGAACAAAACCGGCTCAGGGATGCCTCCGTACTGGCGGTTGAGCTGGAATATGCCCGTTCACTGGCGATCATCCGCCCCTTGTGCGCCGGGAAGGATATGGCCGAGAATCTTGTCGGGCACCTTGAACTGCTCAAGGGGGATGGCATCAACAACTTCATTGTTGAGATTGACACCGGCCGCAGCGAGGAGACCGCCTTTGCAGCGGCGCTGGAGAGCAGCGGTTTTACGCCGCGGCTGCTGATTCCCGAGGCGGGGCGCAGTGACCTGGTGATTTATGATCACTCGTACAGGGATGCCAAACCATGAATCTGGAGGCATTAATCCCCGAATATGTGCGCAGTTTTCAGGCCTATGTTCCCAGCAGGCCAGACCATCTGCTCAAACAGGAATACGATACTCCCCTGCTCCACCGTCTTAACAATAACGAAAACCCGCTCGGCCCCCCTCCGGCAGCAGCCAGTGTTATTGCCACCTTCCCACCCGAACGGGCGGCGATCTACCCCAGCGGCGATTCCTACGATCTCCGTGACGCTCTGGGAGAATATTTTAAAATCTCAGCGGATCGTTTTCTGGTTGGCAACGGCTCCTGCGAGGTGATCTCATCGGTTATCAAGGCCTTTTGCCAGCCGGGAGACAACATCATTACCGCCGACAAAACCTTTGCCGTCTACGAATGGGTGGCCGAGTTTTCAGGCATCGAGGCCCGTCTGACACCGCTGCTCAACTATGCCTTTGATCCGCAGGGGATGCTGGAGCGGATCAACGACCGGACCAAGATCATCTTTATCTGCAACCCCAACAATCCCACCGGCAGTTATTGGAAACAGGGACAGCTGGTTGATTTTATGGAAAAGGTCGGTGACGAACGAATAGTGGTTATCGATGAGGCCTACCGCGAATACATGGAGGATCCTGATTATCCCGATTCCATCGCGCTGATGGAGCGTTTTCCCAATCTGGTTGCCTTCCGTACCTTTTCCAAGATGTATGCCCTGGCCGGTTTGCGGGTCGGTTATCTGGTTGGAACCGATCGCGTCGTCGATATCGTCCGGCGCACCAGCGTTGCCTATTCTGTCAATATGCAGGCACAGCAGGCCGCATTGGCGGCGCTTTCCGATGACCGTGAGCATATTGCCGCGACACGCGCACTGGTAAAACAGGGAAAGACCTTTCTGCGGGGCATTTGTGACGAATTGGAGCTGAAGACCATCGCTGGAGAGGGGAATTACCTGATGATCAAGGTGCCGATCAATGACATGCTGATGTACCGGCGGCTGATGAAACGGGGCATGATGGTCCGCACCATGACCGGCTTCCGCTTCCCGGGATGGATCCGGGTTTCACTACGTGAGATGAATGTCATGGAGGATTTTGCGGAGGCACTGCGGAGTGAGATCATGGGGATCAGAAATAAGCGCCCTTAACAAACCAAAGAATTACCCCCCTCAATCCCCCCTATGTTATAGGGGGGATTGAGGGTAGCGAAGCAGGGGGGTATGGTTTTGAATTTTTCAGTTTTACTGGCTAGCACTATTCTTCCGCTATTAAGAATGTCATCCCCGAATGTCTTTATCGGGGATCCATGATTTCAAATAGTTAAAGGCTGGATTCCCGATCAGAATCGTTTCGGGAATGACAAAGTTTGTAACTAACGGATGATTGATGATAATCAGAAAAGTTTTTGAAAATACATTTCATTTATTCTTTTAAAAGGCACCTTTAGATGTCAATAGCTGATAAACCACTTGAAGTCAGAAAATCGGAGATCCGTGGTGATGCGCGCAGCAAGGCGACCGGTCAGGAACGATTCAGCGCCGATCACTACCCGGAGGGACACCTCTGGGCCGGTGCGGTGCGTGCCGGGGTTCCCAGTGGCAGATTGCTGGGGGTTGATACAGCCGCGGCGCTCAAGATTCCCGGTGTGGTCAAGATTCTGACCAGTCGTGATGTCCCCGGCCCAAACCGGCATGGCATTATTCACAAAGATACCCCCGTACTGGCCGATGATCTGATCCGTTACACCGGCGATGCCGTGGCACTGGTGCTGGCGGAGAGCAGCCAGTCGCTGAAACAGGCCATTGCCCTGGTAGCGCCGAAGATTGAACCGCTCCCGGCAATTTTTGATCCACAATCTGCCATGGCCCCGGGTGCGCCGCAGCTGCACGAGTCCCATCCCGGCAATATTCTTATGGAGGCCGAAATCCGCAAGGGGGATTCCAGCACCGCCATGGCTGAGTGTGCCGCGGTTGCGGAAGGTGAGTTCTCCACCCCGATGCAGGCCCACGCCTTTCTGGAGACCGAGAATGGCACCGCCTTCATGGACGGTGACGGCTTTATTCATATGACCGTTTCCACACAATCGCCCTTCCGTGACCGCTTTGAGATCGGCACCGCCCTTGGCATCCCCTATGACAAGATCAAAATAGCATCCCCCAGCCTGGGTGGCGGTTTTGGTGGCAAGGACGGTGCCACGGTTCAATGTCTATTGGTATTGGCAGCGCTGCATAGCGATGGCAGAACGGTAAAAATGCAGTGGAGCCGCGAGGAGAACCTGATTGCCGGATACAAACGCCATGCCTGCAGAATGGTCTACCGCATGGGGGCCAAACGGGACGGCACCCTGCACGCCCTGAGCTGCAGGATGGTCTATGATACCGGCGCCTATGCCCATCTGGGGGGCGAGGTAATGGAACTGGGGATGGAGCATGCCGGGGGGCCATACCGGATCCCCCATGTGCTGATAAAGGGAAAGTGTGTCTACACCAACAATACCGTAGCCGGGGCCATGCGGGCATTCGGGGTCTGTCAGGTTACATTCGCCTTTGAATCAATGTTGGACATGCTGGCGGAGAAACTGAGGATGGACCCGCTGGAACTGCGCCTGAAGAATGCGCTGCTGGATGGTGATATCAACTGCGCCGGTATGCGGCTGATCACTTCCACCGGCATCAGAGACTGCCTGCAGGGAATCGGCACGCATCCGCTCTGGCAGGAACGGGAGAAGTGGAAACAACAGGCACCGCCCAATACGCTGCGCGGTATCGGCCTGGCCTCTGTGTTCAATGCCGCGGGGTACGGCGGCAAGGTCAGGGATTCGGCCATCGCCAAGGTGGAGCTGGGAACAGATGGTGAAATCATCATCCATAATGCGGTCTCCGACATGGGACAGGGTAATTCCAGCGCCTTCCTGCAGATTGCCGGACATATCCTCTGCCAGGATGCCGGACGGATGCTGCTTCGCCAACCAAATACCGCCACCGCCTACCCCTCCGGTTCCTCTTCGGCCGGCCGTACCACCTATACATTCGGCAACGCCCTGATCAAGGCCTGTGAAGCACTGCGGGCGAAGTTGATCAACCGCGCCGGTCTGATCCTCTTCACCGACAGCGACCGCGACCTGCGGCTTGTTCCCGGCAAGATTGTCAATATCGTTACCGGCAAGGAGGTCCCTCTGCAGACCCTGGCAGCATTCATGGCCGCCGAGGACCGGATCTGTATAGACCAGTTCGTTGCGCCGGTCTGTGAAGAAATCCCGGAAACGTCCAAGGGCTTCTTTGTCGGCTTTCCCCATGTCATTTTCGCCTACGGTGCCCATCTGGCCCGCATCGAAATCAACCAGATAACCGGCGAGATCAGGATTGCCGATTATCTGGCCGTCACCGATGGCGGCGCGGTTATCAATCCGGCCATGTTCGATCAGCAGATTCAGGGGGGGGTCGCCCAGGGGGCGGGCTACGCCCTGATGGAGGATGTGATTACATCCGAGGGAAGTTTACGCAGCGCCGATTTTTCAACCTATCTGATTCCAGGGGCGCTGGATCTACCGGACATCGTCTCGATTCCCTGCAGCGGCCACGAGGACACCGGCCCCTTCGGCATGAAGGGGGTTGGAGAGGTCGCCATGAACGGCCCGCTACCGGCGGTTGCCAATGCCGTTAAGGATGCCACCGGAATTCGCCTGCATCACGCGCCGCTGACCGCAGAAAAGTTACTGACCAGGCTGGACGATCAGCAGAGACAGACTAATTATTGATCCGGTGATAAAATATATTAATCGTAGGGGCGAACCGATGTTCGCCCAATCTGGGCGTATGCAATACGCCCCTACAGCAGGGTTTAAATGTTTAATCACCAGAACAATAGTAACCACTCCTACAGGGATTTTTTATGCATAATGACAATGTTTTTAAAATATGTTTCACACTAAATGGCCAATATAGCGAGATAGACTCCACGCCTGACCGCAGGGCAATCGATCTGCTGCGTGAGGATCTTGGCCTGACCGGCACGAAGGAGGGGTGCGGCACCGGTGAATGCGGTGCCTGTACGATCATCGTCGACGGCATTTCCAGATTATCCTGCCTGATGCTGGCGGAACAGCTGAACGGCTGTCAGGTGACCACCGTTGAGGGACTTGCCCTGACCAGTGACGGTGCTGCCGTGCAACAGGCATTCATCAGCGAGGGAGCGGTGCAGTGCGGTTTCTGCATTCCGGGGATGGAGATGGCGGCCACGGCCCTGCTGCGCCATAACCCCGGTCCGACACGTGACGATATCCGTGAAGGGCTTTCCGGCAATCTCTGCCGCTGCACCGGTTATGTCAAGATTGTCGATGCGGTAGAAGCCGCGGCCCATAGTATCAACTGCTGCGGGGAGGGAAGATGCGAACCGTCCTGACACCAACCTCACTGGCAGATTTTTTCGATCTGTATGAACAACATCCCGGGTCGATGCCGCTGGCGGGTGGCACGGATCTGCTGGTAAAGCTCCGTTCCGGGAAGGTTAATCCTCCGCTGCTGCTGCGTCTAGACAGTATTGATGAACTGAAGCAGGTCAGACTGGATGACGACACCCTCTTCATCGGACCGGCTGCCACCTTCTCAACCCTGTCCAGCCACCCACTCCTGCTCTCCCATGCCCCGCTGCTGGCCCGTGCCGCCGCTACGGTTGGTGGCCCGGCGGTCCGCAACATGGGTACGATCGGTGGTAACCTCTCTACCGCCTCACCGGCCGGAGATTCGCTGCCGCCGCTGTACCTCCTCTCTGCGGAGATTGAACTTAGTTCACGGCATGAGCTGCGGCGGATTCCACTGTCACAGTTTATTAGCGGCCCGGGAAAGACGGACATCAAAGCCGGTGAAATCATCAGCGGAATACATATCCCATTGAATACAAATTTTACTGCCCAGAGATTTGAAAAGGTCGGCAGACGCCGTTCACTGGCCATCAGCGTGGTCAGTTTCTGCGGGGCGGCGTGTCTGGACCCCTGCGGAACCGTCAGGGATGCGCGCTTTGCCTGGGGGAGTATCGGGGCGACGGTTGTTAGGCTTCCGCAGCTTGAGGATATGCTCCGCGATACCGTCATGGACGATGAGACGATCCGCCGTGCCGTACTGATCGTAAGCGAGGGGATCTCACCGATCAGTGACATCCGCACCTCAGCCGATTACCGCCGCACTGTCTCTGTCAACCTGCTGACATCCTTTCTGGAGGGGCTGCGTGGCTAGGGCTTCCGGACTATTCACCCCCGGCTTTCTGCTGATCAACCTGCAGTTCGCCGCCGTCACTGCGATTGCCGCTATTTTTTTCATATTTTCCGGTTACCTGCAGCAACTTGGGATCAATCCGGCCACCTCCGGCTTCATCATCAGCGCCGACGCACTGGCCGCCCTGATCATACAGCCGCTGATCTCACCGTTTGTACAGGCCGCAACGGCGCGCCGCTGGTTGCTGGGGGGGGCGCTGCTGCTGGCGCTATCGCTGCTGACACTGTCACAGACGTCATCCGTGGCGATGCTGATCATTGGCCGCCTGGCCCAAGGGAGCGGCTTTATCTGCGTTCTGGCGGCATTGATCGCCATGATCGTCAACGTCATACCGGCGGATATGAGCGGGCGGGCATTCGGCTGGATCTCGCTTGTCCGGCTGATTCCCTACGCCGTTGTACCGCTGCTGTTTGACCTACTAAGGATCCCGCCTGCGGCATTCAGTTCGGTTCTGCTTGTTGCCGCGGCCGTGGCACTGTTCCCGGCGGCCTGCCTGCTGATTCCATCGAGTTCCATTACGGCAAACGCGCCACCTCCCCCCGGATATTCAGGCATGGCCGCCAGCTTCAAGTCTCTTCCGGTTCTGCTGCTGTTGGTCTCTTCGCTGCTGTTTTTCTGCGCCTATTCCGTGATCTTTTTCTTTCTCAAACAGTTCGGTCCGCAGATCGGCATCAGCAATGTCTCGCTCTTCTTTACCATTGCCACAATCATAATGATGGTTGTCCGTCTCTTCGGCGGCGGACTGTTTGACCGCTACAACAAGCCGCTGCTCTGCGTTGCAGGTCTAACCGCAACGGCCCTTGTATATGCCGCCCTTCCTTTCTGCCCCTCCACCACAATGTTTTATCTCCTGGCAGCCGTTACCGGGCTGGGCTGGGGAATTGCCATGCCGCTGCAGGCGGCAGTCATGTTCGACATATCACTACCCTCTGCCAGGGCAATGAATCAGAATCTGCTGATTGCCACCATGCAGGGGGGCTTTTTCATCGGGCCGTTTGCCGGAGGGGCACTGATTGATTCAGCCGGATACACGCCGCTGTTTATAGCCATTGCAGCGCTCACCACCATATCAGCGGTCTTAATGCTGACCATAAAACGCGCTACCGTTGAATAGGGGGTTAAGAATGTGTTCCAGTGACATAGAAATACTCGAAGAGATTATTCGGCTGCATCGTGACGGTAAACCTTCTGCCATGGCAACGGTAGTCCAGAGCAACGGCTCCACACCCCGTAAAAGCGGATCCAAAATACTTGTCCGTCCCGACGGTTCAATCATCGGAACAATCGGCGGCGGTAGTATGGAACAGGAAATAATAGAGATTGCGCTGGATGTCATGCGCTCTGGAGTGGCCCAACTGGAGACCTTTGAACTGAATGAACGTTACGGGCATGTCTGCGGCGGTTCAGTGCAGATATATATCGAAGCGTACCCGATTTCACCCGCCCTTATTATCATCGGCGCCGGCCATGTCGGCCGTGCGCTCACAGCAATGGCACATCTGGCGGGATTACACGTAACCGTGATTGATGACCGCCATGATTATGCGCTGGCGGAGCAACTGCCCCATGCCGACCGAATAATCTGTTCCACGACTGACTCATTGAACGAGTTGAATATCAGCGAACAGACCATGATTGTAATTGCCACGCCATCCTATGAAACGGATTTTGCGGCGGTACGTACGGCGCTCGCCACCCCGGCCGGATATATTGGCGTTATCGGCAGCAAACGCAAAAAACATGTCCTGACGGAAACACTCCGCAATGACGGATACGCAGCGGCAGAAATCAACCGTGTCATCATCCCGGTCGGTCTGGAGATCGGTGCCGAAACCCCACAGGAGATCGCAGTCAGTATCCTCGGGCAACTGATCGCCCATATGCGCGGCGGCCGAATTGAGTAAGTGTGCGGCAATCATACTGGCCGCCGGCCGGTCAAGCCGGATGGGTTGCTGCAAACAGCTGCTGCCGCTTGCCGGCCGGACGGTGATTGAACATATCCTTGAAAACGTTAGCAATGGCGACGTAGATAAAATTATCGTAGTTACAGGCTTATATACTGCTAAGATTAAAGCAGCGATCAAAGAATTTTCTGCGCAAGTCGTAGAAAATCCAGACCATGACAGCGACATGGCCGGATCAGTCCGAATCGCCCTCAGTGTCATTCCGGATGACCATCAATCAATCCTGATCTGCCTGGGAGACCAGCCCCTTATAACGGCAGAGTGCTGCCGGAATCTGCTCCAGCAGCACCGGTCAACACCAGAGAGGATAATCATCCCCACCTTTCAAGGCAGAAAGGGACATCCAACCCTCTTCCCGCGACGGTTATTGAATTCAATAATGGAAGGTGGAACCTTGCGGGATGTTATCAACAAAAATCAGGCATTAGTAACAACCGTAGAAACGGAAAATCAGTGGGTAATCATGGATATGGATACGCCTGAGGATTATCAGGAGATACAACGATATTTCGAGATGAGGGAAGGCTCAGTGAATTCATCCAGAGTCAATACAACTGGCAGTTGACACAGAATTCTGAACATCCTCCATTTTTTGAATGTCTCGTGTCAGTGCCTGACCCCTTAGAGAATCTTGGACAGGCGGCTGATAACCGTCTGAATTCGTGCTTACGTGCTATTTCGGTGTTGGCCATGCAACAATCAGCATGCTTGAACAAAGCAGACCGGAAAGCGCGATGGCCAACCCGTATAGATACCAGGGAATTATGAAACCGTGGCTGTAGAAAGAACCAACGGAGATAGCTGTAAGCGGAAATGCACAAATGGAAAAGACAACTACAATGCGAAACAGCTGCCTTTTAGGCTTGCGCCAGTAAAGCAACAGAGCAGTCAAGGCGAGTGATGCGACGCACCAGACAAGCAGCAAAACAATAAATGCGGTAGAGGAACCTGACATCAATGTCATTACAGTGAATCCAGCCCAAGCTGTTTTAAAGCCGCTTTAAACTTTAAATCAAAGGTGACAATTATCGACCCTTTCAGCGCTTTTCCGGTTGCTGCTATTACTGCATCACCAAAATCTGTAATACTTGCCGGCCACAACGAGAGCAAAACAGAAAAATCAGTCTGCTGGAAAAGCTGAACGCCCGGCATGGCAATAAAATCTCGCAACATCGTATTAATGGAATCTTTTGGAGTTCCATAAACTTTATCCATTACAAAAATAAATTCAGTTAAAACAAACTGATGGCAGACAAGAGCACATTTCAGGCGGGAGGCTGATTCAAATAGAGGGGCAACTATTTCCTGCTGTTTTTGATTTCTATCTGTAACAAAGGAGATCAGGGCATTGGTATCAATAATATATTTTTTCATCGATATTTTTCCAATTGGCTTTCTCTTGCCAATTGTATGTCTGTTGCAATATCGCCAGCACCAACCTTGACCGTTCCCCTGTGCTGAAGAAATTGATTATGCACCGGAGAAACAACAACCTTCCCTTTATCAACTATCCATTCCAGAGCGTCATTTATAGAGATTCCAAGCTGATCTCTCACTGCTTTTGGAATAGTTGTCTGATACTTTGCAGTTACGGTTGAATTCATAAATCCTCCTCGCATCATATTCCTTACACTTTAAAGATAATGTAAGGAACAAGCATTGTCAATGCATCACTTAATAGCTGATAATAGCGATGTATAGAGGCTCTTGCAAAAGTCCAAAACAGTCATTCCCGAAGTGCTTCTGATTGGGAATCCAGATCCTAACCGCCTGAAAAGCCTGGATCCCCGACAAAGGCATTCGGGGATGACAATCTTTTTGCAAGAGCCTCTATAGTCAATAAAAAAGGGCGAATCGGTCAATCCCGTCTTTCGCCCTTTAATCATATGTATGACTTTTACCTATCGAGAAATTTCTTCACCGAGGCGGTAATTCCGGCAGCATCCAGCCCCAACATCTGCCTCAGCTCCCCTTGTTCTCCCTGTTCAATCGGCTGTTCCGGGTATCCGAGACGCAATACCTTGACACCTGAAATATCTCTCTGCTCAAACAGTTCGAGTACCGCCGTGCCAAAGCCCCCCTGCAGCACATTCTCCTCCAGGGTCACGATGGCGGAACATTTCTTTGCCAGCCCCAGAATCATCTCTTCATCCAGCGGTTTTGCAAAACGGGCATTAACAACCGCCACGCTCAACCCATCCCCCTCGGCCAGCAGTCTGGCAGCCTCCATGGCCGGATAAACAACCGAACCATAGGCGATCAGGGCCACATCATCTCCTTCCCGAAGCAGTTCGGAGCGGCCAACGGGAAGCGGCGTAATGATCTGGTCCAGGGCGACGCCATAACCGTTACCGCGCGGGTAACGGACGGTAATCGGCCCATTGTGTTCCAGAGCAGTGGCCAGCATGTGCTGCAACTCGTTCTCATCCTTGGGGGCCATGACCGTCATGTTCGGCAGATGACGCAGCAGGGATACATCAAAGACACCATGATGGGTCGGGCCGTCATTGCCAACTACCCCGGCACGATCCAGCGCAAAGACGACCGGCAGGTTCTGGAGGCAGACATCCTGCATGATCTGATCATAGGCACGCTGCATGAAGGATGAGTAAAGGGCCACAAACGGCCGGCGGCCGGAGGCAGCCAGACCGGCGGCAAAGGTAACGCCATGCTGTTCGGCAATACCCACATCAAAAAAACGTTCAGGAAACTGGGTGGCAAAGGAATTCAGGCCGGTACCATCCGGCATAGCCGCTGTAATCGCGACGATCCGTTCATCCTCGGCGGCCAGCTTGCAGAGGGTGGAACCGAAGATGGCGGTATAGGAGGCAGCACCTCCCTTTCCCTTGATAACGGCGCCGCTCTGACGGTCAAACGGGCCGACCCCGTGAAACAGGGATGGGTTATCCTCGGCCGGTTTGTAGCCATTCCCCTTTTTGGTCAGAACATGGATCAGCACGGCACGGTCAAACTTTTTGACCTTTTCCAGGGTTTCAATCAGCCTCGGCAGGTCATGGCCGTCAATCGGGCCAATGTACTCGAAACCGAAGGCCTCAAAGAGCATCCCCGGCGTAAAGAGTCCCTTGAATGACTCCTCCATCTTGTTGGCGATATGCAGCATGCTCATGCCAACCTGATCAAGACGACCAAGGAAGGATTCCATGTTCTTTTTCAGACGATAGACAAACTCGCTGGATGCCGTGCGGGTCAGAAAATTGGAGAGTGCACCGACATTCTCGGCAATTGACATCTCATTGTCATTGAGGACAACGATCATATCACGGTTCAGCTCACCGGCATGGTTGAGCGCCTCATAGGCAATACCGCAGGTCATGGAACCATCGCCGATAACGGCAATAACCTTGTTCTTGCGGCCAGCCAGATCACGGGCAGCGGCAAATCCGGTCACGGCCGAGATGGAGGTTGAGGCATGACCGACCTCGAAGGCGTCGTGGGGTGATTCATCACGTTTGGGAAAACCGCTGATCCCATTCAGCTTGCGCAGGGTATGAAACTGATCCCGGCGTCCGGTCAGTAACTTGTGGGCATAGGCCTGGTGCCCCACATCCCAGACAATCTTGTCATCGGGGGTGGAAAAGATGCGATGCAGGGCGATCGTCAGCTCCACAACCCCCAGACTGGGTGCCAGATGGCCGCCATTCCTGGAGCAGGTATCGATGATCAGCGTACGCAGTTCCTCCGCCAGAATGGGCAGTTGCGATACGGCAAGACGTTTGAGATCGGCGGGGGAATTTATTGTTTCCAGAATAGACATAATACCCTTTAAAGACTGGATCTTGAATATTTAGTACTGTCTCATAACGCCCCCAGCCCCCTCATATTTTAGAGGAGAAGCAAAGAGCAAACCGGATCACTCAGTACGTCCCTCCCCTTAATTAAGGGGAGGACAGGTGGGGTTATGACTTTTAAATTCAACAGACGGAATAGTTATAAAAAATCAGTTCTTACGTTTGACAATATAGGTTGCAATCTCGCGCAGGGGGTCGGCTTCCTGACCAAAGATATCCAGGGCACGGAAGGCCTCGTCCATCATCAGTTGCGCCTCTTCCTTGGCCGCCACCAGCCCCATTACGGCCGGATAAGTGGCCTTGCCCCTGGCCTGGTCGCTGCCGGCATCCTTGCCGATCTCCTCGGTTGTCCCCTCAATATCCAGGATGTCGTCGGCAATCTGGAAGGCCAACCCGGCTGCCTCGCCATAACGGGTAATTGCTGCCAGTTTTTCCTGATCGGCACCACCCAGAAGCGCACCGGCAACAACAGATGCCTTGATCAGGGCGCCAGTCTTGTGGGTGTGGATATACTGAACGGTTGGCAGATCAATATCCCCCTTCCCTTCACTCTCCATATCAACAACCTGGCCGCCGACCATACCGTAGGAACCGGCACAGGTGGCAATTTCCTGGATCACCGCCAGACGTGACGCTGGTGATACGGATGCTGCAAATGCAGGGTTACTAAGAACCTTGAAGGCCTCCGTCAATAGTGCATCACCGGCCAGGATGGCGATTGCCTCGCCAAAGACCTTGTGATTGGTGGGATTGCCGCGACGGAAATCATCGTCATCCATCGCCGGCAGGTCGTCATGAATCAGTGAATATGTGTGGATCATCTCCATGGCGCAGGCAGCCGGTATGGCGTTTTCCGTATCACCGCCAACGGCCTGGCAGGCGGCCAGCATCAGGATCGGGCGGACACGCTTGCCACCGGCAAAGACAGAATAGCGCATGGCCTTGTGCAGGCTATGGGGGAGTTCATTTTCCTTAGGGAGCAGACTGTCCAGTGCGCTGTCAACGCGCAAACATTGTTCCTTCAAATAGGCCTTCAAATCCATATACAAATCCTTTCATGGCATTCAGGTTAGTTAGTATCTCAAAACAGCCCGCTCAGCAGCCGGTCACTCCTCTGCCTCGAACGGTTCGCGGTCGTAGCCGCCATCCCTCCGTTTCAGCAGAATCTCGACCTTGCGCTCCGCTTCGTCCAGCTTTTTAGTGCAGAAAGAGGCATGTTTGACCCCTTCTTCAAAGGCCTTGAGGGAGTCATCCAGCGACAGCGAACCGCCTTCAAGGCGGCGGACCAGATCCTCAAGCTTCTTAAGCGATGTCTCAAATTTTTCAGCGGCCATATACACTCCTCAATTCTGCCGATATTATTTCAGAAACGACCTAGCGTCAAGCCCGAGCAGGGATCAGGCGAACTATTCCACTTATTCGGAAATCTTCTCGACCCGGCAGACCGCCTGACCGTGGCGGAAGTTTATCCGCAGCGGTTCACCAGGGGCGAGCGTCTTACTGTCACTTACCAGCGTGCCGTCCGCAAGCCTGGAGACAATCGAATAACCACGGGCCAGGGTTCCAAAGGGTGAGAGCACCTCCAGGCGGGCCGCATCCTGGTTGAACCTGCGCTGGTACTCCTCAAGAATAGCCAGCATCCGCCGTTCCGAGCGCGTTGCCAGCAGGAGCAACGTTTGCCGCAGATGATCCACCCTTCTGGCCGGCGAATGCAGCTGCAAGGCGCCATCCAGCTGTAAAAAACGTTGGCGCTGACGGGAAATGGATGCGCGCAAGGCCTGTTCCAGCCGTTCCGTCAGGTCATCAACACGCTGCGAGAGGTGGCCCAGGGTACTGCCCGGATCGTGCAACAGACGTTTCATGGAATCCAGGCGCAGCTCCAGGGTTGCCAGCAGTGACTCAATTGCATTAACGAGCCGTTCGTCCAGTGCCTTGATCCGGCAGCGTAATTCCTCGGCGCTGGCGGAAACCAGTTCGGCAGCGGCAGATGGTGTCGGTGCCCTCAGATCAGCCGTAAAATCAGAGATGGTCCAGTCGGTTTCATGGCCGACGGCCGATACGATCGGAATACGCGAATGGTAAACGGCGCGAGCAACAACCTCCTCGTTAAAGGCCCAGAGATCCTCTATAGAACCACCGCCACGCCCAAGAATAATCACATCGGCCAGACCAAGCCGGTTCATCTCATCCAGGGCAAATGCAATCTCTGCACCTGCCCCCTCCCCCTGAACCCTGACCGGAAAAAGCAGGATCTCAAGTGCGGCATGACGGCGCTTGAGCACATTGAGGATATCGTGGACAGCAGCACCGGTTGGCGACGTAATCACCCCGACACGGCGTGGATAGGGAGGCAGCGGTTTCTTGTGCCCGTCATCAAAGAGCCCCTCCTGGGAGAGACGTTTCTTCAACTGTTCGTAGGCCAGCTGCAGGGCGCCAACGCCGGCCGGCTCGATGTATTCCGCAATCAGCTGATAATCGCCACGCTGGTCATAAACGGTGATCCGGCCACGCAAGACCAGCTCCATTCCATCATGCAGACGGAACTTGATATTCCTGGCGCTCCCCTTGAACATGACACAGCGCAGTTGAGCGCCGGCATCCTTGATGGAAAAATAGATGTGTCCCGAGGAGGGCTGGGAGAGATTGGAAACCTCACCGCGCACCCAGACATGCTCGAAATTTTCCTCCAGCAGACCGCGCAGTAGTGCGGTCAGGCGGCTGACGCTCAAAATTGTCTTTTCAGCAAATAGGTCCATGGCGACCTGCACCCTAGCACAGCAGTTGAAATGGTGTCAAACCGGTTGACCGGGAAAGGCAAATTGAACTACTATCCAGAGTCGAGACATTTATGTGGGCCTCTTACAAACAGATTGTCATCCCCGAATACCTTTATCGGGGATCCAGACTTTTCAAGTTATTATAATCTGGATTCCCGACCAGAATCACTTCGGGAATGATAAATTTGAATTTTTGTAAGTGCTCATGCTTTAAAATTGATAGCAAACAATTCTTCAAAAGGCAGGACCAATGCGAAATTTTCCATATATAATTACTATCGCCTCTGAAAAAGGGGGCGTAGGCAAGACCACCCTGGCCACCAACCTGGCCATCTATCTGGCTGCACTCCGCGAGGATCTGCCGGTAACCATCCTCTCCTTCGACAACCACTTTACGGTGGACAAGATGTTCGGCCTGAACGGCCAGCAGTCAAACGGAACTGTCCATGACCTACTGATGGGCAAAAAGCCGCTCGATCTGACCCAGACCGGCCAGTATGGCGTCAACTATATCCCCTCATCAACGGAGCTATCCGACATCCACGAACGCTTCAAGGGACCGATGACCCTGGCGCGGCTATTTGCCGAATCCAATATCCCCGGGATCATCATCATCGATACCAGGCCGGATCTGAACATCCTGACCCAGAATGCCCTCTATGCCGCTGACCGTGTGCTGATACCGGTCAAGGATATGCCCAGCCTGGAAAACTGCAAGAACATCTTCGCCCTCTTTGATCTGCACAACATGGACAAACGTACTCTGGCGCTGTTGCCATGCCTGATTGACGAACGTATCAAGTTCGACAGCGTCTTCAAGGATCAGAAAACCCTGCTGCGTACCTTTGCCGCCAACCGTGGCTATCGCTCAATGGACTGTTATATCTCCAAAAGTCCGAAGGTCGAAAGTCTGAATACAAACCCGGATGGACGCATCTACCCGATCCTGACCCATGCCCGCGGCACAGATGTTCATGGCCAGTTTGCCGATATCGCCCGCGATATTCTCAACTCAATCGACAAAACCGATGAGTCCAGATCGTGCCTCTACTATAAATGGCTGGCTGAAAAGGAGAATAAAAAACGGGAATCATATCAGGCGCGTTTACAGGGGCTGACCGAACGCTGCCTGATCTGCGGGGCACACCTTCAGGAAAAACCGGAAGGGCGTGAATTCTATTTCGAGACATCGGACCGGGCAGTACGCGGTTTCCTGCACAATGACTGTTTTGCCGATATGCTCTGCAGCACATTTTACGGTCTGAATGACGATTCACAGGCGCACAACGCCGCCAAATGGGTTTTGACTGAAAAGGCGCGCCGTTCCGTATCACTGTTTATGCCAAAGTACAATGGCAGCGAATACACACTTGATTTCAGGCAGTATGATAATAGCGGTGAGCAGGCCTTTCAGAAAGAACTGGAACTGGAAGGCTTTGCGGAGGGGGCGTTTAACGGCGTCAACGACCGTCTTTTTCTACTGCTGAATGAGGCGCTTTCCGGATTTGAAGGAAAGCTGCGTGAGGAGAGCTGGCTGGCGGTTCATCCGGTCAACCCGAATCACCCGGAGCACATCCTCCGCGAAGACAACTACCGGCGCATCCACAACTTTCATCAACACATTGCCAGCACGCTGGCCAACTGATCACACCATACAGATCTGCTCCTGTCGGGCAGACATGATATTCAACCAAGCGAGTCATTAACACCTGTAAGCAGTCTTAATGCACCAGCTGTGAAACCGTCACCAGC
Organism: uncultured Desulfuromonadaceae bacterium; assembly: GCA_964292275.1. Lineage (GTDB taxonomy): Bacteria > Desulfobacterota > Desulfuromonadia > Geobacterales > Pseudopelobacteraceae > CAXYUZ01. The sequence goes on from CAXYUZ010000006.1 coordinate 20,710, forward strand.
GTAATCCCCTGCTGTTTCAGAGTCGGCAGAGCCTCTGCCAGGGCCTTGATGGTTGCCGGATGGGGATGACAGATGGCAATTACCGAACCGTTGGCCCTTGCCACTCGAACTGCCTGATTCAGCTGACCAAGTATATATTCACGGTTCTGCTCATTATCCAGAAAGACATTCCGTTTGGCTGTCCGCACCCCCATCTGCCGTGCCAGCGAATAGGCAACACTTCGGGATGACGTGACGCTATCGACAAAGAAAAGCCCCCTCCCCTTCAACATAGAAAGCACAACCCTCATCCGTTCGTTATCCTCGGTAAACTCAGACCCCATATGATTATTAGCCCCAACCGCCCGGGGAATATCCCTCAAATAGAGCTCAATCTGCTTCCTGAGCGCCGTATCATCCATTGAGACCAGCAGGCCATTGGCCTCCAGCCGTCTCTCTGGCCACCCCTTGGACTGCATTGGCATATGGATCATGACCGGAATATTGTTGCTGACGGCATAGGCAGCCACCTCGCGGGAGTTACGCAGACCGGGGATGATGGCAAATGTCAAGGGAACACCAATGCTGGACAGGTTTCTAGCATCGGCCAGATTGGCACCCATATCATCGATAATGATTGCCAGCCGACCCTTTGAATCCGCACTTGGCTTGACCGCCGGGGCAGTAGCGGTTGCAGGAACAGCGGGAAGATTCTTCTTATGCTCCGTTGTGTCTGTCTGCTGCACGGGCACAGTTGTACTGGTCACCTTTTCAGGCAAGATGGCAGGTTTTGACTGTTCGACAGGCTCTTTTTTCTGGACTGGAACCGTCCTGGCAAGCTTGTCATGACCGGAACGCTGGTTGGCATAAAAATAGCCTGCCACGACAATCAGAATGATGCCCAAAATGGCGAGGGCGGCATAAATACCGCCCCCCCGTTTCTTTTTATTTCGTGTTGTGTTTGGTTTATTCACGCAGATGGTTCAAAGAAAAATCATTCTAATTCCAGATCAAGGCCTTGGCCAGTCACAGCAGATGTTGTTGCCTCGTATTCGATCCCTCAAACTTACCGACTTACGAATACCATCACTATACGGGTTTCCACCCTGATCTGAAACCGGAATTACTTTGCCGCTCCCATTTTTTTGAAAATCTCCCACCCTTTGAGAAGATCCAACGCCCGCATAACCTGATAATCACTCTTCAGGTTGTCCTCAACCCTGCTGGAAACGGCCTTATCCTTCTTACCCTCGACTTTATCATCGGCCTTTGCCGGGGTGGCGGCGTCCCTGTTCTCAAAGTGGTTTTCAAGATCCTTTTCACGGATGCCCAGTCCATCTCGCTTGCTGGACTCCTTTGGCATTTCAAGTCGTTCAACAACGATATCGGGTGTAATCCCCTTGGCCTGAATGGAGCGTCCGCTTGGCGTAAAATAGCGGGCGGTTGTCAACCGGATTCCAGACTGGTCGGAAAGCGGTATTATTGTCTGAACCGACCCCTTGCCAAAGCTCTGGGTTCCCATGACAATCGCACGTTTATGATCCTGAAGCGCCCCGGCAACGATCTCGGATGCACTGGCGCTGCCGCCGTTGATCAGGACAACAATCGGATAATTCGGCTCCTTCTCGCTCTTCCTGGCATAAAACGGCATGCTGGATCCCTTTTCACGCCCCTCTGTATAAACAATCTTCTGCCCTTCCGGAACAAAGTGATCAGAGACGCGAACAGCCTGATCGAGCAATCCGCCGGGATCATTGCGCAGGTCAAGAACCAGGCCTGAGAGATGTCCCTTTGACTCTTCCTTGAGCGCACGAAGCGCCTTGGTCAGATCTTCATCGGTCTTTTCCTGAAACTGGGCAATCCGGATATAACCATATCCATTCTCAAGCATGCGGTAACGGACGCTCTTGACCTGGATTACATCCCTGACCAGTGTAAATTCCTTCGGCCTTTCAAAGCCGTCGCGCATAATTGTCAGAACAACCTTGGTTCCCTTCTGCCCGCGCATACGCTTGACAGAATCATTGATGTTCATATCCTTGGTAAACTTGTCATCAATCTTGAGGATCATATCGCCCGGTTTCAGACCAGCCTTGGCAGCCGGTGTATCCTCAATCGGTGAGATAACCGTCAGGATTCCGTCTTTGACCGTAATCTCAATCCCCAGGCCGCCAAAAGCGCCTTTGGTTTCAATACGCATCTCCTTGTAGGTTTCCGGTGACATAAATGAACTGTGGGGATCAAGCGATGCCAGCATACCGTTGATTGCACCGTAGATCAGCTTCTTGGTATCCACCTCTTCCACATAGCTCTTCTTGATAATCGACATGACATCCGTGAAAAGCTCTATGGAGGCGAAATCATTTGTCTTGGCCTCTGCCGTAAAGAGACGATGTGAACTGATGCCAATAAAAAACACCAGGGTAGCAATTGCTATCCCCAATCCAGCAAACAACTTTTTCTTGCCAAAATTAAACCGCGACATTTCCAACCTCCGAACCCGTTAAATATAACTTAAAAATTGATTATCGAACCCATGCCGCCGGATCCTGCGGCCTTCCCTGATGCCTGATCTCGAAATAAAGATGCGAACCCTTGGACGAATCCAGATCACCTACGCTTGCGACGACCTCATTCTTTGCCACCTCTGCCCCGACCCTCTTCAGTATTCTGGAGGCGTGGGCATATATACTGAAATATCCGCTGCCATGATCAACAATAACCATATTACCAAAACCTTTGAAATAATCGGCAAAAATAACCGTCCCCTCGTAAATACTTCTGATATCGGCCCCATTCCTGGCAGCAATGGAAAGCCCCTTACTGAATGTAAACGAGTTGAATTCCGGGTGTTTATGCTTTCCAAAGCTCTCGATTATCTCACCACGAACCGGCATGGACATGCGCCCCTTCTGGGAGGCAAAACCCCGGTCAGGGGCGGGTGGCAGGGGGGGAGGCGTTGCAGTGACAACCTTCTTGCCGGTCTTGTCACGCTTTACTTGCGGCTTGCTATGTGCATGCTGCTGCCTTTTGCGGCTCTGTGCCTCAAGCCGGTTCAGCATCGACTGCAGACGCGAGGCATTTGCCTTCAACTCCTTCAGAGATGCCTCATAGCTGGAGCGGTTCTTACGAACCTTGTTCAGATAGGCTGCCTTATTTGATTTCTCAATTTCTATTTCACGCTTCTTCTGGGCAATACCTACCTTGATCCGCTCCTTATGGCTGGCGTCACGCTGAAGATGTCCCTTGAGAGTGTTCATCTGCTGGATGGTCTGGTTGTAATCGGCAAAAATCCGCTTGTCATTTTCAACTACCGACTTCATATAGCGAGCATTCTCGGCCATCTGCGGAAATGAGCCGGATGAGAAAACCACCCGCAAGCCGCCCGGCTCACCATTTTTATAGATTGAAACCAGCCTCCGGTCAATCTCGCCCTTCTTGCGCCGGGCCACCTCTGTTATCTTGCTGATATCATTACCGGTTCGGACCAGATTGGACTCCACCTGTTTCAGGTCACGATCCAGACGGCCAAGGTCGGACTCCTTCTGCTGCAGGTTGCGATTGATCTCGCGCAATTCAGTTGAAACAGCCGCTTCAACCTTTTTGGTTTTATTAATCAGTTTCTTCTTTGCATTAATCTCCTGCTTGACACCCTTGAGTTCATCCTTGGTGTTAGCAGCATGCAGTGTGGCCACTGAAATCAAAACCAGTATGACAGTCAAAATAGGTTTCATCATTTATATGGTTATAAACCGTTTGAGTGATGTCAGGCTGCCGATGAAACCGAGGACGATACCTGCCAGCAGGATCGCGCCGATATATTCCAACGGCAGGAAAAACAGGCCTGAATCAGCGGGATTAAATACAATGAAATTGGAGGCATTATGCAAAAAGAGCTCATACAAGGCAAAGAGCAGACCAGTGGATAGTATGCTGGCTGACAGCCCCTGAATAACACCCTCAACCAGAAAAGGCGCCTTGATGAAGAAACGGGTTGCGCCGACCAGTGACATGACCTCAAGCTCGTCGCGCCGGGCATAGATTGTCAGTTTAATCGTGTTTGAAACAATGAAGAGTACCGCCACAAGCAGAAATGCCCCTAGAAGCACGCCAAGCATGCGCATATAGTTCAGGAAGGTATTAAAGCGCTTGACCCACTCCTCACCAAACTGCACCTCACTGATTCCATTAAGCTGTTTCAGTGACGCAACAAAGTTCTCGACGGACTCGGTTTCACGGCTGGAACGTTTCAGGGTGATTTCCATGGAGGCGGGAAGTGTCTCTGGGGTGACCCCCTCAAGCAGACTCTCCTGGCCATGCAACCTTTTTTTGAAACGCTTGAGCGCCTCATCCCGGGAGATATACTCCACAGAGGCTGCACCAGGTAACGCCTTGATCTTCCCCTTCAACTCATCCTGTTCCTGACTGGCCAGTTCACGGTCAAAATAGGCCGTCACCTGAACCTTTTCGCTCCAGCCATCGGCAGCGCTCTCCAGATTCACGTAGAGCAGCATAAACAGGGAGAGGATCAGAAGCGCCAATGACATGGTTCCGATCGTGACGACGTTGACGAAGACATTCTGACGGATATTGATCAACGCGCGCCGGATATAATACACCAATCGGCCAATGAAACCCTCACCCGCAAGCTTTGGGCGTTTGGGAGGCTTATTGGCAACTGTCGTTTTCTTTTTCCATCTGTTCAACGATTTCCCCCTTGCTGAGGATCACCAGCCGTTTATGACTATTATCAATAACCCTGCGATCATGGGTTGCCACAACCACGGTTGTACCACGAACATTAGCTTCTTTAAAAATATTCAGGATCTGGCTCTTGTTGGCATCATCCAGATTGCCGGTCGGTTCGTCGGCCAACAGGATCTTGGGATCATTAACCAAGGCCCGCGCCAAGGCAACCCGCTGCTGCTCGCCGCCTGAAAGCCGCTGCGGCATCATATCAAATTTCGAATCAATTCCCATCTGTTTAAGTGTATGCATCACCCTGCGGCTGATATCACCCCTGCCCCACCCCAGCACCTCCAAGGTAATGGCAACGTTTTCAAATACCGTCCGGCTTGGCAGCAGTTTGAAATCCTGGAAGACAACACCGACAGAACGACGCAGATATGGAATCTGGGAGGCCTTCATCATCGAGACATTCTGACCGTCAATCAAGACCTGGCCACTGGTCGGCGTCTGAGCGCCATAGAGAAGACGTAGCAGGGTTGTCTTGCCGGCACCGGAGGGACCGGTCAGGAAGATGAATTCACCCTTGCCAATCTTCAGATTGATATTATGTAACGCAGTTGCATCCTTCTGATATGAAACGGAAACATTATGAAGTTGAATCATACGGATTTCACCTTCTCTCCTAAGCTGAGTTCAGACAGAAACGTGTAAAGATCTTAAACAGGAGTGATCAGGCATTCAGCAGACCTGCAACCCATACAAAAAAGAAGACCAGAATACAAGGTCCCCAGCGCAGGGCATTACGGCTGTCAAATTTGTCGGCTTCCGGAAATGCCTTGAATATAAACAACAGCGTGAATATGACCCAGCCATATAAACCCAGCAGCATAACGATAGACCAGCTGATATTTGACATACTAGCGGTTCCTTCCCAGCAGTCGCGAGACAACAGAACCGATTTTAAGCTTCCATACCATTACAACCGCCTCGCGCACAATCCTTTTCGACATCTTGGATGTGCCGGCATGCCGGTCAATAAAGATAATCGGCACCTCGGCAATCCTGAACCCCTTTTCCATACAGCGGAAATTCATCTCGATCTGAAATGAATAACCATCCGATTTAACCTGATCCAGATCAAAGGCCTCAATGGCGCTACGGCTGAAACATTTAAAACCGCTTGTGCAGTCCATGATCTTCAAACCGGTCACAAAACGGGTGTAGACACTGGCAAAATAGCTCAGGATCAGACGCCGGATCGGCCAGTTAACGACACTGACACCATTCAGATAGCGCGAGCCGATCACGAGGTCATGATCACTGATCATCTCGATGAAGAGAGGCAGCACAGTCGGATCATGGGAAAAGTCCGCATCCATCTCGATAATACAATCAGCGCCCATTGCCAGTGCCATCTTGAAGCCTTCACGGTATGCAGACCCTAAACCAAGCTTACCGGAGCGGTGCAGCACCGAGATGCGCGGATCGGCGGCAGCCAATTCATCGGCAATCCTGCCGGTACCATCGGGAGAATTATCATCAACAACAAGCAGATGTAACGCGGGATGCTGCTTCAATACCTCGGCAGCCAAACGGGCAAGATTGTCACGCTCATTATATGTGGGTACAACAACAATGGCTTTCAAATGCGTAAATATCTCCAAATTTTCAAATCAGACAATTGCCAAACCTGGATTACATAGCATAATTGCTGAATGTAATCTACACCTCTGTAATCAAAAAATCATACACAAAACCTGTTGAATTAAACATTTTTTTATTTTATAGAGTTACAAAGTCATAAACACTGTTATATTTCATCAAGCACCCAAAGCCGGACAGCACAACTGGAGTTCCCATGCGCCGAAGAAAAACCCTTCAGATCACACTAGTCCTGATAGGCACGCTTGCCGTCTCTGCCTGCGGTAAAAAGGAGCAGAGGCATGTTTATACAAACAAGGAAGACTGCCTTAAAGACTGGAACAACGATCCCAAAAACTGCGAAGAGGTGCCGACAAACAGCCCCAATTACCGTCACAACGCCCATTACTTTTACGGCCCGTCATTCCGTTCCGGCACCGTTTTTTCAGGTGGTCAGGGAAGCCATTCGATCCGCACCACAAACGTTTCACGCGGCGGATTCGGCAGCCTCTCTCACTTTCACAGTTCCGGCGGAGGTAGCTGAATATGGAACGCATCGTCACCCCGCCCCGTTTTGACTGGCAGGAGAAGGTCGAATCGTACGGCATGAATTACCATACCATCGATGACCAGGTCTACTGGGATGAAACTGCCTATTACTCCTTCAGCGCCTCTGAAATAGACGAACTCGAATCAGCCACAGAGGAGCTGCAGGAGTTGTGCATCAAGGCAGCTGAACACGTTATCAGCAACAACCTGTTCAGCAAGCTGATGATACCTGCCCCGGCAATCCCGCTGATCAAGAGATCCTGGGAAAATGACGAACCATCCATCTTGGGCAGATTTGATCTGGCCTACGATGGGCACACACCACCCAAGCTTCTTGAGTACAACGCCGATACGCCAACCTCACTGCTGGAGGCAAGTGTCATCCAGTGGTTCTGGCTGCAGGAACGCTTCCCGGAGGCCGACCAGTTCAACTCCATCCATGAAAAACTGATTGAGGCCTGGAAGCAGCTTGAGCTGGATCAGAACGAAACCGTCTTCTTCGGTTGCGTCAAGGATGCGGTGGAGGATCTGGGCAATCTGGAATATCTGCGCGACACCGCCCTGCAGGCCGGCCTGAATACGCGCCAGATTTTCATGGAGGATTTGGGCTACGACAGTGGCAACGCACACTTTTCGACTATAGATGACTGCCGCATAGACTGGATGTTCAAGCTCTATCCCTGGGAATGGCTGTTAAACGAGTTTTTCGGCCGCTATCTGGAGCCAAGCGGGATCATCATGATTGAACCGGCCTGGAAGATGATCCTCAGCAACAAGGGGATCCTGCCGATCCTCTGGGATCTCAACCCGAGGCACCCCAATCTGCTCGAGGCCACTTTTGAACCGGAAAAATTCCGCGACAACTATGTCTCCAAGCCGCTCCTCTCCCGCGAAGGGGGTAATATCAGCGTTTACCGCAACGGCATGGCCAAGGAATACGAGGGTACATACGGCGGGCAAGGCGCCATTTTTCAGGAGCTGGCGACAATCCCCTGCTTTAACGGAAATTATCCGGTCATCGGATCATGGGTTATCAACGGTGAATCGGCCGGCATCGGCATCCGCGAAGATACCAGCGAGGTCACCACCAACAACAGCAGATTCATTCCGCACTGCTTCAAATAGAAAACTTTTAGAGGAGATCCAATGGACACCATCTTTGTCGATGCAATGCCAGGCTTTATAAACTTCATGATCTATTTCTGCTCAAGCATGTTCTACATGCTGCTTTTCTGCACCATCTACTGCTGGATCACCCCCTATGACGAATTGAAACTGATCCGCGAGGGGATGCTTGCCCCTGCCATCAGCTTTGGAGGCGCAACCATCGGCTTTGTATTGCCACTGGCCAGCGCAATCAGCCACAGCCAGAATTACTACGACATGCTGCTCTGGGCAGGGATTGCCATGGTCATTCAAATTATCTTTTTTCAGCTGGTCAGACTGTTTTTCAGAGGAATGGTCAAGGATATTGCAGAGGATAAAATTCCATCCGCCACCCTGCTCGCCTTTCTATCAATTGCCATCGGCCTGCTCAACGCCGCCAGTATAACCTACTGATGACACTCGGTCTTAAAATCGCGCCTTGATTTAAATTGTTTATGAAGCAAAAAAGCCCCCCTGAATCACAGGAGGGCTTTTTTAATGCAGAATGGAAACCAAGACCTATTTGAAGATACCAAACGGCTTGCCCATTTTCATGACCGGCTTTTGAAAATGTGTATTGAGAACAACAGCGCCACAGGCATAGAAGGTGATCAATGAAATCGCCATCTCGGTCCAGGCAGCAATCACATGACTCTCATGCTCGGCAATACCAAAGCAATTCAGAGTAAGTGCGGCAAGCAGAACATCAATCAGAACCATGATGATGAAAATGACCTTGTTGACTTCCATGGCGCCGATTGTCATCAAGACAGAGAAAATCAGATAGCCGAGAAAACCGAAGCCAAGCTGTTTGATATCAAAGGCAGCGGCCATGATTGGTCCGAAAACACCCATCTTGACCAGCCAGACCCCAGCAACCGCATACCAGAAAAAACCATAGGCACCAAAAACCGTAGCGCCCCAGATATTGTTATGCTTAAAATCATAGATAGAAGCCATCAACTGGGCGGTTGCACCCAAAAGCACTGCATAAACAATAACAATCGACAAACCGGTTGTAATGCCAAGCTTCTGGGAGGCGGCTACTAAAGTAACCATTGCCAGACCAAAAAGGCCAAGACCAGTTGGGTTTGCAACTACAACCTGCATCTTCTGTGTTTCACCTGAACTCATTTACATCCTCCGAATTTTCTTTTTTACAAGGCATGGTCAGCCTCTATATCGATACACCAGATAGGCAATATGCGGTCAAACATAAAAAAAACCGCGAAATTTTCGCGGTCATTGCAATCGGTCAGCACAATAATTCAACTTATTTCAAAAGTAAAACTAAATTTTTGATCTAAAAAATATTTTTGGCTAAATTTTTCAAAGTCAAAAACATTAGAACCCCTGATCTAGAATCCCCTTCAAGCGTCCAGCTTCATCATCGCTAAGCCTTCTGTCGTGATATATGGCTGACGCATAGATATCAACAAACTCCCTGACAGCCGGATTGGGATGATTTTCGGCAATCTCGAACAACCCCTTGGCGGCGACATCCACCCCGCCATCCCTGGCAACCATGGCGAGAAAACGCCTCAAGATTCGTTCCTCCCGCCCCATGAAGATAACCCTGCGCTTGATGAACAGCGTAATCATCACTATTGCCAGTAGAAGCAGGACTATCGGTTTCAGAAGACCTTTAAGCGAAGCTGGTGGCCTCAGACCATGCAGCCGCCCCTCCAGGTTGGTGGCCAGCTTCAATTGTGATTCGAAATCATAATTGATAACCGTCCGGTTCCAGACATGATCCAGGGAATCCATCGTCATGCGCAACCTGCGTGCCAGACTGATCAGCTTTGTCCCCCCAAAGGCCTGATCGGCATTGGCGGCAAAACTGCTCGGATCAACACGCCGCCAGCCAAGACCTTCGATATACACCTCTACCCAGACATGGGCCAGATTTTCTGTAACAAGATAGTAGCCGCCAACATCATTATAATCGCCACCCAGATAGCCCCCCACCAGGCGGGTAGGTATATCGCACAACCGGGAGAGAATGGCGAATGTTGATGCAAAGAACTCGCAATGCCCCTGTTTTGTATCAAAAAGAAAGCGATCCAGGGCATCAGCTCCGGTCGGCAATCCCTGGCGGGAATAATTGAAGCCGCCATTGCGGTAATACTGCTCGATCAATTCCAGCCTGGCCCGGTCACTGCCAGCCTTACGACTTATATCGGCGGCCACCCCGCGCATCCTGGGCGAAATCCCCTCAGGCAGACTTGTATAAAACCGGCGGTCAATTTTACCAGCCACACTCAACAGGCCCCCATTGAACGAGCTTACCGAAAATGCCTGCCGCCGTGTATTCTGACGCAAAAGTTCGTGGGTGAGATCGGGATAGGATCGTGAACGGATCGCATTGACAGCAAAAACCGCATCCATACCGACCAGATATTTAGACAGCCCCGGTTCTGGGTAGATGACCTGCTCAACACGCCCTTTACCGAAGCTTGGATGTTCCTGCGGGATTGTAGCGGCACGTTGCCACCCCTTGCCGTCAAAGCGATTAAAAACGACCCCGCGCCAGTAAACCTGAGGCTGCGGCTGCCGGGGCATCTCGGCCCTGAACGCCAGGCGGGGTGAATCTCCAGCGGTCGCGCTGATGCCCGGCTCAACCTTATCGGCCATACCGCCACCGGCGGTTACCGCTGCAACGAGAAAATTCCACATCGGCATCTGTGTACGCGGTATGATCGGAAAGAGCAACAACAGCAACGGAAGGGAGAGCAGCGGCATGAGCAGACCAACACCGACCACCTTGCGCAGTTCCCGCAAAGGAAGCATCAGTTGGGCATCGGCATCGTAATAAGTCAGCAGTACCAGCGATACGGCCACCATCATCAGCATCAATGTCAGATAAACGACAAACAGCAGACTGAGATCAAACAGTGACGATGAGGCCAGACAGAATAAGGACAGGGCAAAAATCTGCAGGCAGTGACGGCTGTTCTTCTCCCCCAGCAGTCGAATCGCCAGCAGAATAATCAGAAAACTGGTAACCGGTTGAACGACATTGGAGAGATTGGATTGAAGCGCATAGAAGATAAAAACAGGAATCGCCGCGCTATTCAACATCCAGTTCTTCAGCGGCAATGCCCGGTAATAATCCGAATAGAGACCGCCTGCCAGACCAAACAGAACAATCACCCTTGGCAGGTTTGACAGCCATGGAAAGAGCGGCAGAATCCCGCACAGCGCAATTGCGTAAACCAGTATGCGAATCAGGCTGTTAATTGCCGTCATAGAGAGCCAACTCCGTCAAAAGCATGCGTCCGTGGGCGTGACCAGCCCCGGAGGGTATACTGCGGTTCTTGAAGCGGAGACCGACCGGCCGCTCGTCAATCCAGCGTTTAACGAGCCAGGCAGCCATGGAGAGGCGTTCATCCAGCGTCAACAGGTTGTTTTCCTCAATGTCAATCATCAGCGGTGTCACCATTTGATGACCGAATTCCTTGACCAGCAGTTCATCACCACGGGCCGAAAGCCGCCAATGGATCATCTTGAGCGGTTCACGCCCTGAATAAGGGGCAATTCGTTCCAGCTCCCCATCAATCCCGCGCGAATTCAGCCGGCTATGACCGGAATATCCTGAACCGACGCCAGCTCCGCCAATCTCACTCGGCAAAAGCCTTGGAAAGACGACCACCTCATCATCCAGATCAAAGCTGACATAACGGACAAAAAAGTTGATCGGAAACGGTGATGTAATCACAACCCTGCCGACAGAATGTAAGCCACGCCTTGGGAAACGTAATGAAACGGTTGAATCCGTATGACTGGAGGTGGCCAGATAAGGGATCAGACTCTTTTGCCCCCCCTGACATTCAACGGAGAGCAGAAAGGACGGCAGATAACGTTTGCGATTGTTCAACATCAGCCGAAAGGGACTGAATGCCCCGGCAAACAGCTCTACGGGCGCCAGCAGTTGCGGAGATAGACCGGTCAGGTTAAGCATCCCGGCAATCCCGCTGATCGACATGAAGGCCAGCAAACCGGAAACCACCAGAAAAAGCAGATTATTGCCGGTGTTAATCGCGGCAAAGCCGAGCAGCAGGGTTATGACGATATACAACACCCCGGCCTTGCTGATCCTCAGGCCAAAGGAATTTTTATGTCGGCGATGATCTTTCGTAGGACATCTCCCCTGTCGGCGGTTTCTTGTTCCAGACGCATGACCAGACGATGGGCGCAGACGGCAATGGCGACACCCTTGACATCCTCCGGCGCGACAAAGTCCCTCCCCTCCAGAAAGGCCGCTGCCCTGGCGGCCTGGGCAAGATTGATGGCCGCCCTGGTTGAAAGCCCATTGCGAATCAGCTTATGGTTACGGGTCGCCGAGACGATTGCATGTATATAGTCAACCACCTTGACTGAGAGATGAATGTCATCCGAAACAATTCTCCGGGCAGCGATTATGTCGGCCTCACTGGCCAATAGCGGCACATCCCCCATCCGTTCACGAATCCCGCCGCTGGCAATGATCTGTTTTTCCAGATGTTCGGCCGGATATCCGATTCCGGTGCAGATCAGGAAACGGTCCAGCTGTGACTCCGGTAGCGGAAAGGTGCCGCTCTGGTCAGATGGATTCTGGGTGGCAAAGACCATGAATGGATCGGGAACCGCATGGGTCACCCCCTCCACCGTCACACGCCGTTCCTCCATCGCCTCCAGCATGGCACTCTGGGTTCTCGGCATGGCCCGGTTAATCTCATCCAGCAGGACAATATTCTTAAAGATCGGCCCGGCCATAAAACTGAAATGTCCGTCCTCACGGTTAAAGACCGACAGACCGGTAATATCAGACGGCAAAAGGTCGCTGGTACACTGCACCCGGCCAAAGGAAAGACCGGTACAGCCAGCCAGCATCAGGGCCACCGTTGTCTTACCCAGCCCAGGCAGATCCTCGATCAGGATATGACCGCCGGAAAGCATGGCAATCATCGACAGACGCAGCACCTCTTCCTTCCCCTGCAGATACCGACTGGAAAGTGTGCCCAGCATATTTTTAATGACACGATTATGATTCGACAAGGTCATAGATTATCCCCCGTTGGCTTCAATCCTGCAATCAGACGTCTGATATCACCATCCAGTTCAAACGGTTTTGTGGTCGGCGCATAACGCCGGAAAACATTCCCATCACCATCAATCAGAAACTTGGTAAAATTCCATTTGATACATTGCCCCAACAACCCGGACTTGTTGCTGACCAAATAACGAAATAGTGGGTGAGCTGACTCACCACGCACATCAATCTTGGCAAATACCGGAAACGTCAAACCATAATTGATCTGACAAAACTGCTGAATAGAATCATTATCCGCAAATTCCTGATTCAAGAACTGATCACACGGAAAGGCCATAACAACCAGTCCCTGATCCGAATACCTGTCATGCAGCCCCTGCAACTCGGCATACTGACTTACGAAACCGCATTTGCTGGCTGTATTTACAATCAGCAACACCCGGTTGCGAAATGAATCCATGCGAACGATGCTGCCATCTGACTTTTCGACTGAAATATCATAAAATGTCATCCGAAGCCTCTTTTATGGAATAGACAGAGATGCTGTCTAATATGCCCTGTTTCTTACTGTCAGGTCAATTACGAACAGCGGTTCATAAACGGAGTTCAAACCGGTCTGTTATGTTTCCAATCAAATGGCCGTCTAATTTGACATTTTCGACCCTACGGTGCTATGAAGATAAGTTAAATTCAAAGCACCACAGGAGTCAATCGTGTCAACCAGTTTTAGTAAAAAAAGCTACTTTGCCCTGATCACCCGCCACCCGCGCCTGATCCTCGCCATCGCCCTGCTGCTCTCACTCGCATCGGTCATATACACCAAATCCAACATGGAGTTTCTGACCGGTCGCGATGACCTGATGCCCAAAAACGCCAAATTCCAGCTTGATTACCGCGCCTATCGCCAGGAATTCGGTGATCAGGAGGAGATCGTCGTGGTCATCGAGGCGGATGACGCCGAAAAGGCGACCAAATGCAGCGATGCCGTCTATGAGCAGTTAAATAAAGAGCGCGACTCTTTTAAAGAGGTCTTCTACCCGGGCGGCCTCCCCTATTTCCGTAAAAACGGCCTGCTGTTCATGCCACTGGATGAAATCAGGCAACTCCGCTCCACCCTGACCATGGCCGCCCCGGTCCTCAAGGATCTGTCCGCCTCCCCCTCCGTCCAGACACTCTTCACCAGTCTGACCGGACAGATCGACCGCTACCTTGTCAGCGGAGACCAGAAAGACCTTAAAAGTCTGACTTTTATGCTATCAACTCTCGATAAAGGCTTTAAGGGTTTTGACGGCAAGACTTCGGCACTCTCCATGGATTCATTCCTCAAAGGGGGTGGTGACGGCAAACCCTCCATGCTGGAAAGCGCCGGTAAACAACAGGTCATAACGATCATGCCGATCAAGGAGGCCGACAGCTTTGTACCAGCTGAAAAATCCATCAAGGCCACCCGCAAAATTGTAGATCAAGTCCTGGCCCGCCCTGAATTCAAAGGTGTCACCGCCGGCCTGACCGGTGTGCCGGTCCTGGAATACGAGGAGATGGCCACCAGCCAGAAGGATATCGAGATCGCCACGATCCTCTCGCTCTCATTGACCGTGATCCTGCTTCTGTTCGCCTTCCGCGGCCTGCTGAATGTGGTCGCTGCCATGGTTTCACTGATCGTCGGCATCTGTCTCTCCTTCGGCTTTGCCACCCTGGCGGTCGGCCATCTGAACATACTCTCCATGGTCTTTGCCATCATGCTGATCGGCCTGGGGATTGAATACGGCATACAGGTCGTTCTGCGCTATCAGGAAGAGCTGAGAAACGGTGCCGACGGTATCGCCGCCATCGAAACAGGCCTCTGCACCAACATCCGCACCATCATCATGGCCGCCGCCACCGTGGCGCTTGCCTTTGCAACCTTTGCCTTCACTGATTTCAAGGGAATCGCCGAACTCGGCATCATCGCCGCCGGCGGGGTTTTTATCTGCGTGCTGGCCACCTTCACCGTTCTTCCATCCATGCTGGTTCTGCTGGAGCGTTTCAGAAAACCAGCCCGCGTGGCTGATCATCCAACAAAAATACAGCCTAAAGTCAAACTCCCGTTCCTGTTCAACAATCCCAAGGCAGTAACAATCATAACCGTGCTGATCGCAGCGGGATGCATCTATCCGGTCATGAACACACACTTCGACTACAACCTGATGAACCTGCAGGCCAAGGGGCTCAAATCCGTTGAATATGCCTACAAACTGATGCGCAGCAAAGAGAACTCCGGCTACTTTGCGGTAGTAACCGCCAATGACCCGGAGCAAGTCAGACAGCTGACCGAAAAGCTGGAAAAACTCCCCAGTGTCGATCATGTAGTCAGCCTGAATGCACTGGTACCGGATCAGCAGGAGGCCAAACTGGCCGAGATCGCCGCGCTGCGCCAGACCATGGCCGACATCAAGCCGACCCCATACGTCGAAAACCTGCAGATGATGGAGCTGCCGGCCGTTTTCGAGGGATTCCGGGATCGTGTTGAAAAACTGAAACTGGCCCTTGAGGCAAAGAAGGCGCCAGAGGCCAAGCCGGTCGCCAACTTCCTGACCACCCTGGACGGCTTTTTCAACTCTCTGGAAAAGGAAAAAGATAAAAATGCCGTCGGCATGCTGCGCGACTTCCAAGGGGGCATGTTTGCCGAACTCCCCGACAAACTGAACATGATGAAACAGAGCCTGGAGGCTGGCCGGGTTGAGAGCAGCGACATCCCGGCATCACTGCGCCAGCGCTTCGTAGGCAAAAGCGGCAAGTACCTGTTGCAGGTGGCCGCCAAGAAGGAGATCTTTGAACACCAGCCGCTGAAAGAGTTTGTGGATCAGGTCAAGAGCGTTGTACCGAATGCCACCGGCGAACCGGTCATGGTCTATGAATCCCTGACCATCCTGCGCGATTCGTACCTGCGCGCCTTTGGCTACGCATTTATCGGCATCGCCGCAATCCTGCTGATTAACTTCAAAAGCATCCGCTTTGCAATCATCGGCACCCTGCCGCTGGCCGCCGGACTGTTGATGATGGTCGGCGGAATGCAGTTGACCGGCATCAGCTTCAACTCGGCCAACATCATCGTACTGCCCCTTATCCTCGGCATCGGTATCGACTCGGCCATTTACATCATCAACCGTTATCGCCAGGGGGATGAATCACCGGCCCAGGTCGCCTTCAGCAGCGCCGGAATCGGCGTCTTCCTGAATGCCCTGACAATCCTGTTCAGCTTTGGGGCGTTGATGGTAGCCCACCACCAAGGGGTATTCAGCATCGGGGTTCTCATGTCACTGGGCATGGTCTCCAGTGTCGCGGTATTTATGATCTTCCTGCCAGCGCTGCTTAGTATTTGGGGTAGGAAGTAGGTTTGAAGTCAAAAACGTGCGCGTAAATTGATGCTTGCTGTCAGCTAAATAGCCACTTAAACGGAAATCCTAAAGGAGTATCACAAGTGTCAAGTATCCAACAACGTGCCGCACTGCAACGCCAGATCTGGCAAATCGCCAACGATGTACGAGGCGCAGTTGATGGCTGGGATTTCAAGCAGTATGTACTCGGCACCCTGTTCTTTCGCTTTATCAGCGAAAATTTCACAGATTATATTACCGGTGGCGATGCATCAGTAAATTATGCCGCAATGGATGATAATGATAAAAATATTGCGGCAGCCAAAGATGATGCTGTTAAAACCAAGGGCTACTTTATCTATCCCAGCCAGCTGTTCGCCAACATCGCCGCCAGCGCCAACACCAACAAGAGCCTGAATACCGATCTGGCCGCCATCTTCTCTGCCATCGAAAGCTCAGCCAACGGCTACCCGTCGGAGCGTGATATCAAAGGGCTGTTTACCGATTTCGACACCACCAGCAACCGCCTCGGCAACACCGTGTCCGATAAAAACAGCCGTTTGGCTGCTGTTCTCAAAGGGGTGGCCGGGCTGGATTTTGGTGAATTTGACGAAAGCCACATCGACCTGTTTGGCGATGCCTATGAATTTCTCATCTCCAACTATGCCGCCAATGCCGGTAAATCCGGTGGTGAATTTTTCACCCCGCAGCATGTATCCAAACTGATTGCACAACTGGCCATGCACAAGCAAAGCAGCGTCAACAAGATTTACGATCCGGCCTGTGGTTCCGGCTCTCTGCTGCTGCAGGCAAAAAAACACTTTGACGCCCACATTATTGAAGACGGTTTTTTTGGCCAGGAAATCAACCACACCACCTATAACCTGGCCCGTATGAACATGTTCCTGCACAACATCAACTACGACAAGTTTAATATTCAGCTAGGCAATACCCTGATCACCCCGCACTTTGGCGATGATAAACCCTTTGATGCCATCGTCTCCAACCCACCGTATTCGATAAAATGGGACGGTTCAGACGACCCGACCCTGATTAACGACGTGCGCTTTGCCCCGGCTGGCGTGCTGGCACCCAAATCCAAAGCCGATTTTGCCTTTGTGCTGCATGCCCTCAGTTACCTATCCGGTAAAGGGCGCGCTGCCATTGTCTGCTTCCCCGGTATTTTTTACCGTGGCGGTGCCGAACAGAAAATCCGCCAGTATCTGGTGGATAACAACTATGTGGAAACCGTGATCTCGCTCGCGCCCAACCTGTTTTTTGGCACCACCATAGCCGTCAATATCCTGGTGCTCTCCAAACATAAAACTGACACCAAAACCCAGTTTGTTGATGCCAGCAGCCTGTTTAAAAAAGAAACCAATAACAACGTCCTCACCGATGAGCATATAGATCAGATCATGCAGGCGTTCGACAGCAAAAAGGATATTGAGCATTTTGCCCAATTGATACCTTTTGAGAAAATTGCTGCTAACGACTACAACCTGTCAGTAAGCAGCTACGTGGAAGCTAAAGACAACCGCGAAGTGGTGGATATCACGGCGCTCAATGCCGAGCTGAAAACCACCGTAGTGAGAATTGATCAGCTTCGTAAGGATATTGATGCCATTGTGGCGGAGATCGAAGGCGAGGAGCTGTAGTCATACAAGCAAAATAGCAGCAAGCATATTCATGCCATTTATGACGACCAGTAGCTGGACGACAAAGCAACTGTCAACCAACAGTTGACAGTTTAAATCTACCTGAAGACTATTGCGGCACTGGACAAACACGCGAAAGAAGAAAGCCGTAAATAATGAGCGCTATGCAGTTGTTGCAAATTTTGCAACAACTGCCGCTGACGAAAAAGTCTAGCAGGTGAATTACTACAATTTGGATGTAATGATGTGGACTGGAAGAGTTTGGGGGAGATTACATAATGGATAAAAACACGAAAATTGAAATCATAGGCAGTGATGTCACCTTGTTTAGCAAGGGGGAGGAAGATTATATCTCGCTGACTGATTTGGCCAAGCATAAAAATGCGGAGCATACAGGCGTTGTAATTTCTCACTGGATGAGCACCCGCTACACTATTGAGTTTATGGGAATTTGGGAGCGTGTAAACAACCCAAGTTTTAATCTAACGGAATTCAGTTACATTAAAAATGAAAGCGGCAGCAATGGCTTTGTCCTCTCTGCCAAGCAATGGATTGAAAAAACAAATGCCATTGGAATTATTTCCAAGGCAGGTCGATATGGAGGTACTTACGCTCACAAAGACATTGCTTTTGAATTTGCTACATGGATTTCTCCTGAACTGAAATTTTATCTCATAAAAGAGTTCCAACGACTAAAAGAAGAAGAACAGAAACAGCTTGGGTGGGATGTAAAGCGTCAACTCACCAAAATCAATTATCGAATTCACACTGATGCCATCAAAGAAAATCTAATTCCCGTTGAATTAACCAAGCAGCAGATACATCTTGTCTATGCTTCAGAAGCTGATCTGCTGAATATGGCGCTATTTGGAAAGACAGCCAAGCAGTGGCACGATGAAAACCCGTCTCAAAAAGGGAACATTAGGGATTATTCCAATGTTACACAACTGGTGTGTCTTGCAAATCTTGAAAATCTGAATGCTCATTTGATACAACAGGATCTGCCGCAATCAGAAAGAATACGGCTATTGAACCGTACCGCAATCCAGCAAATGCGTTTACTCACCGATGACCTGGGCGTTAAAAAATTGCAGGGTAGTGAAGCATGAGTAGTCTGAATTTTATGGAAAAACTGCTGGATGGGGTTGAGGTGGAGTGGCACACCTTGGAGCAGGTCGCGAAAATAAAACATGGAAAAGATTGGAAAGGCTTAGGTGCGGGGGATGTTCCTGTTTACGGATCAGGCGGCATTATGGAATATGTCGATACATATTCATATAACAAGCCAACAGTTTTAATTCCCCGTAAAGGCTCGATTACAAATATTTTCTATGTCGAGTCGCCATTTTGGAATGTTGACACAATTTTCTATACAGAAATTGATGAATCTAAAATTATCCCGAAGTTTCTTTATTATCTTATTAAGACTATTGACCTAATGGCTTTAGACACTGGTTCGGGAAGGCCTAGTCTGACGCAGGCCATATTGAATAAAATCCAAATCCCCATCCCCTGCCCAGACAACCCCAAAAAATCGCTTGAAATCCAAGCCGAAATCGTCCGCATTCTGGACGCCTTCACCGAGCTGACCGCCGAGCTGTCCGCCGAGCTGTCCGCCGAGCTGACCGCCCGCAAAAAGCAATACAACTACTATCGCGAACAATTGTTGAGTTTTGAAGATGGGGATGTGGAGTGGAAGCCCCTAGGGGAGATCGGTGAATTTATTCGCGGAAAACGCTTTACCAAAGCTGATTATGTTGATGACGGAATCAGCGTGATCCATTACGGCGAGATATACACGCGATATGGTGTTTTTGCGACTCAAGCGTTTTCTCAGGTCAGAAACGAGATGGCTGGTTCTCTGCGCTATGCAGAGCCGGGAGACGTTGTAATAACAGACGTCGGCGAGACCGTAGAAGATGTAGGTAAATCCGTGGCATGGCTTGGCGATGAGAAAGTTGCCATTCACGATCACTGCTATGCTTTTCGGCACGCAATGAATCCGAAGTTTGTCTCCTATTGCATGCAGACCGCCTCGTTCATTGCTGAGAAAGCAAAATACGTAGCCAGAACCAAGGTCAATACATTGTTGATCAATGGGTTCTCCAAGATTGCCATCCCTGTTCCGTACCCTGATGATCGCGAAAAGTCACTTGCAGCGCAGGCTCGCATCGTCGCCATCCTCGACAAATTCGACGCTCTCGCCAACTCCATCAGCGAGGGCTTGCCGCGTGAAATTGAATTACGCCAAAAGCAATACGCGTATTACCGCGACTTACTGCTGAACTTCAAGGGGGATGCCCGTGCAAACTGACACCAAACTCCGCTTGTTTGAGTCGATACAGATTCGGACATCCTGGGATGAAGCGGAGGAAAAATGGTGGTTTTCTGCGCTGGATGTGGTGGCGGCGCTGACTGACCAGACGGACTATGCAAGAGCCAGGAATTACTGGAAGTGGTTAAAAAACAAGTTGAAACAAGAAGGTAGCGAAGTGGTTAGCGTCACTAACCAGTTGAAGCTCGAAGCACCTGACGGCAAGAAACGGCTGACCGATGTACTGGATACCCAGCAGGTCTTCCGCATTATCCAGTCCATCCCCTCCAAGAAAGCCGAGCCCTTCAAGCTGTGGCTGGCCGAGGTGGCCAATCAACGCCTGGATCAACTGCAAGACCCCGAACTATCAATAGAACAGGCCATGCTGGACTATAAACGCCTGGGTTACTCCGATAGCTGGATCAACCAGCGACTCAAAAGCATCGAAATCCGCAAGGAACTGACCGACGAGTGGAAGAAACACGGTTTGCAGGAAGGGGCAGAATTCGCCTTTCTGACCGATGTGATCTACAAGACCTGGGCTGACAAGACCGCCAAGGAATACAAGCAGCACAAGGGGCTGAAAAAGGAAAACCTGCGCGACAACATGACCAATAAAGAGTTGGTGATGAACATGCTGGCCGAGCTATCCACGAAGGAAATCTCGGAAGCCGTCAATCCTCAATCCTTGCCAGAGCACGAGGATGTGGCCAAGCGTGGCGGCGGTGTGGCGAAAGAGGCCCTGCTGAAACTGGAGCTTGAGACCGGCAAGCCGGTGGTCAGCCCGCAAAATGCCCGGCAGTTGCGACTGTTAAACAAGGAACCTGAAAATGATTAGCTACATCAAGCCCATCGCCGAATCAAACAACTTTATCGTTCTGGATAAATACACCAAGGAATGGAAAGTTGCTGAAAGCTACCAAAGCGAATACGACCTGGAGCGGGAGTTTATTCAGGATTTGCAGAATCAGGGCTATGAATACCTGCCCGATTTGAATAACCCTGAAGCCATGCTGGCTAATGTGCGTGAGCAGCTGCAACATCTGAATAATATGCAGTTTTTAGATGGCGAGTGGCTCCGTTTTGTGGAAACCTGGCTGGATAGGCCCAGCGATAGCATTGTCGATAAAACCCGCAAAATTCATGATGACTATATCCACGACTTTGTTTTTGATGATGGCCATATTCAGAACATCTACCTGCTGGACAAAAAGAACATTGCCCGCAATAAGTGTCAGGTGATCAGGCAGTTTGAGCAAACCGGCAGCCACGCCAACCGCTACGATGTGACTATTTTGGTCAATGGCCTGCCGCTGGTGCAGATTGAGCTAAAAAAGCGCGGCGTGGCGATTCGTGAAGCCTTTAATCAGGTGCACCGATACAGCAAAGAGAGCTTTAACAGCGAGAATTCCCTGTATAGGTACCTGCAGCTGTTTGTTATTACCAACGGCACAGATAGCCGTTATTTTGCCAACACCACCCAGCGCAACAAAAACAGTTTCGATTTCACCATGAACTGGGCAAAAGCCGACAACAGCCTGATTAAAGATCTGAAAGACTTTACCGCCACCTTCTTCCAGAAAAATACCCTGCTCAATGTGCTGCTGCATTATTCAGTATTTGATGTCAGTAATACGCTGTTGGTGATGCGTCCTTACCAGATTGCCGCCACCGAGCGCATTTTGTGGAAAATAAATTGCGCCTATCAAGCCAAAAGTTGGAGCAACACCGAAAGTGGCGGCTATATCTGGCACACCACCGGTTCTGGCAAGACCCTGACCAGTTTTAAAGCGGCGCGTTTGGCGACGGAACTGGATTATATCGATAAGGTGTTTTTTGTGGTGGATCGTAAAGATCTGGATTACCAGACCATGAGGGAGTACCAGCGCTTTTCGCCGGATAGCGTGAATGGCTCCGACAGCACCGCAGGGCTGAAGCGCAATCTGGATAAGGACGATAACAAGATCATCGTCACCACCATCCAGAAGCTCAACAACCTGATGAAGAGCGAAGACAATCTGCCTATCTACCAAAAGCAGGTGGTGTTTATCTTTGATGAATGCCACCGCAGCCAGTTTGGTGAAGCACAGAAAAACCTGAAGAAGAAGTTTAAAAAGTTCTATCAGTTCGGCTTTACCGGCACGCCGATATTTCCGCAAAACGCGCTAGGCGCAGAGACCACGGCTAGCGTATTTGGCCGTGAGTTACATTCATATGTCATTACCGACGCTATCCGTGATGAAAAAGTGCTCAAATTCAAGGTGGACTACAACGATGTACGCCCGCACTTTAAAGCCATTGAAAGCGAGCAGGACGAGAAGAAACTAACCGCATCGGAAAACAAAGAAGCCCTGCTGCACCCTGATCGTATTATAGAGATTACGCAATACATCTTGAATAACTTCCGACAAAAAACCCATCGTCTGCAAGCAGGGGCCAAAGGCTTTAATGCCATGTTTGCTGTGAGCAGTGTGGATGCCGCCAAGCTGTATTACGAGTCGTTTAAAAGTTTGCAAGAAGGTAGTGGTAAACCGTTGAGAGTAGCCACCATCTTCTCCTTTGCGGCCAATGAAGGACAGGATGCTATAGGCGATATTCTGGATGAAAGCTTTGAAGTTTCTGCAATGGACAGCAGTGCCAAAGAGTTTTTGAGTGTGGCCATTGCTGACTATAACGCGCTGTTTAAATCAAACTTTAGCGTTGATAGTAATGCGTTTCAAAACTACTACCGCGATCTTGCGTTGCGCGTGAAGAATCAGGAAATTGATTTGCTGATTGTGGTGGGTATGTTTCTGACCGGTTTCGATGCCCCTACGCTGAACACCCTGTTTGTGGATAAAAACCTGCGTTATCACGGCTTGATGCAGGCCTATTCGCGCACCAACCGCATTTTTGACGCCACCAAAACCTTTGGTAATATAGTCACCTTCCGCAATCTGGAGCAGGCCACGATCGATGCCATTACCCTGTTCGGCGATAAGAACACCAAAAACGTGGTATTGGAAAAAAGCTATAAGGAATACATGGAGGGCTTTACCGATCTGGTCACCGGTGAGGCACGACGAGGCTTTATGGATGTGGTCACGGAGTTGGAGACGCGATTCCCCAACCCTGATGATATTGTTAAAGAGTCCGATAAAAAAGCCTTCGCGAAATTATTTGGCGAATATTTGCGCATTGAGAACGTGCTGCAAAACTACGATGAATTCGCCAGCCTGAAAGCCTTGCAAAGCGTCGACATGAGCGAGCCTGCAGCGGTTGAGTCATTTAAGGCCAGGCATTATCTAAACGATGATGATCTGGCGACGTTACAAGCGATCAAGCTTCCTGCTGAACGTAAGATTCAGGATTACCGCTCGACCTATAACGATATTCGCGACTGGCTGCGTCGTGAAAAATCAGCTACCGATAAAGAAAAATCCACCATTGACTGGGATGACGTGGTCTTTGAGGTAGATCTGCTTAAGTCACAAGAGATCAATCTGGACTACATTCTGGAACTGATTTTTGAAAATAGTAAGAAGGTTAAGGACAAAGCGGCACTGGTTGAAGACGTGCGCCGCGTAATTCGTGCCAGCCTGGGCAACCGCGCCAAAGAAAGCCTGCTGGTTGATTTTATTAATCAAACCGACCTGGATCAGATTGGCGACAAGGCTAGTGTGATTGATGCCTTTTTCACATTTGCGCAAGCGGAACAACAGCGTGAGGCGCAAGAGCTGATTAGTACCGAGAGCTTGAATGCAGAGGCAGCGAAGAGATATATCACCACCTCCCTGAAACGGGAATTTGCCAGTGAAAATGGAACTGAACTAAATACCATTCTACCTAAAATGAGCCCGCTAAACCCGCAATACCTGTCAAAAAAGCAGAGTGTTTTCCAGAAGATTGCTGCTTTTGTTGAGAAGTTCAAAGGCGTTGGTGGGCAGGTTTAAAATCGGATACAACTGATGGGTCTGCCCTTGACACGAGACAAAATTAAAAAGCAGAAGGCTAAAAAGACGAAACGCCAACCAGAGCTCGCCCAAAAGACAGCGGGTCAACCGGGCACCACGTTAGATGCTAAGCAAATACCTAAGGCGGCTATGAAATTATGGAGATCACACTCACAAAAGATGTTGAGAAGAAGCTTATAGCTTCAATCAGACGCTATGCTTCCGAAAACCTCGAAATTGATATCGGAGAACTACAATCATCACTGTTCCTGAAATTCTGCCTGGAAGAAATCGGACCAGCTATCTACAACCACGCTATATCAGATGCTCAGACGTATATGCAGGAAAGGGCACTGGATATTGAAAACAACTGTTTTGCCGCCGATTCTACCTATTGGGTCAAACATGATAAAAAAACCGCGCAACGTCGATCCGGGCGGTGAAACTGTAATTCAGCGAGTAGGCTCAGAAACCAGAACAGAGTGTCTGGCCCACACATGTTACATTTGTAAAAAATAGACCTGACACCTGAAAATCATAAAAACCTTGCTTCGTTTTTAGTAGCATGCTATTAAATTAGTAGCGCGCTACAAAAAAATAGCAAGGAGATTATCATGCCAGTTATTACGATTGATATGCACAGCATAGACACGGAAACAAAAAAGTCTCTGATCAAAAACCTGACAAAGACCGCCGTAGATATCACAAATATTCCCGCTGAAAAGTTCACCATTTTGATTAATGAACTCGACAGCACCAACATCGGGATTGGAGGTTTGACTCTCGCAGAGATCAAGGCTGCCCAATCTCGTTAAATAACACCAGGCACTGATTCCGGTTGTCCGCGGCAGCCGAGTCAGTGCCTCTCCATTCATAACTAAAGGAGATAATCGTTTCCGATGCCCATTCCAATTCCCGGCAAAAAAGTACGTGGTTCTCTTTCTGGTTCACCGATCAACGCCCTGTTTGACCTTTTGGGCCGCCGCTGGGCACTGGGCATTTTGTGGAATCTGGAAAAACCATGCACTTTCCGCAATTTGCAGGAAAATTGCGGTGACATTTCTCCCTCCATCCTCAATAGCCGCATCAAGGATTTACGAGAAGCCGATCTTGTAGAAAAGACCATTGATGGCTACGTGTTGACTCTGCGAGGCAAAGAACTGCGCGCCATCATTTTACCGTTGGGAAAATGGTCTGCAGTGTGGTCAAAAGAAGTATTCGACTACAACAAACCGGGCCTGCTTGAAAAAATGGAACGAGAAAATGCGGAGACCACATCTTAAAGAATCAGTTTTGCAGAAGACTCAGAGAGTCAGGCCTAAAAATGGATTCAGACTGTCAGGTCTACACATTTGACAAGATGACTGCTGGTTGGTGAGAAAAAACGTAACGGTGATCAATAATGATACCGTGCCTGAAGAAAATCGATTCTGTCATCACGAACAAGATATACAATTCTGTGTTCTTGTGTGAGGCGCCTTGACCACGCGCCGGACGAAAGGTATTTGAGCGGTTCTGGCTTACCGATGCCGCTAAACGGGTCACGCATGATTGCCTCTATCAAGTCAAAAGCCCGCAGGGCAACTTTACGGTCAGTTTCCACCCAATGCCGTAAGTCTTCACGAAACTCTGGCTGAAAAACAGTTTCCCGCTGTTTAGCCTTCAAGGCCAACCTCGCAACGAAGCGACTCTATTGAAGATGTTGTAGCACTACCCTTCAAAGCACGTTCCAGCGCTACAAGAAGTCTTTCGGCATTTTTGGGGGAACGCATCAGGTGTGCGCTTTCAACCAGGCTTTGAAGTTCATCCGCAGCAATCATGGCCACATTGCTACCTTTGCGGCGACGAATCACAACAATCTCGCGGTTTTCTGTCACCTCGTCACAAAGTCCGGCGAAATTGGCCCGAGCATTGGTATAAGTTGTTTGCAGCATATCAGCATCTCCTTTCATGTACATGTTTACTGTACAACACGATTTACTGACAGTCAAGGGGTCAAAAACACCCCCCTGTTTCGCTACGCTTACTTCCCCCCTATAAAATATGGGGGCCATTCTTTGGGTGTGTCTATCATAGTGAACTTTTGCAAGAGACTGTAACTTACAAACTTACAGCACGCCCTGACAATTTTGTTCAGCTTCGGGACGCTGTTTCGCCAACCGGTTTATTCCAGAACCGGTCCAGGGCGGTTTCTGCCGCACTGTAATCCTCCAGATCCAGTTCCAGATCTGCTGTCCATGTGCGGTTACTGTAGTACATCCTGTCGTAATATTCATCCACCAGACCGCGGGCAATCCCCTCCACATCCCACTCCTCGATCTTTGCCTTGAGCTCGAGATAGCGGGTGCCACCCAGCTTTTTCTTGATCCGCTCAAGCGCCAGCAGCATCCCGTCCTTGTATTCCGGATGGGCATATTCCGCGGTCAGCCTTTTGATCCGTGTCTCCATCGCTGCCGAACACCAGACCCGGCACCCCTCGCCCATCTTCTGGTAGAAAATTCCGGGCAGGAAATAACGGCCAATACGCTGGCTTTCCCCCTCCAGCACAATCGGCCTGTCCGGCGGCAGATGCCGGAAATTATCCCACAAAATAGATTCAAAGCGTTTCTGGGAAAAATCCTGTTCAAGCCCCAGGGAACCAAAGGCCGAGCCCCGGTGATGCGCAAGCCCTTCAAGATCGATGATTGCCCACTTTTGAGGATCAAGCCCGTTGATAAACTCGGTCTTGCCGGTGCCGGTCATGCCGTGCATAACGATCAGCGGCGCTGCAAAATTGCATTTATCAAAACATTCAATCACATGGTTGCGATAGGACTTGTACCCCCCAACCAGCTGTTTGGCCGGTGTGCCGCACATCTCAACCAGCATGGCCACGGAATGGCTGCGCAACCCGCCGCGCCAGCAGTAAACCAGGATCGGCCGGCCAGCGGCCAGCGATATGATCCGTTCGACAATGTCATGAAAACGTGAACAGGTCAGCGCCAGCCCACGCCGACGAGCCTCAACCGGACCAATCTTCTTGTGAATGATCCCGATCTCCACCCGTTCCTCGTTTGTCAGCAGCGGCACATTATGGGCACCGGGGATATGATCTTCTTCAAATTCCAGTGGAGTCCTGGCGTCGATCAGACAGTGTGTATCAAGCAGTTGCGGGGTAAAATGTACTTTTTCAGGCATCGATTTTCCAATCGTAACAGTTCATTTTCAAACGGTAATAACAGAATCAGCACTCTTCATAGCGGTAACGACTTCAAACATGTTCGTAACCTGCCCAACCTTGATCTTGTCCAGAAGGTGATAATAGGTCAAGCAGGCGCCACAGACCAGGATCTGAACCCCGGCATCGGCCAGTCCCTGCAATATCGGCAACGCCTCGGAACCCTCGGCCGTAAAGTGAACCCCGCCATTGACAAAGGCCACCTGACACAGATCCGATCCTATCTCCTTCAAGGTTTTCAGGAAGTTGAACATAAGCATGTCACCCAGGCCATCATCGCCATGCCCCATACATTCACTGGTGATCAAGACCATAATCCGCTTGCCGGATGCCGTTGTTTTTACAGTGGATGGCTGCAGCGTCGGCGGCACAAACGCCCCATCCTTTGCACCAAGGATCCGAAAGCCACCATCCAGCGACTGACAATCCACCTGATAACCATTATGTTCCATGAAACGGCTGACATTCTGCCGCGCAGCCTCATTATCCACAACAACAGCCAGGGCATCGGGCGACTCGGCCTCAATCAGCTGCTTAACCTGCAACACCGGGGCTGGACAGGTCAGTCCACGGCAATCCAGTTCGTTTGACATGCAAAACTCCTTTCATCAAAACCTTACCAACAGTGCAAAAACAATACGATTTATTCGACCACAATCATCTCTACCGGTTCGGCCACCACCTCGCCGACAATAGCAGCCGCGCTGACGCCATTATTCCGCAATGCATCAACCAGATTTTCTGCCTCGGTCGCGGCAACCGCAATCAAAAGGCCGCCAGACGTCTGTGGATCAAAGAGCAAATCCTGCATATTTCGTGATACTGACGGGGTAAAATCGACAAACCGGCCGCGGAAGCTGCGATTATTATAGGCACCGGCCGGAATCAGCCCCATGGATGCCCATTCCAGCGCCTCGGCATAATGCGGCAGACTATCCGAGCAGATACGGACACCACACCCGGAGTCAACCACCATCTCGGCCAGATGCCCCAAAAATCCGAATCCGGTAATATCGGTGCAGGCATGAACCGGAAAACTCTCCATGGTTCGGGCGGCAACCAGATTCAAGGTCGCCATGTTGCCGGTAACGGTATCAATCAATCCCTGCCCGGCCAGCCCAGCCTTGATGGCGGTGGAGACGATCCCGGTTCCAAGCGGCTTGGTCAGTATCAACTTGTCACCATTCTGCAAGGCGCGTTTGGTCAAGATCCGCCCGGGATGAATAAAGCCGGTCACGGAGAGACCATACTTCAGTTCACTATCCTCAACGGTGTGACCGCCGACCAGTACGACCCCGGCCTCACGCATCTTATCCAGACCACCTTCAATAATTGTGCGCAGGATCGTGATGTCCATGGTCTTGGCGGGAAAGGCAACCACATTCATAGCGGTCTTGGGCACTCCCCCCATGGCGTAGATGTCGCTCAGGGCATTGGCAGCAGCAATCTGACCAAAACGGAATGGATCATCGACCATGGGCGGGAAAAAATCAATCGTCTGAACCATGGCAAGCTCATCTGAAATGCGGTACACCCCGGCGTCATCCGCCTGACCAAGACCGACCAACAGATTTTCATCAACCGGCAGATCCAATCCACACAGAGCACGATCCAGATCTCCCGGGGCAAGTTTGGCAGCGCAACCGGCGCCTTTAACGGTTTGAGTAAGACGTATAGGTTCGTTAGACATTTAAAACTCCAAAATTTAACGACAATCTATTTGCCGAACAATTTGTCGCCACTCTGATGATTAAAGGCCGGGTGCAGATCAAAACGGACAACACCGACTAACGCCTTATCACCAACGGCCTTGGCAATCATAGCCGTTCCCTCGTTACCAAAACCGGCACACAACTCAATTGCGGTGATACCGTCATCCACCAGTTTTAACGCCACATCCACAGCCTCTTCATAATTTTTAACACCGACAACCGATAACTGCACTACCGGTGAATCTATGGTTGCACGGTGCTGATTGTAATCATTCTCAGGGGCGACAAATATAAAAGCGGCTTTAACGGACATTTTGCTTCCTTTCATACCTTCAAAAATAAACATCAATCCCTGTTAAGCCAGCATAAGGGCAGAACAGAGACTGATATTATAACACCATACGAAACATCATGTAAGTTTTTCTGTGTGGAAAACAATCAAAAACGAGGTCAATAGAGACGTAGCTGAGCGCCGCTCCCGATATGCCAATGCAGGTGTTTGGATGACTGGTAATCACCCAGGTTGGTATAGACGCGACAACCACCGGAACGTTCCATAAAATCAGCGGCAATCCGCCTGGCCGTGGCCATCAGTTCCAGCAGCAGATCATTATCGCCATCATCCATGGTTATCAGCGATTCAATATGCCTTTTAGGCAACAGCACCACATGGTTTTCCCAGATCGGGTTGGAGTGATAAAAGGCAAATACCCGTTCGTTTTCAAAATAGACCTTCACATCCAACAATCCACTCAGGATTCTACCGCAATAAAAATCACACCCCGTTTCTGCCATACCGGTTCCTTTTTTGAAATATCACTTAAACTATATTTCTACTCAACCTCAAATTCATAAACCTGTTCAATCCGTCCATCAACAATCACCCTGATGGTGTAATGCCCCTTCGGATCACCCGACATTATTTCCCATACATTACTAATAACTCCATTGGTGGGCTCTACCTCACGCTCCATAACCGAAATGCGTTTATCATCGGAAATACGGTAGCTCCCCTTGTCTGTGTTTTCAATACTCCACGTTTGGGGTGCAGCTGGCAAAATCAGTTCCTCGCGCCAATGAACTTTCGATTTATTGTTACTTAGTTCCATTACCCAGCCAAATGATTGCCCCGGAACCAGTGGAACAGTTTTGGTTGAGACGAACTCTTCATTATCCGTTCCATATCCGTTGAAAAGACCAAAATCGGATTGTATCAGCTGGGTATCCAGATTGGATGCCTTCTGTGCTGTACCTACAGCCGCTCCGCATACCGCAACGCCTCCTACTAAAAGAAACATAAACCCAAGCATGATTATTCTTTTAAAATTCATAAACGCCCCCTTTGGGTTGCTGCATATCTGACAGAATAAATTCTCAAGAAATATCCAGAGTGATATTAATTCCATGTTGCATTCAAGATGGCACTAAAATCACTGCTTTGTATTTGAGTCCTGCCCCATCCACCATAAAGAGCAGACAGCGCTACTTCTTAGTTCGGCTTCCGCGCCTGCCCAGCTTGGGCGCTGGTCGTTCGGTCAACGGTTTTTCTTTACGCGCTGAACCTTTTTTTACCTCACCCAGCACCTTTTTATCCTGCAGCTTCCGCTTTTGAGTAGCCTTGACAACCTGTTTGACATCCTGCACCCGGGCACTGCGTCTGGCAGCGACTACCGGAAATTCAGCCATGCTCTTTTTGGGAATTTTGTAGGTCAGCAGCTTCTCAATCGCCATCAGGAGCAGTTTTTCTTCCGGTGAAACCAGCGATATGGCAATGCCATCCTCACCCGCCCTTCCGGTACGACCAATGCGGTGGACATAATCCTCCGGCACCTGCGGCAGATCATAGTTAATCACGTGGGGCAGACGCTCGATATCCAGTCCACGGGCGGCAACATCGGTGGCCACCAGCACCCGCACCTCCCCAGCCTTGAACTCCGCCAACGTACGGGTACGGATCGACTGACTCTTGTTACTATGAATAGCGGCAGCCTTGATCCCGTCCAGAATCAACTCCTCGGTCAGCTTGTCGGCACCATAGCGGGTACGGGCAAAGACCAGGACCTGTTCCCATCCCCCCTGGCGGATCATCAGCGAGATCATCTCCCGCTTGCGGCTTCGCTGCACCTCATAAACCGCCTGTTCCACCGCATCGGCAGCGATATTGCTGCGTGCCACCTCAATCCGTCGCGGATTGTTCAACATCTGATCGGCAAGCTGTTTGATACTGTTGGAATAGGTCGCCGAAAACAGCAGCGTCTGCCGTTTAAGCGGCAGGTATTCTGCCACCTTATTGATCTCATCAATAAAACCCAGATCCAGCATCCGATCGGCCTCATCCAGCACCAGATATTTGATTTGAGAGAGGTTGATCGTGCCCCGTTCAGCGTGGTCCAGCAGACGTCCGGGTGTGGCCACAACAATATCAACACCACGGTGCAGACGTTCAATCTGCGCCTGGATGGTCACACCGCCGTAGATCATGGTTGAACGAAGCGACAGACGACGGGCAAAGTTATTCATCTGCTCGCTGACCTGCGCCGCCAGTTCACGGGTCGGCACGAGCACAAGCGCACGCGGGATCCGCCGTTTCTGCTTGGGGATATTCTCCCCCAACCGCTGCACAATCGGCAGTGCAAAGGCCGCCGTCTTGCCGGTTCCAGTCTGGGCGCCAGCCAACAGGTCACACCCCTCGAAAACCAGCGGAATGGCACCGCTCTGGATTGGGGTTGGCTTGCTGTAACCCATGCTGACAATTGCGCTCAACAATTCAGTACGCAGGCCAAGAGATTCAAAAGACATTTATCAGGCTCCTTAATGAGTCAAATGTTAGATATAAAACAGCGTCTTCTCCAAAATAAAAACCACAGGGTTGGCCTGTGGTTGAAGTAGAACAAGGTATAACACGTTAGCGCCCATGGGGCAATTTATTAGCTCAGTCTGACAATCTCCCCCTGCTATCATTTTTAATCACAGCCACCCGAAAATTGCGATATAATCCGGCCAAATGACTATTTCCAGATACCATTCAAAGGTCACCATGCCGGAAACGAATCAACCCTACCCGTCGATCCTGGCATTTCTGAGCAGACGCTTTCCACGGATTGACAGAGAGATCTGGCGAGAACGGATCCTGCAAGACAAGGTGCTTGACGACCAGGGAAATCCGATCACGCTGGAAACGGCATACCTCCCCCGCAAACGAATCTTCTATTTCAGGGAGGTTGAGACTGAACCGGTCATCCCGTTTTCAGAGGAACTCATCTTCCAGAATGACCACCTGCTTGTCGCATGCAAACCGCATTTTCTGCCCGTGACACCCGGTGGCGCATATGTTGCCGAATGTCTGCTAAACCGCCTGCGAAGAAGGACCGGCAACAACAACCTTGTCCCGATTCACCGTATCGATCGCGAAACAGCCGGAATCGTCATGTTCTCAACCAACCCGGAAACCAGGGGATTGTACAATCAACTCTTTGTCGATGGCAGGGTTAAAAAAAGATATCAGGCAATCGCCGAATATCCCGGTTCCGGTAAGGAAGACAGATGGATCGTTAATAACCGGATCGAGGTCGGCCAGCCATGGTTCAGAATGGCAACAACCCAGGGCGAACCCAACGCCAGCTCCATCATCAAGCTGATTGAGGCCAGAGGGCAAATTGCGCGTTTCAAGCTAAGCCCGTTAACCGGCAAAACGCATCAACTGCGGCTTCACATGAGCGGCCTCGGATTCAGGATCCTGAACGACAGACTCTATCCGGAACTGCAGGCAAAAAGAGATGACGATTTTAACAAACCGCTACAACTGCTCGCCAAAACCATAAGTTTTATTGACCCTGTCACAGGCAAGACAATGGAATTCAGATCGCAACGCGAATTACAATGGTAAAGTCAAAATAACCTGCTGCATTAGAGCGGCAAATCGAAAAAAGGAGGATTCAGATGAAGATTGTCACCCTGCTGGGAAGCCCGCGCTCCAAAGGAAACAGCACAACAATTGCCAAACGCTTCAGCGAGACTGCCGCAAAGCTTGGCGCAGAGTCCAGAATATTCGAGCTGAACAAACTTAACTATCGCGGTTGCCAGGCCTGTTACGCCTGCAAGAAGACGCTCGATCACTGCGTGCTGAATGATGACCTGACCGATGTGCTGGCCGCCGTTCAGGAGGCTGACATAGTCCTGATGGCCACGCCGGTCTATTACGGGGATATGTCTGCCCAGTTGAAGAGTTTCATGGACCGCTGCTACTCGTACCTAAAACCGGACTACCAGACCAATCCCCAACCAAGTCGACTGGGACCAAAGACATTGGTATTTGTTCAGGTTCAGGGGATGCCTGACGACTCCGCCTTTGCCGACATCTACCCACGCTACAGTTATTTCCTGAAATGGATGGGATTCAGCGATACCCATCTGCTCCGTGCCTGCGGCATCGGACCGGGTGCTGTTGACGCGCCGCCGGAAACTGTTCTGGCAGAGGCCGAACAGCTTGCCCGGACGCTTATGGGCTAAATCTCATGCACACTGTTGTCCGGTTTGATGAATACAAAGATCTGAAAGACTCCTGCAGCTTGAAGGAAGCAAACGTCAAACCGGACAACATGGGTTTATCCCCAATTACCCTGTTTAATACGCCATTGCCGCAACCTAGCAGTAACTAAGTCTCCTTCCAGCCAGATCACAGCATTTTTTTAAAAAATCTAATCCAAACATTTCAAAACCATATAAACCGTGTATTATTTCTATTTAACAGGGCTTTTAAAAACGTTATGAGGTAGGCCATATACAAGGCGCACGGAAAGGAGCAGCCGAGGCATAACGGGTAGTTAGCCGAGGTTGCGAGTATCGTGCAACACCACAGATAGCTCTCCGCAGTAGTTTTTCAAAGGTCTGTTAAGTTACGCATCAGAATACAGGTTATCTGGAGTTGCAAATGAAATTTCCTGCTATTTTAGCTTCCCAACAATCGATTGCAGGTTGTACGAATGAAAATTCCGAACTGTCCGCCCTGATATGCAATGCCGTCAGCGGCATGCTAATTGTTGCTGCGTCAAAGATTTACTTTCTATCGCTGATGTCACCGCTTCTATACATGGCCGAAATCATTCTCTTCGGACCGCTGGTCGGATTTATCATTTCTTCGCTATTCGCCAGATCGGAATGGCTGATTTTCAGGCGTCACCGCCCTGATTATTCGCTATTTTACCGTCTGTCCGCCTGGTCGTTTCTACCGGTTGCCTTTTCAATTCTCGCTGCAACCACCATCAGTCTGCTGCTGGAGACATACCCATTAGCCGCATATGTCTGCGGTCTGCTTGTGCTTGTTCTTACGGCACTTTCCCTGCATGCGCATTACAGCTACCTTTCAAATCTGCCAGAACTGGGCCGTTCCAAAATTCCAATCCGTTTAGCCCTTTCAATCATTCTATGTCTGTTTTTCATGGCGGCACTCATTGGCGGATTGGGGTTTATTATCAGTGTTTCAACCGGCGAAAATTTCCAACTGGCTGAAATCATAGGGGGGCTGAAATGAGGGGACTAAGAAGGATCTGGTGCGCCATAGTCATCTTCTATCTGGCACTGTTTGCCTTTCTGGCCTTCTATGATGAGAAGGCTGATCCGGCGCTCACTGCCCTGCTCAATGGAAAACGTCCCGAGATTATCGAACCGCAAAATGCCTGGCTGGCCATGCTGGGCGGAGATGCACCACAGGGGAGTGATCCGTATGCCTATGGCGTGAAGGTGTATGAAAAGGCACTTAAAGCTTCACAAATGCCGGTAACAAAGCAAAACCGTACAATTTCCGGCGAGACAAAGGAACAACGGCTTACACTCAACGGCAAAATGCCGCTCTTTTTCAGTGAAATCGATATGTTTGAGTACGTACATAAGAACAGAAACTCCGCCGCAAAACTGATTGCAGATAATACAGAACTTTTGAAACGCCACGTGGCGCTGCACAGCTATACACATTTTAGCGACCCATTAAATCTGGGCATGGAAGCCCCTATCCCTCCGTTTTCCGCACTGCGTAACGGGCACAGGCTATTTTTGCTGCAGCTTGCCATGAAGGCCGAAAACGGAAATGCTGCTGAGCTGATTTCTAAGCTGGAAGATCACGATCTATTCCTGCGCAAGATGGCCTCCGATTCCAACATGCTAATTTCAAACTTACTTTCAACCTCAATGCTGTATGACAATATGAACTTTGCTGCCGGGTTATCCGCAAATCTGAAAATGAACGATGGTGAAAAAGTGCGCCTGAAGCGGCTGCTACGCGGATTTGACAACGGAGAGACTTCGCTGGTAAAGGCCCTGAATGGTGAGATAATTACTTTGACCCATTATTTTGACGCTAAACGGTTCCAGAGATTTGAACGGCTATTTTTCAAGACCAATGCCACACAGAATACCCTGTATAAAGGGATGCAGGAAAGGATCAAACTTGCGCAATTACCGGCAGACAAGTTTGTAAAATCAAACACCACCGTTGATAAAAACAGGATCAAACTGGGCATAGCCGCCCTGTATAACCCTGTTGGTGAACTACTGACGGTCATTGCAGAGCCGAGTTATTCCGGATATATCGCCAAGGGACATAATCTGGAGGCGATGCGCAGACTGGCACTATTGAAGGTCATGATCCATGAACAACACCTGCAGGCTGGTCAGATTCAACCGTTTTTAAACCGCAATGCGGGAGAACTGGGAAATCCATACAATGGAAAGGCGGCTGGCTATGATGCAAAAAGCGGGGCCCTGTTTTTTGAACCGGTTATGGATAAGAAACCGATCCGGTTAAAACTTTGATTTTTGGCAACAACCGTTGCTATGATATTGCTATCAACGGTCAATTCGTCTCACAAACAGCCTCTCCCTGACGAAGCAGTGCCTGGATCTCCGGGTGTTGTGCAATTTCACACTGTTCAGCCAGAATTGATGCAAGAATATTCCCGGTTGTCAGAGGGTTGGCCAAGACCACACGCAAAACAGTAACCTCCTGACCGTAGCGCGCCAACGGCAGCCGTGTGCGCGAGACAAAGGTTTTACCCGCTTCGCGCTGGGCCTTTTGCAACAACTGGCAGAGCTGATCGAGAAGATTATTGATTGCAAGGCACTTTTGGGGAGAGGTATTCAGCAGCGCCTGCTGCAGGTGAGCGGGACAATAGCGATAGGTGAGGATATTCAGTTCCGGTGCGCTGGTCAGCTCAAAATCGGGATGCTGGCGGATCATATCGGCAAAGATCTGCGCCCGCTCGATTCCGGTATCAATCAGCAGCTCGTACCCCTTGCGGCCGATAATGGAAAAACCGCCATGCACCAGCATGGCCATGCCCGGCCTGGATCCTTCCAGGGTATGACTCCCCAGGTCCTTGGAACCGTGGCGCAGGATATAGTTGGCGTGGTGTTCGATGGCCGACAGGGCGGTCGGATCCTTAAAAACAACCATCCCTGCCCCCATGGGAACATAGAGTTGCTTATGGGCATCAATGGTGACTGAATCGGCCCGTTCAATACCATGCAACAGCTGACGATGACGATCTGAAAAGAGTGTCGGCCCCCCCCAGGCTGCATCCACATGAAAATGGCAACCGATCTCCTGGGCAAAATCGGCCATGGCATCCAACGGATCGATATTCCCGGTTTCAGTTGTCCCGGCAATACCAACCAGCGCCATGGGCAGGATATTGCGATCCTGCAGACGCCGGCACTCTTCCCGCAGCAATTGCAGATCAATCCGGTTATGATCATCGGTTTTAATCCGCACCAGATTATCCCGCCCAAAGCCGAGCAGATCGGCAACCTTGTCCAGCGAGTAGTGGCCGCGTTCAGAGACCAGCACGGCAACGTCGTCACAGCCGCGATGCCTCAGGCTGCGGGCCAAACCTTCACGGGCGATTCCGCCAAACGTGCCTTCCGGCGCAAACAGATGGTTACGCGCAACCCAGAGGGCCGTTGCATTGGCAATGGTGCCGCCGGAACAAAAGGCCCCCAGGGCATGCCGGCTGTTATGAATCCATTGCGGATAGAAGTCGTTATCACGTCCATAGACCAGATGATGAAGCATGGCCAGCACCTGTCGCTCCATGGGGGTGAAGGCCTTTGAGGTCTCCACCTTGACCAGATTCTGGTTGAGGGCGGTCATCAGACGTGCCAGCGGCAGCATGAAGTAAGGGAGCGCCGAGGTCATATGCCCCACAAAACCGGGGGCCGCGGTATGGACAGACTGGGCCACCAGATTTTGCTTAACGAACTCAGTATATTCGGAGACGTAGGTAGGTTCTTCCGGAATGGCAAATAAGGAGAAGTGCGCCTCGATATCTTCCAGATTATGCTCGGTGGCAACAATATGGTTTCGCAAAAAGCCGGCCACATCATCGGTAATCGCCTGATCAATAACCCCCAGGGTTGAATCGGGCGATACAGGCACGGTGAAGATACGATAAAGGGTTTCCAGGCTGGCGCAGGCGGCATCACGGTTTTTAGGCATTATAAACACACCTCAAAAAACAACAGACATGAATCACTGAAACGGATATCCCGTAAAGAGCGGGTCATCAAAGAGTACAACAACTCCGCTTCAACTTCAATCAACATGCCGCATTGTTGTTTTTCATTCGAGATTTAAGAGGTTCTGTTTTTAATCCCTTATATCGTTGAGGGCCAAATCTCAAACATTGTGATTTGGCCCTCAACGACTTTTTCTACATTTTCTTAATCGATTAATCCGGATGCACGTCAGAAAGCGGTATACCAAGCGCCTCTGCAATCCCACGTCCATAATCCGGATCAGCCTTTGTGCAATTACCAATATGGCGCAGCTTGATTTCCATCGGCGCGGCACCAATTGCACGGGCGGTGTTTTCAAAGAGCAGTTTTTTCTTTTCAGCAGTCAACAAGCGGAATAACTTACCTGGCTGAGAAAAATAATCATCATCTTCGCGATGATTCCAGTGATCGGCAGCCCCTTCCAGGCTTAATGGCGGCTCAGCAAAATCAGGCTGCTGCTGCCATTGGCCATAGCTGTTCGGTTCATACCCCAACGTGCTGCCATGATTGCCATCAACACGCATGGCACCGTCGCGATGGTAACTATGGAATGGACAACGAGCAGCGTTAACCGGAATCAGGTGATGGTTGACGCCAAGCCTGTAACGCTGGGCATCACCATATGAGAAGAGGCGCCCCTGCAACATCTTGTCCGGAGAAAAGCTGATGCCCGGCACCACATTGGCCGGATTAAATGCGGCCTGTTCCACCTCGGCAAAGTAATTTTCCGGATTCCTGTTCAGTTCCATCACCCCCACCTCGATCAGAGGATAATCCTTATGATACCAGACCTTTGTTAAATCAAAGGGGTTGTATGGACATTTGGAGGCATCCTTTTCTGGCATGATCTGGACAAACATTGTCCAGCGCGGAAAATCCCCATTTTCAATACTGTTATACAGGTCGGCCTGATGGCTCTCACGATCATTTGCAATAATTGCAGCGGCCTCTTCATCGCCAAGATTCCTGATCCCCTGTTGACTGCGCAGATGGAACTTGACCCAGTAACGTTCATTTTTGGCATTGATAAAACTGAAGGTGTGACTGCCAAAACCATGCATATGGCGATAGGTTGCCGGAATGCCGCGATCACTCATGACGATCGTCACCTGATGCAGCGCCTCCGGCAGGGATGTCCAGAAATCCCAATTATTCTTGGCGCTGCGCAGGTTGGTACGCGGATCACGTTTTACGGCATGGTTGAGATCAGGAAATTTCAATGGGTCGCGCAGAAAGAAAACCGGGGTATTGTTTCCCACCAGATCCCAGTTTCCCTCCTCGGTGTAGAATTTCATTGCGAATCCGCGGATATCACGCTCTGCATCAGCCGCACCGCGCTCACCGGCAACGGTTGAAAAACGGACAAACATTTCCGTTTTTTTGCCAATTTCCGAGAATATTTTTGCCTTAGTGTATTGGGTGATGTCATGGGTTACCGTAAATGTTCCATATGCCCCGGAACCTTTGGCATGCATACGACGCTCGGGGATAACCTCACGATCAAAATGGGCAAGTTTTTCCATAAACCAAACATCCTGCAAGAGCACCGGCCCACGTGCCCCGGCAGTCATGATATTCTGATTATCAACAACCGGCGCGCCTGCATTTGTTGTCAGCTTGCTATCATCACTCATTACCAACCTCCGTTTATTTTAAAAGCTCAGAATGAACTGCAAATTTAGCTTATCGCAGGTTCGGCTGTTGTCAACATGGCCAAACATAAAAACATGACCTGATTATCGTCAATCTTCCGTTAGTTACAAACATTGTCATTCCCGAAACGATTCTGATCGAAAATCCAGTCTTTAGCTATTTGAAATCATGGATCCCCGATAAAGACATTCGGGGATGACATTCTTAATAGCGGAAGAATAATGCTTCTGAGAAAATATGTTGACAATAATTTGCCCCCCTGCTATTGATAAAGCAATTCAATTACAAAAAGAGGCGCACATGGCATCACAAATAGACCTGAAAACAGCGAGATCAGCCTCAAGAACGTTAAAGTATCTGGTTGAATCAAGGTTCAAGGATCCAGTGGAGTGTCTGACAGCCCACCTGATTTTTGAGAGCTCCGAGGTTCTGGATGGTACCAAACCGGCAAACCTGGTGTCTCTGGTCAACCGGACACTACAGTGTGGCGTCAATCTCTATCAGTTGTGGGATGAGCATTACCAGACGGTAACGGAGCGACTGAATGGGTTGAATCTGCAGATTCTTAAACGAAGTGATAAATCCATTCTGCTGTTCTGCTATGACAACACCCACCTGAGCAGACACCTGTCACATCCCGGCCTATTGACGATTCTCGCCAAATCTGGCTATACCACCAGCGCATCAAGCCAGGAATTGTTGCAGGAATTGACTCTACGCGTAAACCAGAGCAGAGGATTCCCGCATGAAATTGGCCTGTTTATCGGTTATCCGGCAAAGGATGTGGCCGCATTCATGGGGCTGATCA
This sequence comes from uncultured Desulfuromonadaceae bacterium, assembly GCA_964292275.1. GTDB lineage: Bacteria > Desulfobacterota > Desulfuromonadia > Geobacterales > Pseudopelobacteraceae > CAXYUZ01. Next base: position 60,943 of record CAXYUZ010000006.1, read on the forward strand.
AAATCCCCTTTACCTGTCAGGGACCATGGAAAATCTTCGGTAATCCAGACCAGAGTTTGAAGCTGGTGGGCAGTCACATCATGTCTCGCATCAACATCGGCAAGAAACTAACCCAATGCAATTCGCCACTGGAGTGTATTTCATCTGCAGGTAGTAACCCCTTTTTTTAACTTTATATTGAAATTGGTTTTCAATACCATCTCAAAGGAGATTATATGAGTGTCATATTGGTGGGCGGTGTGGACAGGCTTGGAAGCCAGTACCAAAAAGAGGCCAGCAAGATGGGGATGCAGCTGCAGATCTTCAGCCAAATGGAAAACAATATGGTTTCGAGAATCAAGAACGCGGATGCCGTCGTCATATTTACCAATATGGTTTCACACAAGGCACGCAACCGGGCTGTCACTCTGGCAAAGGATAGCAAGGTTCCCGTTTTCATGCACCATGCCTGCGGCGTCTGTTCTCTGCGGCAATGCCTGAAATGCCTGAGCATTATTGATGATACCAACCATGCCTGATGCATGAAATTACACCAAGGAGCTATAAATGAAATCAATCATTAACAAGGGAATTAAAACAGTTGCAGTTTTAGGCCTGATGCTGACAGCCGGCCAGGCTTATGCAGGACCACCGTTGGCAACCGATGACGCCGGAACGGTTGAGGTCGGAAAGGTGGAGATCGAATTAAACGGTTCCTACACAATCGACAAGGAACGGGCAAATGGCGTCACAACCAGAAGCAGTACAACCGATTCAGAAATGAAGGTTACTACCGGTCTGTACAAGAACCTGGGTATATCCCTGGCCATACCCTACACCATCAGCCAACGCGTCAAGGAAGACGACCAGCTGGTGGGGAAGAGTGACGGTTTTGGAGACATGAAACTGGAGATAAAATATGCCTTTGCTGAACTGGTAGGCATCCATCTGGCCATCAAACCGGCCATCACCATGCCTACCGGCAAGTACAGCGCCGGCCTGTCAGAGGGACGCTGGCAGTTCGGCACGACCCTGATTGCCACAAAGGAGTTTCAGGAGGGTAAATACGCCCTGCATGCCAATCTTGGTTACGAACATCATGACTATCGTACCGAAGAGGCCAGATCATCCAGCCGCAGCGACATCTGGTCAGCCTCCATTGCCGGTGAAGCCAAGGTACTGGACAAATTGACGGTCGTTGCCGATTTCGGCCTGGCGACAGCGGTTGACAAGAGTACCAATGAACCGCCGGTCTATTCATTGTTCGGCGCACGCTATGAACTGACAGATAACCTGGATATAAACGCTGGCGTCAAAGTTGGCCTGACCAGGCCAGAAGACGATCTTGGCCTGCTCTACGGATTGGTTATCAAGTTTTAAGGAGAAAATAATGATGACATTGGGACTGCTTACTCCGGGTGAAAAATGCGAAATAGTTGAAGTCAGACATTGTGGTGGCTGCGGTGGCAAATGCCACTCATCTGACCACAATGATCACGGCCACCATGGGCACCGGCATGGAACCACCACACGGGCAGAAGAGCTGGGCTTGCGGACCGGCAAACGTGTGGAAATGCTCAAGAACGACGGCAACCTGCTTCTGCTACTGGTTGACGAGGCACGCATTGCCATTGATCGCCGCATGGCAATGAAAATAATGGTCAGGAGTTGATAAAATGAATCTAGCGATGCTTAAACCAGGACAGCAGGCAAAAATAGTCCGACTCGATGCATCTATCGGATCAATCAGACGAAGGATGATGGATATGGGCGTATTACCGGGCGAGCTGATCAGGGTGGAGAAGATTGCCCCGCTTGGTAATCCGATTGAGGTGATTGTCAAGGGTTACAGTCTATCTCTGCGCAAGGAAGAGGCCAAGGGGATTGAAGTCGAGGTGGCGGCATGAATCAAAACAGACCGCTTGTGATTGCGGTTGCCGGCAACCCTAATGCCGGAAAGTCGACCCTGATCAACGCCATGGCTGGCAGCCGCCTGCATGTTGGCAACTGGCCGGGGGTAACGGTTGAAAAAAAAGAGGCGGAATTCGAGCATAGCGGTCAACAGATCAAGTTGGTCGATCTGCCTGGAACATACTCGCTCTCCCCCTATTCCCAGGAAGAGATCATTGCCCGCGACTATCTGGTCAGCGATAAGCCTGACCTGATCATCAATGTTGTTGACGCAACCAACCTGGAGAGAAACCTCTATCTGACAATTCAGCTGCTTGAGCTTGGCATCCCATTGATAATGGCTCTCAATATCTTTGACGAGGCGGAGGCCAAGGGGTACCAGTTTGACATTGAAAAGATGGAAAATTCTCTCGGCATTATGGTCGTGCCGACCTCGGCCACGCAAAAAACCGGGCTTGAGGCATTACTGACAAATGCCGTAAAAATAGCCGAAAACAGTTCAAACTATTGCCCGAAGGTCCAGAATTATGGCGAAGATATCGAACTGGTGCTCCCTTGCATTCTGGAATCGATTGACAGCAGACATCCGGCCCTGCTGGAACGATACCCGCAGCGCTGGCTGCTTCTGAAAATTGTGGAGGGAGACCGGGTTCTGCTCAATGAATGCGGCCTGGATATATCTGAAATACCAGGCAAACCGTTCAACCACCTCAAACAGGCCCATGGCGATGACATTGAAGGATTGATGGCCGATATCCGTTACGGCCTTGCCAGCGGACTCTGCCGGGAAGTACTGAAAAAGCCGGAGATTCGCAATGTGGAATTGACCGAAAAAATTGACCGGATTGTCCTGAATCGTTTTCTGGGAATTCCGATCTTCATGGGCGCCATGTGGCTGTTGTTCAAATTGACCTTCGATCTCTCCGCCCCTTTCGGGGAATGGATCAAGGCGATGAATGAAGGGCCATTCAAACGCTGGTCAGCGGCACTTCTGGGTAGTATCGGCGCGCCGGACTGGACCGTGTCGCTGATGAATGACGGGGTTATTGCCGGAGTCGGTTTTGTACTGGTCTTTGTTCCGGTTATCTTCTGCATGATGTTCTTCATAACCTTTCTGGAAGCAAGCGGTTATATGGCGCGGGCCGCCTTCATTATGGACCGGGCCATGCACGCCATCGGGCTGCACGGCAAGTCGTTCATACCGATGCTGCTTGGATTCGGCTGCAATGTGCCGGGGATCTATGCCACAAGAACACTTGAAAATCCAAAAGACAAGATTCTGACAGCACTACTGATCCCGCTGATGTCCTGTGGTGCACGACTACCTGTCTATGTCCTCTTTGTCGGCATCTTTTTCCCGAACAACTCCGGAACGGTGCTCTGGTCTCTGTACATCATGGGAATCATGCTGGCCATACTGATGGGACTGATCTTTAAACGGACTCTCTTTAAAGGTGAGGCGCCAATGTTCATCATGGAGCTGCCGCCATACCGCATGCCGACCTTCTCCAGTCTCTGCCTGCATACCTGGGAAAAGGGAAAGCATTTCGTGATCAAGGCCGGCACCTACATCTTTGCCGTCTCGATCCTGGTCTGGTTCATGCTCAATCTTCCCTGGGGTGTGGAACATAAACGGGATTCATACCTCGGCAAGGCAGGCGCCACAATCGCACCGATCTTTGAACCGGTCGGCTTTGGTACCTGGGAGGCATCGGCATCACTGATTACCGGTGTTATCGCCAAGGAGATCGTCGTTGGCACAATGGGTGAGATTTACACTACGAAAAAAGAGGATGAAAAGAAGGCCACACCAACCCTGGGGGAGGATCTGAAGGAGATTGTTGTTTCATTTGGCGAGGCAACACAGAAGGCAGCCTACAAAGTCCTTAATATTCCGCAGGCCGAGGAAAAGGAAGAGGATAAATCAGCGCTGAACGAATCAATCAAAGCAACCTTTACGCCACTATCGTCATACGCCTTCATGGCATTTGTACTGCTCTACATGCCCTGCATGGTGGTCGCGGCGGCCATGCGCCAGGAATTTGGAACATGGAAGTGGGTTATTGTAGGTTTTACCTACCAGACCATACTGGCCTGGACGGTTGCCCTGCTCATCTATCAGGGTGGCAAATTACTGGGTCTTGGGGGTTAGCATGGACATGACTGACATTGCACTAATGACACTGATCGCGGGAGGGGCCTTATGGCTCCTCTACCACTCACTCTGGAAAAAGAAAGCTGGCTGTCACAGTTCAGGCTGCAGCGGCTGCAGTTGTCAAACCAAACAACCATAACCGTATTGAGGTAATCTGAAATGGCATTACTCAGCATTGACAAGATGTACACAGGTGAAATGGCCGAAATTGCGTACTTAGACAATATGGGTACTCAAGAAACAAAACGTTTGAGAGACATGGGACTGCGCGAAGGAAGGATTATTGATCTACTGCATTTTGATCCTGTTATCAGCAAAAAGGTCGTCCTCTTGATTGACGACATAAGATTGGCATTTCCGGCAGATATTGCACAAAAGATCATCATCCGGCCACTTAAAAGCCATTATCAATCTATAAAATCAATGGCCCACTATGACAAACTAACCGGTTGCCTTAATCGTAATACTGCCAGCAGTGTCATTAATGAGGAATTCGACCGCTTTCATAACAACAAGCTCCCCCTGACCGTCATGATGGCTGATCTGGATCATTTCAAACTCATTAACGACAACTATGGCCACCAAACCGGTGATGCTGTTCTGGAAAGATTTGCTGATACGGCGCGTTGTTCATTGCGACGATCGGACATACTCTGCCGCTGGGGAGGTGAAGAGTTTCTGATCATGCTGCGCGGAACGGTTCTTCAAGAAGGGCTGAATATTGCCGAAAGACTGCGGCGCAGTGTCGCCGATCTGACCATACCACCAATCGAGAAAGCAGGAATGGTAACCGTTAGCATCGGAGTGGCAACGCTACCACCGCAACGCACATTGAAACAGCTACTTTCTGATGTGGATCAGGCGCTGTACCGCGCCAAAAATCTGGGTCGAAACATGGTCATGGCATGCTAAAGAGGCTAATAACAACCGTATTCAACTCCTGCCGATCTTGCATAAAATGGCAAAAAGAGTGTTCCGAATGCCAGGTGCCGCTGCACGAATTGGCCCAATCACTTGGTAATGCCGTTGATGCCAAAGATTCAACAACCTTTAATCACTCCGAGGATGTGGCGCAGGCCAGCGAACTTCTGGCACAACTGATGGGACTATCAAGGGTAGAGATAGATACAATCCACCTTGCAGCACATCTCCATGACATCGGCAAGATAGGCATTCCCGATTCAATTCTGACCAAACCGGGACGGCTTGATCCTTCAGAACTGCTGACAATCAGGGAACACCCCGTTATTGGGGCACGAATTGTACAGCCGATCATCTCCTTCAACAACCCTGCCGGTGTTAGCGATATCATACTCCACCACCATGAACGCTTTGACGGCGCTGGATATCCGCATGGTCTTGCCGGACGCAATATACCGCTTGGTGCAAAAATTGTCGCAATAGCGGATACAATGTCCGCCATGCTGCAAAACAGGCATTACAGGCTTGCAACAAATTTTGAAAGGACCGTAAATGAAATTTTGAGATGCAGCGGCAGTCAATTCGATCCAGAGCTCTGCGCAATCATGTGCAACCATCTGGAGCTGTTTGAACCGCTGTTTTGCAGCGGTCATCCCTTGCCACCAGAAGAAATAAAGCCGGCAGCAGCTCAGCCATCAAAACCAGGCAGAATTAATACAAGTCAAACACCTTTCCCCACAACAGCGCTGTTGTCCGTTAGCAAGTAATCAGCCCCCGGCAAAGCCGGGGGCTTTCAAGTCATGAACCTCTAACAGTACGTTCAAAAAATTACATGAACATAATTGCTGATCTTAGTCATGACCACTTCTCTGACGGTTTTCAACGACTATATCATGAGTCATCGAACCTTTTTTCTTCAATAAAGCCCAATTTCACAAACTTGCAAAACCTGGAATTCCAGAGACAATATCAGGGCTTGACCTGTCTCGGCAGTCCCTGTATTTTCAACGCGCCGTTAACGTTAAATTGAGTCCAAGGAGTTTAATATGGCTGTTTATGAAGTCAAACATCCTCTGATACAGCATAAAATCGGTCTGATGCGCAAGGCCGAACTCAGTACGAAACAGTTTCGCGAGCTGGCTTCGGAAATCGGGCGTCTGCTGACCTATGAGGCAACCAAGGATCTGGAAACCGAAACAATCACCGTCCAGGGGTGGGCCGGTCCTGTGGATGTGCAGCAGATCAAGGGAAAGAAGATTACTGTTGTGCCGATCCTGCGTGCCGGACTGGGGATGATGAACGGAGTGTTGGACATGATACCGAGCGCCAAGGTCAGCGTGGTCGGTCTTTATCGTAACGAGGAGACACTGCAGCCGGTGGCCTATTTCGAAAAGTTGGCCAGCGATATGGAGGAGCGGACCGCCCTGATCATTGATCCGATGCTGGCTACCGGCGGATCCCTGATTGCCGCCATCGACATGCTCAAGGGAGCTGGTTGCAAGAATATCAAGGGACTTTTCCTGGTAGCCGTGCCGGAAGGGTTGAATAATGTTGCCGCTGCTCATCCGGATGTGGATATCTTTGTAGCAGCCATCGACGAGCGTCTGAACGAGGTCGGCTACATTCTGCCCGGCCTGGGTGACGCGGGGGACAAAATCTTCGGGACGAAATAGAAACGGTACCTTTTGATAACGGCTGATAAAAGTCTGTTTCAAACAGAAACGTTTTTGATCCGAATCTGTAATCTGCTTTTATCAGCTTTGATCCGCATGAAGCGGTTTTGATTTTATTGAACATTATCGAGGAGACTATACATGCCCAATCCAAAAGAGCCGGTCTGGCGCACTGCGCTTTCCGGGGCGCAGATCCTGTTTGTCGCCTTCGGAGCCACGGTGCTGGTGCCATTGCTGACAGGGCTGAACCCGAGTCTGGCACTGCTGGGCGCTGGTATCGGCACGTTGCTGTTTCAGCTCTGCACCAAACGCCAGGTACCGATTTACCTCGGCTCCTCCTTTGCATTCATTGCGCCGGTAATCTATTCAGCCAAAACCTGGGGTATGCCGGCCACCTTCGGTGCGCTGGCAGCGGCCAGCTTTTTCTATTATCTGGCCGCAGTGCTGGTCAAATGGCGTGGCGTTGCTTTCATCCACAAGCTGTTGCCGCCGGTCGTGATCGGTCCGGTGGTGATGGTCATTGGTCTCGGCCTGGCCCAGGTGGCAATCAACATGGCCACCGGTAAAGCCGGAAATACTCAGATCGTTCCATACGACACAGCCTTGAGCGTGGCCGCCGTTTCTCTTGTCGCCACCATGCTGACCGCCATCCATGCCCGCGGCATACTCAAGCTTGTACCTATTCTGGTCGGTGTAGCGGTTGGTTATGTTGTTTCGATGTTCATGGGGATGGTGGATTTCAGCAAGATAACAAATGCCCCCTGGCTGGCCATGCCTGAGTTCGGACACCCCGAATTCAATCTGGCTGCGATTCTTTTCATGATTCCGGTTGCCATTGCTCCGATTGTCGAGCATGTCGGCGGGATCCTGGCCATCGGTTCGGTTGTCGGCAGAGATTATACCGAGAAGCCGGGGCTGCACCGTACCCTGCTCGGCGATGGACTGGCGGTGACTGTGGCCGGTCTTTTCGGCGGCCCGCCGGTTACAACCTATGGCGAGGTCACCGGCGCTGTAATGCTGACCAAAAACTACAACCCGGTTGTCATGACCTGGGCAGCCTGTTTTGCCATCATGATGGCTTTTGTCGGCAAGTTCGGGGCATTTCTGCAGACAATCCCCATGCCGGTCATGGGGGGGATCATGGTGCTGCTGTTCGGCTCAATCGCCGGCATCGGTCTGAAAACGATCATGGATGGCAAAGTGGACCTGATGAAGCCGCGCAACCTCTGTATCGTTTCGGTAACCCTGGTCACCGGTATCGGTGGCCTTGGCGTAAACATCGGCAGTTTCAGTATGCAGGGAATCAGTCTCTGCGGTGTGCTAGCCGTACTGTTGAACCTAATCCTGCCGGCCGGGGAGCAGGAGAGGGATACGGCGATTTAGCAATAACAGGGCTTTGAAAAACGTCATAAGGAAGGGCGGATGCAAGGCGCACGGAACGTAGCAGCCGAGGCATAACAGATAGTTAGCTAAGGTTGCGAGTACCGCGCAACGCAGCAGACGGCTCTCCGCAGTAGTTTTTCAAAGCCCTGACAATCCAGGATTCTGCAGTGGCAGTAATACAAATAAAAAACTCCTGCCCTTGATTTTAAGAGCAGGAGTCATCAGCTTGTGCAAGCGGTTGTGGCGAACTCCATCGCCTTTGGTTTTGCAATAGTAAATTGGCAGTATAACTGTTTCTGGTCAAGTTTGAATCCAGTCTGTAACCCTCAAACAAGAGTATACCGTTCACTCTGAAAAGAACGCTAACGGTCACAGCTCAGAATGAGTCTTGGACAGACAATTACAGTTCTGGAGCACCGGAAGGGACTACACAGATAAAACGGAGCAACTCGGTGCCATTGTTTCTGATCTGATGTTCCTCCCCTGGCGTAACAAAGACCGTATCACCCGCACGGAAGGGCTGCCAAGAGCCATTGCCCAGCACCTCACCATCACCGGAGACAACAAAAATTTCATGTTCCCAGTCATGGCTGTGCTTGGGTGTATGCCCACCCTGCCCCATTTCGAACAGACGCATGCAGAAATTGGCAGCGCCATCGGCGCGGCCGATCAAGACACGGCCAGCAATCTTTTTGGCAACCTCGTTATCCACGTGCAGCGCTTCAATATCAGCGTAATTCTTTTTAATCATGAAACAATTCTCCTCTTAACGGTCAAATTCCATCTTTGGTTTAATAATCAGGCCGGTACAAACTCGGATTTCGATTTGATCTGTTCCAGCGTAGCAACAATCAGTTTTGCCGCATTTTCAAGGTCAGACAGGGCAACCGTCTCAATCGGTGTGTGCATGTAACGCAGCGGTATCTTGACCAGAGCAGTGGCAACACCGCCCCGTGATATCTGCATGACATTGGCATCCGTGCCGGTTGCGCGTGGATTCGCCGTCAACTGCACATCAATCTTTTCCTTTTCTGCCGAACTGGAGAGAAGCTCAAACAGATGCGGGTTGATATTGGCACCGCGGGTCAGAATCGGCCCCTTGCCAAGGCTGACCTCGCCGTTATGCTTTTTATCCACATCGGGCTGATCCGTGGAGAAGTCCACCTCAACGCAGATCCCCACATCCGGGTTGACCGTGTACGAACTGGTCGTACCGCCGCGCAGACCAATCTCTTCCTGCACCGATGAAACACCGTACAGATCCACATTCAGTTTCTTGCCGCTCTCCTTCAACAGACGGAGCACCTCCGCCACGACAAAACAGCCCGCCTTGTCGTCGAAACCGCGTGAGGCAACCCGGTCACCAAGCAGACGGGTAAAAGAGCTTTCAAAGACAACCGCATCCCCTACCCGGACATGCTTCTGGGCATCCTTCTTGTCCTTGGCCCCGATATCGATATACTGGGCCTCAAGCTTGACCACGGTTTCACGATCCTTGCCATCCATCAGATGAATCGGCTTTTTGCCGATCACACCCGACAGCAGCCCTTTGGAGGTACAGATCTGTACCCGTTTCCCAGGTGTCAAATGGGCATCCACGCCGCCAACCGCGGCAAAATAAAGAAAGCCCTTATCATCGATATATTTGATCTGCAGACCGATCTCATCCGTATGGCCAACCACCATAACCCGGGGCAGTTCCTTCCCCTTACCGGCAACGTGGCCGTAAACATTGCCCATAACGTCCGAGGTAACCTCATCGCAGAACGGGTCAACATACTCCCTGAAGATACGCTGTGCCGGCTGTTCATAGCCGGAGGGGCTTGGCGCAGCGAGCAATTTTTCCAAAAACTTCTGTGATTCCTTACGCATTGTTCCACCTTTCAAAGTTGGATTGATTCTTGACAAAATACGTGGCAATTACTGCTTCAAATCAAAACAAACATCAAACACCTAGAGATTACTTGGTCTTGGCGGTATAGGCGCCATCCCACTCCTCTTCTGGCGGCTGTTCGATAAATTCTCCGCAACGTTGCGAATAGAGGCGCGCTGGCCCATCGCCGGTTGCCGCAACCAGTTCATCAAAAATATCCTTCGCAACTGCAAACTGACGGTTGCGATAGAGCTGCAACCCCTCTTCAAAGCGGGGTAAAATTTCGTAATCAGCAACCATCAGCTCGTACATGACCACCGGTTGGCTCTTCCCCTTAACCCTTACACGATCGATTTCGCGGAACCTGAAATTACCATTGGCAACCTGTTTATGCGTATCCTCGCTGACCAGAATCCGCGAGCCATAATACTTGTTCAGCCCTTCAAGACGCGAGGCCAGGTTGACCGAGTCACCAATTGCCGTGTAATCAAAACGGATATCCGCCCCCATGTTGCCAACGACCGCCAATCCGGTATTGATGCCGATACCGATCTCAATTGCCTGCATCCCGTTGGCGGAGAAGGTATCGTTCAGTTCCTTCATCTTTGCCATCATCCGCACGGCCGTAGCACAGGCCCGTTCGGCATGATCAGGAACATCCAGCGGCGCGTTGTAAAGCGCCATCACGGCGTCGCCTATGAATTTGTCCAGTGTCCCCCGCTCTTCGAGGACAATTCTGGTCATTGGACTCAGATATTCATTGAGCAGCTTGACCAGCTCTGTCGGTGCAAGTTTTTCAGAAAATGTCGTAAACCCCCTGATATCAGAAAAAAGGATTGAAATATTGCGTTGTTCTCCACCGAGAACAAGTTTATCCGGATTTTTTTCAATCTGCCTGACCAGATCTGGCGAAACATAGCTGGAAAAGGCCTTTTTCAGCTGCCGGCCATGACGCTCCACAACCAGATTGCGCCAGGCCTCACTCCCAAGATATGTAATCAGAATACCTGCCAGCGGGTAGATCAATGTCATATCGTGGAAGGCATGGGTAAACATGAGATAATTGAAGCCCGAAAAAAGCGCCGTTAACAAGGCCATGATTCCAAGGCCGGCAAAGGTGCCGGGGGCAAAGGCGAGTAGAATCCCCAGAATCAGTGGCAACAGGACAATACAGAGGATCTCGTACTGCTGGGTCACACCGTCATAGCGCAAGAAACGCTTTTCAAGGGCATTGGCGGCAACAGTGGCGTGGATTTCCACCCCCGGAAGGGTAGCATCAAAGGGAGTTGGCCGCAGATCATAGATACCAACTTCGGTTGCACCGACAAAAACCAGTTTTCCCTTGAGCAGATCCCTGGGCAGACGGCGTTTGATCAGATCCACCGCCGAAATGGTCGTAAAGGAACCGGTCTTGCCGTAATAGTTGAGGGCCATGCTGCCATCTTCCGTGGCGGGTATCTTCAAAGCGCCGATCTGGAGACTGTCCACACCCCATGATTTGACATCAAGCATGATTTCAGCATCCAGATAATGCCTCAACGCCTTGACCGACAGCGATGGATAGATACTGCCATCATAAGTGAGCAGATGCAGCGAACGACGGTACAAACCGTCCGCATCCGGGCTTACATTAAAAAATCCGCAGCCAATAGCCGCACTGCCGACCGATGCGATATTCAGATCAACTCCAGGGTACTCACCAATCGGGACATTCTCCACTCCATCCGCCAGTTTGACCAGCTTCAGGGATGAATTTTCCAGCAGCAACCTCTGCTCGGGCGATAGTTCCACCTGTTCCGCTCTGAAAAAATAACCTGCGACCACATTACCGGAACGTTTGATGGAATCGGCCAGGGCCCTGTCAGCGGTATCGTTCTGCGGTTCGGAAAAGACAATATCCAACGCAGTAACCTTGGCCCCGTAATAACTGGAGATGTTCTCGATCAGGGTGCCGGTAACCTGCCTGGACCAGGGCCAGCGACCGATTTCCTTGATGCTTTTGTGATCAATGGCAACCACGACAACATTCGGATCCGGTTTTAGCGGACCACGGATCCGAAAACGGGCATCCTTCATCCGGTAATCAAGCTGTTGAAATGACGGATAGACCTCTTTGTACTTGTACAGATAGAATGTACTAATGGCAGCAATCAACCCGAAAAGCGCAAAGACCAGACGTTTGTTCATTAAGGATTATCCTCGTGGGGCGGGTAATTCAAAGGGGCCTGAAGCCCCTTTGAAACAAAGATTATTTACCTATATTTTTCATGAGTGTATCAACATTGCTGCGATGCTTGCCATTAGGATACTCACGCAGATACTGTTCGAAGCGGACCTTGGCCTGTTCTGTAAAGCCCATCTCCGTCAGGGTTTGAGCCGTATTGAACAGCGCGGTTTCAGCCTGCGGCAGCCGGGGATACTCTTCCATGACCAACAGGTATTCCGCCATGGCCAGTTCAGGGTTGTTCAGGAAACGGGCGTAAACGGCACCGCGCTCCATATGGGCATCGGCCCTGATCGCCTCCACCCTTGTCAGATCCAGTGCAATCTGGAATACATGCAAGGAATCATCATACCTACCGGAATCGGCCAGATAATGGCCATGATTGATATTCCAGCGAGCAATAATATCGGCTATTCTACCGGATTCGGTCCATTCCTCCGGCGGTGTGGCGGATGTTTCCTTGTCAAAGATCTGCTTGGCCTCTGCCACAGGGGTTCCAGCCTCTACCTTGACCAGTTCAAGCGGCTTGATACCCCTGGTATTCTGGGTCATGGTTCCAACGATCAACGACTGATGTGGCCCCTTGCCATCACCAGACACGGCAACGGTCCCTTCATTGCCAAAGAAGATATTGGCCGACCCCTCGGTCAGCATCAGGAATTCCGTCCCCTTTATCCCGGCAACCGCCGTACCGCTCCTGACGGTCATGCCGCTCTGCCGCCCGGCCAGCTTGACAACCGATGCCCGCAATTTACCCTGCACAAGGTTAAACCTGCCAACCCGCTTCTTTTTATTCAACACAAAGGCAGATATCTCAAATTCGGTGTTATTCGCCAGTGTAAACCTGCTCTTGTCATCCAGCGTCAACTCGACCCACCCTTTGGAACCGGTTTTGATCCAGTTCCCCTCACTGATCACAGTTCCCTTTTTAAGAGTAGTATAAGGAACATTATTCCTTGAGCGAATCTGCACCTTACCGGTCAATCCGGTAACCTTGCCAACCTGACCGGCAAACAGGCTGGCCGGAACGAGCATAAGGAAGATCAACAAAAACAGAATCCGTTTCATAAAAACACCTCCGTTAAATATCCAACTTTATAAGCAAGTTCAAATAATGACATAATCCGTACTAAAATCAATCAAATGGCATAATAAATCAGGTTTAGAGCAACTTGATCAGCATGCGGGTGCCAAGGATGACAAGAAACAGGGCAAAAATCTTTTTTAATCTGGGAACAGGAAGCGTATGCGTCAATCTGGCACCAATCGGGGCTGCAAGGAAGCTCGTTGAGGCAACGATAAACATGGCTGGAACATATACAAACCCCATGCTTAACGGGGGAAGTGCATTGATCTGATAGCCATTCAGGATGTAACCGATCGTACCGGACACCGCAATTGGAAAGCCGATTGCCGCCGAGGTGCCGATGGCACTGCGGAATGGAAAACCGCACCATTGCAGGAAGGGAACCGACATGGTGCCACCACCGATCCCGACCAGACTGGAAACGACACCGATAATCGATCCAGCGCCACTCAATGCCGTAAAACCGGAGACATTAGCCGTCGTCTTAGGGCGAATATCAAGCAACATCTGCACCGAAACATAATAAATAAAACCGATAAAGAACATCTTCATGAACCCGGTTGAGAGCTGAGCAGCCAGCCAGGATCCAGCCAGTGTGCCGATAATAATCCCTGGCGATATTCCCTTAAAAACCTGCCAATTAACGGCACCATGGCTATGATGGGTACGCAGGCTTGAAAAGGATGTGAACATGATAATGGCCAGGGAGGTACCCAAGGCCATACTATGAACATATTGAGGGGGGAACTGCTGCAGAGTGAAGACATAGGTCAACATGGGGACAAGGATGATTCCCCCGCCAACACCAAGCAGACCGGCCATAATACCGGCAACTACACCAAAAAAAAGATATAACAACCAGATTGATAACATTACGTTCTCCTTACAATTCTTTTGGACAGTGAAAACCGATCAGACATCAAATGACTTGATCTCCAGACGCAGCAGATTTACCTGTTTTGCCAGATTGGCGGCTGCATCATTCAAAACCGCTGTCGTATCAAGATTTACCTCGGCGGACTGCTGGATATTTGCCACCGCCTTGACTATATTCTCACTCCCCTGACTCTGCTCATGGGATGCAGACTTGATGCGCTGACTCATGTCGGCAATGTCGGCTACTGACTGTGCAATCTGGGAACCAGCCAGATTCTGTTCACGGGTGGAGCCTCTCACCTGGCGGGCAAGTTCCTTCATCCTTTCCACCGCCGCTGTAATCAATTCACTGCCATGGGCCTGTTCACGGCTGGCATTGGCAAACTGCCCAACCAGTTCAGAAACCTGTGACATGGCGTCACTGATGCTCTGACTCCCGCGCGCCTGCTCAACCGTTGCCCTGGCAATTTCAGCCATCTGGTCACTGGAGCGCTGGGACTCGGAAACAATCTTCTCCAGTGATGCGCCAGCCTCGGCAGATAGCCGCTCACCCTGAACAATACTTTTCTCCGCCGTCTGCATGGCCTCCACCGCACGCCTGGCCTCATCCTGTACCCCGGTGATAACCCGTCCAATCTCCTTTGTAGAGCGGGTTGTCCGCTCGGCCAGCTGCTTGATCTCACCGGCAACAACGGCAAAACTCTTGCCATGTTCACCCGCCTGTGCAGCGATGATAGCCGCATTCAACGAGAGCAGACTGGTCTGTTTGGCAATATCATCAATCACAGCCGTTATCTTGCCGATATCGGCAACCCGTTCCGAAAGCATGTCAATCACCTCGGCGGTTATCATCGCCGAACGTTTGATCTCATTGATACCGGAAATGGTTGCTGCAACCGTTACCCTGCCGGTCTCGGCATCCTTGCGGACGGCATCGGAGATGGAGGCGGTAAAGGAGGCATGCCGTTCAACCTGATGAATTGCCCGATCCATCTCGATCACCGAAGATGCCGTCGTACTGGACGCATCCATCAACGTATCAACACCTTCACTGACTTGTTTTATGGTTACAGACATCTCTATTATCGAGGAGCTGACGTCCTCAACGGATTGCGACAGCAGATCCATATGCTGGGCAACCTCTTTGTTGCTGGCCGACATTTCCAGCACCGATGACAAACTCTCGGCAGCAGAGCTAGCCAGGTTATCCACCCAGCCGGTCACCTCATTAATTGAACTGCTGATATCCGCAACCGCTGTGGATGTACTGTCAACCCCTCTGGCCTGCAGACCGGATGCCTGGGCAACACGTTCGGATGTCTCGGTCAGTCGATCGGAGATCAGTGACAGTTCGGCAGCAGAGCGGTCAATCTTGGTAACCATGCGATTGAGACTGGCAACCATATTCTTGACAACACAGAGCAGACTGTCCGGATATCGGTCATCAGTCTCAATCTGCAAGGTCAAATCCCCCTCGGCCACCTTTGACGCAATTTCAGCCACATAGGAGGGCTCCCCCCCCAGTGAATCAAGGATGTTCCGGTTGAGCTGCTTGCTGATGATCCATGAGACAATTACCGCCAGGACAATTACAATGCCCAATATCAGCAGCATGGTATCGTAATTCCCCAGCAGCATATTAAAATGACGGGTATTCAGTTCGGTTTCATGTTCCAGATTAACAGACAGGCTTTTTATAAGGATTTGAAAGGAATTTTCTGCTGTCCCCATATAGGTATTGGCCAAGCCGAGATCGGTCCGGAGAAAATCAATTGTATCGCTGACGGTTTTCCTGTAGTCGACTATGTTTTTTATGATCTGGGCAATGTGCTGCTTGCCCGCTTCATCATAGGCATCTGACTGACGCATCTTCTCAAGGATTGCGATATTGCGGTCAATAACCACAATCTGTTCCCGGCCCAGTTTTTCAACCCTGGCGGGATCAAACTGTGCACCTGCCCAGCTCATGGCCTTATAAACAGAGGCATGCACCGTATTGATGTCGTTCAATATCCTGGCGCTCTCCTCGTACTGTTTGAAACGTTTGGTATAAACATCCGTCGTCGCCTGCCGTTGATAGGCAAAACCAATATAGGAAAGGACCGCCAGGACCACCAGAAACAGGACAATGATCATTGGTGCCAATAACAGTTTTCGTGACAGTTTCTGCTGGTTTAACAATTTCTTCATCGTTTAGCCGGCCTCATCTTTTTTGCAGAAGCAATTCTTGATAAAAGAACGATCACTTATATGCGCCGCAGCCAATAAACATGCTGTCGTCAATCTTAAGTACGTAGGAGACCTTCTTCTTGATTTTTTTAGTACCGGGATGAGACCATTTATATTCGTACCAACCGCCCCCCTTGCGGGCAATTACGATCAGATCCTTGACAAAATAGTTCCCATCCGCATCCTGTAGTTGAAGCAGATTTTTGCCGGTCATGCTGGGATTGCTCCCCAACGCCAGATTCACACCGTTAAAATCATAGGCAAACATGTAAAGATCCTTGTAAACAAATTTGCCCCTTGGCTTATTGAACTCTGCCAGGGCCTTCTGTTTGCCATGAATCTTGATGTATGCCGCGGCCCTGTCCACCAGTGCCTTTGCCTCGACCCTTGTTCCATTTGCCGCTGCTGAAGCAGATGTGGAAATAAACGTCAAAAAAACAAAGACCATCAATAAACGGGTGATTAACTCCCTCATATTGCCTCCACAAAAACTGATATATAAATTTTGAATAGAATCGTGTGACGATTTTGTAAAATATCATATTTTTATGCACGCTCACACGGTTTTTTAATATAAAATTAAAAACAGCGAAGCGATGGCATTTGCACTTGTTATCTACCGCAGATCTGATACGCTTACAGAAAAAATTGCTATCAAATTCAAAGGATTATACCATGATTACGGATTCAGAGATTCTCAAGAAACAATTGGAATACCGAAAACGTTTAATGGACAAAATCAATGAGATTCATTCCGCTGATAATCTCAACACCCTCTTGATCAACATCAAAGACAGCATCGCCGCCCTGTTCGGGGCAGAGAGAATCACCATCTTTCTTGCCGATGGACGCAGAAGCATGCTCTTCTCAAAGGTAAAGTCAGGAACAGAATTACAACAGATTGCCATACCGCTCAATGAATCAAGCATTGCCGGTTACTGCGCCATCAGCGGCATAACACTCAATATCAATAATGCCTACGACCAGCATGAACTATCCATGATCAGCAGTGGTCTTAAATTTGATGACAGCTGGGACCAGAAGACCGGATTTCACACCAGACAGGTTCTCTGTGTACCGATGCGCTTTCAAAAGACACTGATTGGCGTTATCCAGATCATCAACAAGATTGACAAGTCCCCTTTTTCCAACACCGACATAAACTATGCCACTGAACTGGCAACATCGCTCTCCATCGCCATTCACAACATATACCGGCTATCGGCGACAACAAAGGTCATTCGCCAGAAGGCCCGTTACAACTACCTGCTTGACAAGAACCTGATCGATGACAAGATCATCGAAAAGGCCGGCCAGCATCCGGATACGCCCAAAATCGGACTGGATGCGGTACTGATTCGTGAATATAAAATTTCACGCGAAGATATGGCCAGAAATCTTTCATTGTATTTCGGTGTAGAATTCATTGGTTACAACCAGTCTGCTGAATCTCCAGGTGAAGAAATTCTGAAACGGGTAAAACCGGAAAGATTGTTCAAGGAGTGGTGGGTTCCATACAAGATTGAAAACGGAATCCTGCACATTGTCACCGACGACCCCAGTGATTTAAGTCGCCATGACACGATCAAATTCGTATTCCCGGAATACAAACGGATCAGCTTTATCGCCGCCTTCCGCGAAGACATACAGAACTATATCAACCTGTTTTACCACTATAACGGCTCGGAAGATTCCAGCAGTATCAATGACATACTTAGCAGACTGGACAATGACGACGAACCGGAAATCGAGAATGAATCGCGCAAGGTATCGGAAGAGGATAGCGCCATTGTGCAACTGGTAAACAAGATTATTCTGGATGCAGTCAACAATAAGGTTTCCGATATCCATATCGAACCATACCCCGGCAAGGATGACATCCAGGTCCGAATGAGAATTGATGGCCGCTGCAAGGTCTATCAGCGCATTCCCTATAAATATAAATACGCCATCCCCTCCAGAATCAAGATCATGAGCAATCTGGATATCTCCGAACGCCGCAAACCGCAGGACGGCAAGATCGATTTCAAAAAATTCGGGCCAAAGGATGTTGAACTGCGTGTCGCCACGGTTCCGACCGCCGGACAACTGGAGGATGTTGTCATGCGTGTATTGGCATCCGGCGAACCGATCCCGTATGAAAAGCTGGGGTTGACTGAAAGAAACGCACATGTTCTGGAAAGTTGCATCAAACAACCCTATGGCCTGATCCTTGTCGTTGGCCCGACCGGTTCCGGCAAGACAACCACACTCCATTCAGCCATAAGCCTGATCAATACACCGGAGACAAAGATCTGGACCGCCGAGGATCCGGTGGAAATCACCCAGCGCGGCCTGCGCCAGGTACAGGTTCATCCCAAAATCGGCTTTACCTTTGCGGCAGCACTCCGCTCATTTCTGCGTGCCGACCCCGACGTAATCATGGTCGGCGAGATGCGCGACCAGGAAACGGCGGAAATAGGCATAGAATCGTCACTGACAGGGCACCTTGTTTTTTCAACGCTGCATACAAACTCGGCACCGGAGACCATTACACGTCTACTGGATATGGAACTGGATCCATTCAGCTTCTCTGACGCCATTCTCTGCATACTGGCCCAGCGCCTGGCCCGCAAGCTCTGCAGCAATTGCCGCCAGGAATATGTACCTGACCAAAACGAACTGGAGGAGATCATCACGGAATATGGACCGGAGCTGTTCCAAAAAACAGGCATTGCACCGGAATCAATCCGGCTCTCCAGGGCGGTTGGCTGCAGCAGTTGTAACGAAACAGGCTATAAAGGACGCTTGGGACTGCATGAACTGCTTGAGGGGAGTGATGCCATCAAGTCGTTAATCAAACGAAAAGCAGAGATTGAGCAGATCCGTAATCAGGCGATCAAGGATGGCATGACGACTCTCAAGCAGGATGGAATTCTGAAATGCTTTCAGGGGCTGACCGATATGCGTGAAGTCAGACGGGTCTGTATAAAATAATCCGCTACTGCATCTGCCTGGCAATTGAGGCCAGAACCGTGAGCAGGCCATCAATCGAAAATACACAGAAGATACTGGTCATCACCGCCTTGGTTGCCGCTTGCGGAACCTCGGTCAAGCTTTTACCAACCCTGAAACCGTAGCAGCAGCAGACCGCCGATATAAAAAGTCCGAAAAGTGCGCTCTTGGCAAGCAGGACAAAAATTTCCTTCAGTTCAAATGATGACAGCACACCCTGGAGAAAGTGATTAAAGGGAATATGCCAGACAAACATTGCCAGCAGTGCGCTACCAAGAAAGGCCACCATAACAAAATAGACTGTCAGAATAACCACTGAAACAGTAACACCCGCCACGCGTGGCAAAACGAGATAACGGCTGGCCGAAATCCCCATCATCTCCAACGACTCCATCTCCCCGTTCAGTTTCATATGACTCAATTCAGTTGCAATCGCCGTTCCGCTACGGGCAATTACGATAACCGCCGTCAGAAGCGGCGCAAGCTCCCGTAATACGACCAGAACCATAATCTTGCCCGCCAATGGACCGTTGACACCAATCAGGCCGATCGTCTGGGTCATGACAACCGCTGCAAGAATAATGGCGATCATGATCACAATTGCGATTGCCTCCAGCCCGGTAAAATAAATCTGTCTCAGAAAGACTGTCCGCACAGCCCAATAGCCATTGCGGAAGACGAGCAGCAGATCAATCAGAAAACGAATCAACAGGCTACACACATCAGTCACGATCATAAAACGTCGTAAAACCCAGCCTCCGATGCCAGAGAACAAATCCATCTGTCGGGCGGTATTCATATCTGAAACTGGGCACCATCATGCAGCAGTTCAAGGCCCGGAATGCGCAATGCGTCGACCTCGCGCTTGATGGTTTCATAATATTGCGGCTTGGGGTGGGTAATAAAGATCCGGGGAGGACATTCTTTCATTTTCTTCAGCTCCGTCAGCAACAACGAGCTGGTCAGGTGTTTGGTCAGCAGGGCCAGTTCTTCCATGGCATCCGGAAAGGAAACCTCGACAATCAATGCATCCGCACCGGACGCATGCAGCCAGAAGGCCTCGGTCGGCCCAGTGTCGCCGCTATAGGCAAGCCTGGAATCTCCCTTGCTGACAATATAGCCGACACCGGGGACGGTATGATCCACATCAATCGCCTTGATATGATACCCGGCAATTTCATAATCAATATCCGTACTAATAACATCATAGGTAAGCACGGAATTTTCCGGCGATGGTATGCATGTAAAATCAGGCCAGATGACGTTATTAAAGAGGTGTTCCTTCATAGCGCTGATAACAGGTTGTGTTGCATGAAGTGTCACCGTATGACTTAGATTTTTTATGATAATATTATCGGCCAGGGCAGGAATAGCACGGATATGATCAAGGTGTGAATGGGTGATAAAAATATGTTGCAGCTTCCACTGTTCCGTCTCACTAAGGACAGATCCTATCGTACCGGCATCCAGAAGCAGCATTTCATCGATCAAAAAGGCAGGTGGCCTGAAATCTGGAAATTCTGCACCGGCACTTCCCAAAACACGAAGTTTCATAAACATCTCCTCTGCCATCAGCAGTCCAAATTAAACAGTTATCATGTAACAACCACAGCCTATAAAGTCAAGCCTTCCAGCAGAGTTGTTGCTGCCGGCTGACAGACAGGACAGTAATGGGTACCCCGTTGCCCAACCCTGATCTTCACAATCCCACTGCCACAGACCAGACATGATTTTCCCTGCCTGCCATAAACAGACACCTTGAACCTGCCTGCCTTGAAGACACCGTCTATGTTCGCCCCACCGGTTTTCACAGCCTCGTCAAGAACAGATACAATGGCGCTATGGAGACGAATAGCATCATCGGGCGAAAGAAGTGAGGCATTAAGCAGCGGATGCATGGCTGCCCGAAACAGAATTTCGTCGGCATATATATTGCCAATACCGGCAATGAAGGACTGATCCAAGAGCAGCGGCTTCAATTGCCGCCGGACACCACCCAGACGGGCCAGAAACAGATCCTGGCGGATGCCCAGTGCATCAGGCCCCAGATTACCCAGAACGGTTACCGGATCGCTCACAAGCCAGATCCGGCCAAATTTGCGAGGATCATCAAAACGGATGACCGGGCCATGCTCCAGATAAATGGCAAAACGGGTATGCCTTGTCCGCGCCTCAGTCGCCGGAACCAGTTCCAGCCTGCCGGTCATGCGCAGATGAACAATCAGAAAGAAACACCCCACCGTAGATTCAGGCACGGCCTGCAGGCCAAAAATCATATATTTGCCCAGACGCTCGACGGAAATGAAACTGGCGGCAACAAGGAACTGCTGCAAGCCGGGACAGCTATTATCCGCAATGACACCTGGCCAGACAAATTCGGCACGACAGATCCTTGCCCCAATCAGGGGTGGTGTCGCAGCTGACAAGGAATCAATGGCACTCTGTACCTCAGGCAATTCAGGCATACAATTCCACCAGATCGGTGATGATATTCCCGGAAAGGGATATTCCATCTTGAGCAACAACGGATATTTCCTGCGCTGCCAATAAATTGTCCGGGATGATCCGCTCAACCCGCCTGGCCATGCCTTCCAGCCGCGACAGATTGACACGGCCATGCCCAGTGACATCGGATATGCGCGACGGGTGACAACGGATCTCGAATTGATTGACATTCAAGCGCCCTGGCCCGGTCAAAAGACAGGTCAGGTCAAAATACATCTCGCTGCGGACAAGCTGACCGAATGCCGGATGCCAGCAACCGGCCAGCAGCTTGTCGGCGGACAGCCCTTCATCGGCCTGCAGCCCGAGTCGGATAACCTCAATGCCGGCGGACATGGCAAAACGGAGCATGCGCTTGCAGGTTGCCACCCCCTCCTGGATCGTGGGGGGCTGATACGCCCCGGACAGATAAAGTTCCGCCAATCCGGTTCCGACTAAAACAACAACCGGGTAAATTCTGACACAATCAGCAGCGGCAGCGATGACCCGTTTCAGCGAAGCAAGCGACAGCTCAGGCGTATCCCCCGGCAACCCCGGCATAAGCTGCGCCACGGCCGACAGACCGCCCGCCTTGATGCATTGCAGCGCATTCCACGAGGCAGCGGCATCATGACCACGACCGGCGGCACTCAAGACAGAATCATCCATGGACTGCACACCAACCTCGATTGTGGAAACCCCAAGTCGAGCCAGCCTCTTGACAACAGCTCCATCAAGGCAGTCCGGGCGGGTAGAAATCCTGATCGAAGAGACGGCACCGGAATGCAGAAACGGCTGGACAGGCTCCAGCAGACTATTCTGGACTGATTCGGGAAGTGCTGTAAAGGTCCCGCCAAAAAAGGCGACCTGAACAGACTTGCCATTGGCGCCATTCAACCAGCTATTGATCTTACCGGTAATCGCAATGCTATTCGGCAAGACACCGGCAGAACCGGATATAAGACGCTGATCACAGAAGATGCACTGATGCGGGCACCCCTGATGGCTGATGAAAAACGGTACGGTAATCTGCTTCATTGACCGGCAACATCCGGCTGAACCAAGCCTTTCAACGCCTGGGCCGCAGCCGCCTGTTGGGCGTTCTTCTTGGAACGCCCCTCCCCTTCACCAGCCACATCGGCACCAATCAGCACATGAAAACGAAACAGCCGGTCATGCGGCGGACCGGACTCCCCAACAAGCTTGTAAACCGGCGATGGAAGCCTTCTTGAGGAGAGCTGTTCCTGCAGCTCACTTTTGGCATCACTGCTGGTGATCAGTGATGCGCGTTGATTGACAAGATCGGCAAACAGCCTGACAATCAAATGACGCGCCTGATCCAGCCCGCCATCCAGATAGACAGCTGCTATTGTCGCCTCAAGAACATCGGCCAATATCGAATCCTTTTCACGGCCGCCGCTAAGCTCCTCACCACGCCCAAGACGGATAAAATTGCCAAGAGATATCCGGCGGGCAATCCCTGCCAGTGTTTCCTGATCAGCCAGCATGGAACGAAAACGGGACAAAAACCCTTCATTATAATCGGGAAAATTCTGGTAGAGATATTCAGCCAGCAGCATTCCAAGCACCGCATCTCCAAAGAACTCCAGACGCTGGTAGCTGCCACAAACAGACTGTTCATGTTCAAAAGATGGATGGGTCAACGCCTGACGGAGCTGCGTGTGATCAGAAAAGGTGTAACCGATTAATTCTTCAAACCTGCTTAGATTTTCCCTCACTTTTTGAAACCTCCACTTGCAGAACTATAATCACGACCGATGTTTTTGGCAATACAAAGCAGAGGCACTTGCAAAATGGTTGTCATCCCCGAATGCCGTTATCGGGGATCCATAATTCCAGACCGTTAAAAGCAGAATTCCCGATCAGAAACATCTCGGGAATGACAATTCTGGACTTTTGCAAGAAGCTCAACGGACTGAGATAATCTGCAAAATCATCTATAAGCTCAAACCAGTCAACATGAATGCCAATTGACAACAGTGCTGTTATGACTAATATTACATTATGGACAATAGCATAATATTATTTAAGAATATCAGTCTGAAGCCTGTTTTTAAAGGATTAAACCTTGATATAAAGACCGGCAGCCGCTGTCTGCTGCTCACCCGCCACGAAGATGAAAATACAGCCTTACTGCAGCTCATCTCCGGATTGCGCAAACCGGATGAAGGCTCGCTGTACTTACAGGGGCAACTGCTAGCAGATCTTTCAGCAGAACAGCTCTATACAATGCGCAGAACAATCGGC
The DNA here is from genome assembly GCA_964292275.1 of uncultured Desulfuromonadaceae bacterium. GTDB lineage: Bacteria > Desulfobacterota > Desulfuromonadia > Geobacterales > Pseudopelobacteraceae > CAXYUZ01. Next base: position 84,997 of record CAXYUZ010000006.1, read on the forward strand.
ATCATCCCCGGCAATGGCGGACTGATTTCAAATCTCAAGGCATGGGAAAACATAACCCTGCCACTGCTCTACAACCAGGGGATTACAACAGAGGATATCAAAGAAAATATTCTTGATCGCCTTGAAAGGCTTGGTTACAAGGGAAATCTTATGGCGCTGCCTGCCCACCTGTCACAACATGAGAAAAGATGCATCTCTTTTTTGAGGGCCACCATTATGGAACCAGCCATCATGGTCTACAGCAATTGCCATGCCGGCAGTCCGGAAGCTGCGCGACGCCTGTTTTTCTCAAGCACAAGTGAATTTCACCACCGTTCTCCCGGCAGAACATCCGTATTCATATCAACCTCCAAAGATCCTCTGGATTATCTGGAATTTGATCTTGTCGCCAGAATCAGCGAACAGACTAATAAAGCAGGGCTGCCATGATACTTGAAGAGGATCCCAGATTCAAAAATCTGGAACGCAAAATAGGCATTTTTATTGTGACAGCCATTGTCTCCATAGCCGCTGCATTGACACTGTTCGGCATTCAGAAGGGCTTTTTCATCAAAAAATATAACCTCAGCTTCACGGTCGATCGTGGCACAGGCTTCTCAAAGGGAATGCCGGTCAAACTTTCAGGATTCAGAATCGGCAAGGTTACATCGATTGCCTTGAATGATCAGGCCAGAATCGATATCAATATCGAAATCGACAAAAAATACAAGAGCTGGATCCGCAGCGACTCAACCACCCGGCTGATCAAGGAGGGGCTGGTCGGCGACACGATTGTCGAAATATCAATCGGCTCGCCCAACAGACCGGAACTGCAGGAAAATGATAAGATTACCTACGTCAAGACCAAGGCACTGGATGAGATTGCCGATGAGATTGCCGAGAAGGTCAAACCGGTTTTAAGCGAGGTTCGTGATATCATCAGCTATATCAACGACCCGCAGGGAGATCTTAAAAAGACCATCTACAATCTGGAACAGTTGACACGAAACCTGGAAGAGACTCGTCGCCACACAAACAGTCTGATCTTGACAACAAACAGCACTGTTGAACGGGTTGGCAACAAGGCCAGCCTGACACTGGACACAACAAACCAAAAGATTAATAGCCTGGATCTCCAGACGACAATGACCAAGACCAATTCAGTGCTTGACCAGATTGACAAAAAGCTTCCTGCGCTGCTTGCAAAAACAGATGCAACCATTGAAAACATAAGGATTGTTTCAGATGAAAGCAGAAAGGTTTCACAAAAAACGCTGCCAAGAATTCCAGGGCTCGTAACAAAAATGGAAGAGGTCATCCTCAGCAGCGACCGCCTGATCAACTCCATCCAGAACACCTGGCTGTTGCGCGATGATGCCATCCCGCAGCAAAACGGGGTCTTCATACGTGGTGACAGCCATGAATAGAGTAACCTCTGCCATTTTGCTGGCCTCTACCCTTTTGCTCTGCTGCTGCAGCACAACCCGCCAGACAAAACCGGAGATTGCCGAACGAACCGATCAGCTCATCAGGAAGGGAATCCGGGCGGCACAACAGCAGGATATATCTGAAGCCGAACTGTTCTTTGCAGAAGCACTGACCATAAGCGCTTCCATCGAGGACCAGGCAACCATGACCAGGGTGCTGATCAACCAGGCGCGACTCTATCGCTTGAACAACATGATTGACAAGGCCAGCAAGGCCATTGACGCGGCCATGGCCGTTAACAGGAGTGAGGCTGCGTTCAATTCCGAATTGGCATATGAAAAGGCCTTACTGGAGCTGGCAAAGGGAAACCACAAGGGAGCGCGGCAATGGGCAGATCAAGCCGTTGCCAATGAAAAGAGACTGCTGGCCGGGGTCAGGCTAAACCTGCTGGCCAGGATCATGCTGATTCAGGCTGAACAGCCGACGGCACTGAAAACAGCCCTGGAGGCACTGCAACAAAACCGTAAAAACGATCTGATCGAGGAAGAAGGTAATTCTCTGAGATTGATCGGCAGCATCTATCGGGATCAAAATCGCCTCGACCAATCAAAACAATTTCTTGAAGAGGCACTGCGTCTGGACAAAACAATCGGTAAAAGCGCCAAAATCGCCAGCGACCTTGAAGAATTGGCCAAGACCTGCCTGCAGGCCGGACAGCCATCCCTTTCAATCAGCTACCTGCAACGGGCGCAGATTGTAAATCAAAGCGGCGGACGCCTGGAACGGGCTCGCCGGAACCAGTCCGATCTGGAACGGATCCGTTCAAAATCCGTTACCAGCGGAAATAGAGACGAAAAACGGTCCGTCATCCCAGCCCCCAATCAGGGTATCGAGACCCCGCCTGCAATTACAAGCCCCTCCAGCAGGCCGTAATCGCTAACCTTCATTGTATCCATACCAAACAGCCTCATACTCTGAAGTATGACAAGCATTCCAGAAACAACCAGATCTTCACGCCCCTTTTCAAGACCTGGCACGGCCAACCTTTCCTCAAGGCTCATCGGCAAGAGACGATCAAAGATCCGTTTAATATTGTCACCCGGAATCAGATAATTATTAACCAGACGGTAATCGTAATCCACCATCTCCATATCAATCGCAGCCAGGGTGGTGGCCGTACCGGCCGTTCCCACCATCAGAACGCCTGGCCCGGGCAATTGGCCGGCGCGGAGCATTTCTGACCTGAGCAATTCAAGCTCACGGTTGATCTTGTCCTCCATTGCCTCAACAGAGACCTTACCCTCTGTCAACCTGACCACACCAAGCGGGAGACTTCTGACAAAATCCGGCTGCCCTGAACGGGCCAGGGTATATTCGGTGCTACCGCCACCGACATCAACAACGAGCAGCTCATCATACTCTCTGTCAAGACCGGAGATAACGCCAGCCAGGGTCAGATTCCCCTCACAGACGCCATCAATGACAGACAACTCAATACCGGTTTCCGAGCGGATCGCATCAACAAACATGCCGCCATTCACGGCATCACGCACGGCACTGGTTGCCACTGCAGCAACCCTGGAAACAGCATGGCTGGCAATCGCCTCTGAAAAACGTTGCAGACATGACCTTCCCCGTTGAATCGCCTCTGCTGACAAGCCATGTTCCCTGGTGAAGCCGCCCCCCATCCTAACGATTTCACGCTGCAGATGGATATGTTCAAAACTGCCATCCGCAAATCTGTCAACAATCAACAGCCTTGCGGTATTGGTACCAAAATCGATTGCTGCGAATCTCTCTTTCATTTCCTGTTCCTTCCCTGTATCAGAATCATATTCCAGCAAAGCTCGCAAATTCTCATAAAGGCGAGCTCAAGATCATTAAACAACATCGCAGAACCGGATGTGCACGAACCGGAGCTGATCCGCTCATAATGAATCTGCTTAACCTCTTTAAAAACCGCTCGAGCAGCATCCTTGCTGGCATAGTAATCCCTCTCCCGAATTTCCTGACCATCCTTCAGCATGGCCTCGACAGCGGAGAGACAGCTGGCCGCAACCTCGGCAATCCTTTTCAGATCCGCCATGGCATGATCGGAAAAAAAGATATCCCGCTCCTTTTTTGCCACAATGCAGTCGATGAGGTCTTCACAACAATCACCGATATGCTCAAGATCAGCTACATGCTGAAGCATGATCGGTATTTCGAAAACAACGGAGGCATTTGGCTTGGATTGGGCAAGCTCCGCCAGAAATACCGTAATCTCATGATTCAGGGAATCGAGTACCTGCTCATGCTGTCTGGCAGTCTCAATCCGGCGCACATCATAATCGAAGAAGATTTCCCGAGCATCGGCAAACATGAATGCCGCAACTGAGACCATATGAACGATCTCTTTACGGGATTGCTCAATGGCCAGTAACGGTGTATTCAGAATCCGCCGATCCAGATAACCGGCACAGGGCTGCGGTGTCCCCCCCAGCTTGCCCCCCTGATCATCAAAGAGCGCTGCCCGTCTTGATATCAGACCACTCAAGGAGAGACAGGCCAGTGCAATCAAAAAACCGCAAAACGCATTAATCCAGGAAAGCTGTCCCTGATATGCCCCGGCACCATCCGGCAGCCCTTTAAAAAAGAGCTGTAGCCGGACCAGATGGTCCGGTTGTTGCAAAAAGGGGATAAAAAGCAGTAGCGGCAGGACAACGCCCATGACAATCAGAAACAGGCTGATCGCAGCCCGCCGTGCCGCCGATGTGCCGCCGATGGACGCAAGCAGGGTCAAGCCAGCAACACCGATTGCACCACCAAGCATCATTGCCGAAGCGATATCCAGACCGAAATTATGAATTAACATCAACGAATTTACAGCAGAGGAGAACGCCAACATGGACTGTACAAAGGAAGAGATTAACGCCCCAAAGAAAAGTGCGGGCAGACGACTGTTGAAAAACAGTCCATCAAAGACGGTGTAAAACGGGTGGTTATCGGCCGGAGCGAAATTCCCCTCCATCAACGCAAGTCCCAGAAACAACAATCCGGCACCAAGCAAAAGATCTCCAAGATTGGAAATCCGCCGCCGGTGGGAAAAAAATTTGAACAGGACACCAGACGGGATCAGCGGTACAGCCAGCAGGCTGTAGGGAACGGACGGCATATACAGGGCCAGTGAGGCGCCGAAGATACAGCCCCCCATGACACAGAGCGCCTGAAACACACTCAGAAGTCCACCATTGACAAAGCCAATGGTGATGATGGCAGCAGCGGCAGCGGAATTTAGTGAAAGCGATAAAATAATGCCCAGCAGCAATGAATAAAAACGATTAGCCGTAATTGCGAAAAAAACGGTGCGGATGCGCGAATCAGCCACGGTGCGGATTCCATCCGACATGAACCTCATGCCAAGCAGAAACAGCCCGATTCCGATAAACGCGCCCTCAAGCAGACTGAAAGGCATTTAGGAAAACTCCTGATGATAATACAAATGGATAACTGGAATCAGCCTCCAACCTTTTCCTTCAGCTCTTTACCAACCTTGAAGAAGGGAAGCTTCTTGGGGCGCACGGCAATAGGCTCACCGGTTTTTGGGTTTCTGCCTGTGTAGGTATCATAATTTTTGATCACAAAACTACCCAATCCGCGAATCTCAATTCGCTCGCTGTTGACGAGTGCCTCGGTCATGGACCCAAAAATCAGTGAGACAATTTCTTCCGCACGCTTGACTGGGATATCCTTTTTAATTGCCAGTTGTTCAATAAGTTCCGACCGGTTCATATAAATCACCTCCGCGTGTTGGGTCCTGAAAAGACCATCTAATCGCCTGTAAAATTTTCATGCCGATACACAACGCCAATTTCAAAGTAATATCTATAATTTATAACACCAGTTAACAAAAACTAAAGCACTTTCACAATTATTTTTCAAAAAAAATCAAAACCGGCAACAAAATCTGATCACAGAGGTTCAAGCAGCGTCACGCTCTCCAGATGATAGGTCTGCGGAAACATATCCACCGGAACCATAGATTTTACGGCATACCCCATGTCGGCCAGACTGGCACAGTCACGCGACATGGTGCCGGGATCACAGGAGATGTAGATGATCTTCTCCGGCTTCAGCGAACAGATTGCATCCAGGGCCTCGGCAGCACCGCTGCGTGGGGGATCGAGCAGGACAATCTCAAAATGCCGGCCAGCCTCCACCAGTCCTTTAACAGCGATGGCCACATCCCTACAGATGAATTCAACGTTTGCAATCCGATTAATAACGGCGTTCTCCCTGGCAACGGCAATCGACCCCTCATGCCCCTCAACACCAGTGACCGTCGCCACAGACGAAGCCATAGGAAGACTGAAATTACCGTTACCACAATAGAGGTCCAGCAGATGCTCAGCACCGCTGCAATCCGCAAAGCGCCTGACCAGCCTTAAAAGGGTCTCGTTCTGAACGGCATTGACCTGGGAAAAGCCACCTGGCCGGAAACCGATCTGAAGCAGGCGGTCATCCGGCAACAACGCAGGCATGCTGTAAACCAGCAGATCATCACCCCAGACCTTTGTCAGGCCGCGTTTTTTCTCCGTTGCAAGGTAGACGGCAGTGACCGGACCAAGCTCACCTGCAACCTTCTTGAAAAATTCCATAGCAAAGGCGCTGTCACCCCTGCAGCTGATGGTTGCCGCCAGAGACGAGCCGGCACTGTCCAGCGTAATCCCGCTGATCGAGCCTGGTGCAGGGTACGAATCCAGCAGACGCCTTAACTGGGCAAGCGCCTGATTCAAAATCGGCAACGCTATCGAACACCCCTGAGGGGCATCCTCGACCGTATGGCTGCCTGAACGAAAAAACCCGATTCGTATCTTTCCACCGGCAACATGTACCTTGAACTGAACCCGGCTGCGGTAATTGTATTCAGCGGCTGAAGGCACAACATCCTCTGCCAGTTCCGCCGGAATACGGGCTCCGCGCCAGATGATCTCGTGAAAGATAGCCAGCTTGCAGGCCAGTTGGGTTGCGTAATCGATATGCTGCCAATGGCAGCCGCCACAGCGGCCAAACAGCTTGCAGCGCGGCTCTGTCCTGTCCGGGGACAAGGAGAGTCCCTCGACAATCTCAGCGGTCTGATAGGATTTTTTATCGGATGTAAGCCGCACCAGCAGTTCATCTCCCGGGCAGCTGAACGGAACAAAACAGACCTTGCCACCCACACGCCCAACCCCGTTCCCGCCAAAGGCCAGCTTGTCTATGCAAATACGAACAGGTTTCATCGGCACGGATTTACCACCGAACATTCCTTACTGTTGTTTCCCATGGATTCCAGCCGGGCGATCAGCTCAACCAGCTTTTCAACCACCAGCGCCTCAATCCGCTCCCCCTTTTCCGGGGATGCCTTTCCTGGATCACCCCAGACACCTCCCGGCCAAAAGCGGCACTTGTCACGCACAAGGATACCCATGGGAAATGCCGGATACTCTGCAGCGGAAAGCCCCTTGACCAGGTGCGGATGCGAATACATGATCCGTGAGGTCTCAATCTCTCCGGCATGGGAATCGCCTGGCGTTTCAATCAGACCGCGCCCCTCGTCCCGGGCAAGCATGAACTCGGTCAGCACCGCAATCTCAATATCGGCAAACTCCATAATCAGCTCCTCACCCGCCTCCTGCAGGGCCATGCAGTGCGCCCCGCCAGCATGTCCGGACAGGGCAACAAAGAAACGCAGCCCATGACCATGGAGCGAACGGACGATATCCTTGAACAGCGCCTTCAGCGTATTGGTGCTGATCGATATTGTTCCCGGATGCTGGGAGGTGGAGCGGCAGTTGCCATAATGAACAGCAGGAGCAACAAAAAGCGGGATTTTGGCCGCAGCCTTTCTGGCCACCTCATACGCCTCGAGGGTATCCGTTGACAATGGGAGATGGGTGCCATGCTCTTCAACGGAACCAAATGGTATGATGACAGTCCGGCAGTTAGCCAGGCCAGCCTTGAATTCCGGCATGGTCATCTCTTCAATGATCATAAGACCCCCAGCAACTTGTGCATCTGCGGCATGACCAGAACATTGGCAAGCCGGGACGCCGCAAACTCCTGTAACGAGAGGAGATGCGCCGCCGATATATCAACCCCGTCATCCGCTGCTGTCAATGGCTGCAGAAAAAGCGGCACATCCGGCCGGATACCGGCAATCAGATCGCAGGCCTGACAGATCTCATCCACGCTGGTTTCATTGCTGACTACACACTTGACAGAGACATTGCCAGCACTGGCAGTTTCCAGAAAAAGCCGGTGAGCATCCCAGAGTGAATAACCACAGAGTGCGGTGGATGGCAGTTTGATATCCATACTGATGTAATCGATCTGGTCAATGATTCTGGAGAGCTGGTCGCTCAGTGTACCATTGGTTTCCAGATGGATCGGCAAGATCCTCCGCATGGCGGGCAGCCAATCCTGCAGGATATCAGCGGAGAGAAGCGGTTCCCCCCCTGTAAGACTGATGGAGTGATGGGAACCGGGGGCAACCGAGGACCAGTTTTCCAGCAATTCAAGCAGGCTGTTCAAGGCAAGCGGATTGGGGATGGTCGTATAAACCGTTGATCCTGGCCGCGTCTCGATATTGCAGGTTGGCGAACCTGCATGCACTGTATCACAATAGGCGCAGTTCAGATTGCACTCGGTCAACCGTACAAATAGCTGCCGGCGACCTGCCAGCATCCCCTCACCCTGAATGGATGAAAAAATTTCACTTACCGCAATTCGATCATTCATAGTAACAGGCAGAGGCATTGTCAGATTCCCAAACCGTTATTGAATCAACCTTGATGTTATCGTTATTGAGGTGATCAGAAAGCCTTTTGTAGAGATAGCAGGCAATATGCTCGGATGATGGTGAGACGTCACTGAAGGCCGGATTTTCATTCAGATATTTATGATCAAGCTCGTTGATGATCAGGCCTGCTTCACGCTTGAGAATCTTGAAATCAATCCCGAGCCCGGCATGGTCAAGCTCATTGGCAATCACCGAAACCTCAACCTTCCAGTTGTGGCCATGCAGATTTTCACAATCACCCTGGTAATTGATCAGATTATGTGCTGCTGCAAAACTGGTGCGAATAGTCAACTTAAACATACAAACCCCTGAAATATTTATTTTTAAATCAAATCTGCGCTATAAAGCAGCCGTTTGGCCACCCTTGCCGTCCAAGAGATGGACTAACCCTGTGACGCCTCTAAGGCCTGGCGTATATCAGCAATGATGTCGTTCACATTTTCAAGGCCGATGGATAGACGGATGAAATCCGGAGATACACCGCTAGCCAGCTGTTCCTCTTCGGAAAGCTGCTGGTGCGTAGTGGATGCCGGATGAATAACCAGTGATTTGGCATCCCCGATATTGGCCAGATGGGAGAGCAATTTAACGCTGTCAATAAACCGCTTGCCTGTTTCAACACCCCCCTTGATACCAAAACCAATAATCGCCCCCTCCCCGTTGGGTAGATACTTGAGGGCATTGCCATGATCCTTGTGACTCTTCAGGCCGGGATAATTAACCCAGTTTACCAAGGGATGATTCTCAAGCCATTCGGCGACGGCACGGGCATTCTCAACATGACGAGGCATGCGCACATGCAATGTTTCCAGCCCCTGGATAATCTGGAAGGCATTAAACGGGGAAAGACAGGCCCCCATATCACGCAGCAGCGAAACCCTCATCTTGATGATATAGGCAAGGCCGCCCAGCGCCTCCCAATACTTGAGACCATGATAGGAAGGATCTGGCTCGGTCAGTTCGGGAAATCTGCCGGTGTTCCAGTCAAAACGGCCACCGTCGACAATGGCGCCACCGATACTGGTACCATGGCCGCTGATGAATTTGGTCAGGGAATAGACAACAATGTCAGCGCCATGTTCAAGCGGCTTGAACAAATAGGGGGTTGTCACGGTATTATCCACCACCAGCGGAATACCGGCTGCATGGGCAATCTTGCCGATTGCCTCGAAATCATCCACATTATTCTTGGGATTACCAACCGATTCGGTATAAACCAGCCGCGTATTTTCATCAATAGCACGACGAACATTTTCAGGATCAGACGTATCGACAAACTTGACATTAATCCCCAGCTTTGGAAGCGTGTAGTGAAAAAGGTTGTAGGTGCCACCGTAGAGATAATTGGTTGAAACGATATTCTGGCCAGCCTGGGTAATATTAAGCACCGCATAGGTAATTGCAGCCTGACCGGAGGCTACCGCCAGCGCCCCAACACCGCCGTCAAGGGCGGCCAGTCTTTTTTCAAGGACATCGGTGGTCGGGTTCATCATACGGGTGTAGATATTGCCCGGTTCCTTCAACCCAAACAGATTGGCGGCATGTTCGGAACTGTTGAACACATATGATGATGTCTGATAGATCGGAACCGCCCTGGATAGTGTTGCTGAATCAGGCGTCTGCCCGGCATGAAGTGCAAGGGTTTCAAGTGAATATTCCTCTGAAGACATAATTCCTCCGTTATCTGAACGTTTAAAGAATCTGAAATGTAATTTTATCCGGATCCAACTTCATACCATGCGGCATGATTTTGTCAAAAACGTGGAGACTCTGTTCACAAGAACAGTCCTAGCGACACCAGGAAAGATCGCCAGCGCCTGCCCTCAAAATCTCAGGCACATCATTTACAAGGCTAACCACAGAACTGACATCGGTAGTCAGAAGACCGCCATCCACAATCAGTTCAAGCTGATTACCAAACAGATCCTGGATCTCATACGGATCAGCCGTCGGCTCTTCACCGGAAAGATTGGCACTGGTTGTAACAATCGGATTGCCCAGCAGCTGAACGATATCGAGACAGATGCGGTTATCCGGAATCCTGATCCCAACCGTTTTCTGACGTGTAATCAGCAAATCGGGCACATCACGAGTTGCTTCAAGAACAAACGTATAGGCGCCTGGCAGGTATTTTTTCAGAATCTTGAAGGCGGCATTGCCGACCCTGGCATATCGGGAAACCTCGGAAAGGCTTGGACAGATAAATGAAAACGGCTTTTTCTTCTCACGCTGTTTCATCCGGTAAATCTGTTCAATACCCTTTTTATTGAATATTGAACAACCAATACCGTAGGTCGTATCCGTGGGATAAGCGATAATCCCGCCATCCTGCAGACACTTGACAACCTTGGCAATGGAGCGGCTTTGGGGATGTTCGGGATGAATTTCAAGCAACATGACAGAAGACCTTTCCTGAAGCGGTTCAAAACTTTATTGCAAAAAACAACCTGATTAACGTCAATCTTCCGTTAGTTACAAACTTTGTCATTCCCGAAACGATTCTGATCGGGAATCCAGCCTTTAACTATTTAAAATCATGGATCCCCGATAAAGACATTCGGGGATGACATTCTTAATAACGGAAGAATAGTGCGAGTCAGAAAAAACAATTACAACAGCACTAAAAGACCGTCCAGTTCAGCAGGGCTGGAACAATTTCCAACAATACCCCCCTGATAGATAAAAATCCATATTCAATCCAAAGAATTAACCCAAATCAGCTCTTTTAAAACAAAGATTGAATACCGGGGGGCAGCCGATCAGACATTGCGAACAAAAAAACGAACCGCCGCTGAAACGATATCAAAGAGGTCAGGATCGGACCTGCGCAGGGTATCGCCATAACTGTCAAATGCAGAAGACTCCCTGTTGCCGGATGAAGACAGCTTTTCGCGGAATTGAAGATCCTTCAGTTCCTGCTGACGAAGCTGTTCCTGGCGCTCATTCTCCAGAAGCTGGCCTCCCAGCTTCATCCACTCAAACAGCTGCCGCAACTCGCCGCCGTCAAGCCAGACGCCATGTTCCTTGCAGCGATCGACAATCACACCGCTTTTCGTCCCGAAATTGACCCGGTTCATTAATTGCGAACAAACCGGGCATTTAATATAAGAAACCGGGTACGGATCCTGACGGCGGGCGTTTATATCCGCCAGCCCCGGCCGATCGATCTCGAACACGTTACTGACCGTTGCCTCAAGCAGTGCATCCAGTTCCCCCGGATCAAAGAAAAGACCATAACATTCATCACAACGCTCAATCAGAAATGTCCCGTTCATCTTCAGATCAATGGTCTTCAACTTAACATTACAACGCGGGCAAATACGCGGAGTGTCACTTTTGTGGGTCGTATAGTAGTGAATTCCGGTCAGATCAACATCGTTACGATTGCCACAATAAGCGCACAGCAGCGTTCCATCGGACAACGGAGCCTTGCAGTTTGAACATCTGGCCATTTGATGCACCTTCCAGTTCTGAAATTATAAAACCTTGGTAGTATAGCGAAATGACATGATAAAGAAAATACGACTTTAAGTAATTTCAGACTATTTTTACGATAATAGTCCAAGATAGTCTGCCCCAATAGTTTCACCCGCCATTTTCAGGGACAAGTTCCAGCACCGCTATTTCCGGAAAACAGTTGAATCGCACAGGAAATATGGCCCAACCAATCCCCTTGGAAATAAAGACTTTACATCCTCTGTTCGACTCTTTAAGTCCACTGCTGTAATTTTTATTTTTTACCGGAAGTATTAACGGACCAACTGATGGAATTGAGACCTGCCCACCATGGGTATGTCCGGAAACAAACAGATCAATACGCTTTGAGTAGTTTGTATCGGCAGTATCGGGATTATGGGCAAGAACAACCCTGCAATCCTTTTCCGGGATACCATCAAGAACAATATCCAGGTTTTTATGGTCCTCATAAAAATCACCGGCACCAACCAACCATAGAAACTGCCCGGCCCTTTCCAGACGGACTTTCTTATGATTGATGCCCTGACCAGTTTTATTCAACCAGTATATTGATCTGGCAGAATCGGCCCAATGATCATGATTGCCAAGCACCGAGTAAACGCCCATGGGCGCCTTGAGTTGCGCCAGTAACGGCCAAACCTCATCGATCTGCTTTGTACTTCTGAATTCATGGACATAATCACCCGTACAAATAATAAGATCCGGGTACAGTTTATTGACACGAGAAATCAGAGACTGAACAAAACTACGTGGAACCAATGCGCCATAATGTAAATCCGATATCTGTACAACACGAATACCTGAAAAGGCAGGGGGCAGATTTGGAACAGCAATCTTGTAATGATTAACCTGAACAAGATAGCGCTCCACAAAAAAGGGATAGGCTAACAGGAATAATAATCCAGCTAATAAACACCACTTAATTATCTTACGGCGTCGGGGTCTGTAATTCTCCTCTTCCTTGGTAAGCGCCATCCTCACTCCGCATTATCTTGAATGAAACTTTGAAAAACCATGCAATCCGGATTGGCTTTGGTAAAGCTCCAAACTGAATATATCCAAATTTTATGAGTCTACTTTTTATGTGAATAATGATATAAAATCAAATCTTTACTTTAAACAGCGGTCAATGACGGCTGTTACCATCCCAAACAGAAAAGGCCAATTAATGAACAATCTACCTAAATGTCCCGCATGCAGTTCCGAATACACATATGAAGATGGTGAAATGTACGTTTGCCCGGAATGCGCCCATGAGTGGTCAAAAAACGTTACAGAAGACACAGAAGCAGAAGAGGTTGTGCGTGATGCATTCGGAAACATTCTTAAAGACGGAGACTCCATTACCGTCGTCAAGGATCTTAAGATCAAGGGTTCATCACTGGTCGTAAAGGTCGGCACCAAGGTAAAGAACATCCGCATCATATCGGGAGACCATGATATTGACTGCAAAATCGACGGCATCGGCGCCATGCAACTAAAATCTGAATTTGTAAAGAAATCGTAACGGATAAGCCACAGGCAAAGGCCCCGGTAACAACGGCAACCATAATGGCCGCATTATTATGGACGGCAATCCAGATAAACAGAGGATTTTATTATGGAAAACCTGAATATTACTGTTCGCAGAATGCAACGTAGCGATCTGGATCTTGCTGTTTCCTGGGCGGCACAGGAGGGGTGGAACCCGGGGCTGAATGATGCTGACAGCTTTTATGCTGCCGACCCGGACGGCTTTTTCATGGCAGAGGTTTCAGGGAAACCGGTTGGGTGCATTTCTGCGGTTGCCTATGATGACTGCTACGGTTTCATGGGATTTTACATCGTGCGCCAGGAACTGCGCGACCATGGCATCGGGATGAAACTCTGGCAAGCCGCCATGGATTACATGGGGCCAAGAACCATTGGAGCAGACGGCGTGGTGTCAATGCTGGACAAATACGCCATGAGCGGCTTTTGCATTGCCCATAACAATGCCCGCTACGAAGGAACCGGTCCAACCCCGGCTTCGCAGCTCACCAATCTGCTGGATGTTCCGTTTCAGGAACTTGAGCGGTATGACCGGCGCTTCTTCCCCTCCCCACGCAGCGGCTTTCTGAAAAGCTGGATCAACCATCCAGGGAGTCACGCCCGTGCTGTCATGGCCAACGGGCATCTGGCCGGTTATGGAGTAATCCGTCCCTGTCAGAACGGATTCAAAATTGCCCCTCTGTTTGCCGACTCCGCAGATATAGCCGATGCGCTTTACAGCACGCTTTCATCCATTGCAGCGGGCAAAGCGGTTTATCTGGACATTCCATGCTGTAACCAGGCCGCACAGGATCTGGTGAATAGACACAAGATGACCAAGGTCTTTGAAACCGCCCGTATATACCGTGGCACCCCGCCCATCTTGCCGCTCAATGAAATTTATGGGATCACAAGCTTTGAACTGGGATAGTATATTTACTGAACCAGTTCGAGATCATCCCGTTTTTTAATCAGATTTGCTAATTCAGCGGTAAGACTATCAAGTGTATATGGTTTAATTACACAGCCGCTAAAACCATAACTGGCATAATCGGCAAGAACAGGATTACAGGAATAGCCGCTGGATACAATCAAGATAATCTCTTTATCCAGTTTCCTGATGTGTGCCGCCACATCCTGCCCACCCATACCACCCGGAATTGTCAGATCAAGGATAATGGCATTGAAAGGGGAACCATTCGCCACCCCATCCTTGAACATGCTGATTGCCGTTGCACCATCATGGCAGCTGGCAACCTGATAGCCAGCCTCCTCAAGCATGATTGTGGCCATCCTGACAATCATGGTCTCATCATCCATGATCAACACCCTGCCATTGCCACCCTGGAGACCGGTTTCCACATTCTCTGCAACCATCTCCTCAACGGCTGAAGTAACCGCCGGCAGATATATCGTAAAGGTGGTCCCCGCCCCCAATTTCGAGGCAGCCTCAACAGCGCCGCCATGCCTCTGGACAATGGAGTAGACCGAGGTCAGACCAAGTCCGGTGCCATGTTCCTTGGTTGTAAAATACGGATCAAAGATATGATCCAGATCCGATGCAGAGATCCCGCCCCCCTCATCCCGAACAAGCACACTGACATATGGGCCAGGCTTGAGTACCGAGTTGCTGGATTTATCAACATGATGATTAGCGGCAAAGATATGAATGGTACCGCCCGCCTCCATGGCCTGACGAGCATTAATGAACAGATTATTGAGCATCTGGCTGATCTGCCCCGTATCGGCGTCAATCTTCCAAAGCTCTGGCAACGGGACAAAATCACCCCTGACGTTGGAGCCAAGCAGGGAAAAGGAAATTGCCTCACGGATCAATTCAGCCAGATCGACAACGGTTTTTATCGGTTCACCACCCCGCGAGAAGGTCAACAGCTGCTGAGTCAACTGCGTCGCCCTTCTGGATGCGATCAAACTGTCATCAAGGCGCGCTGCGGCCTTGTGATCCTGATCAATCATCCTGCTGGCCAGGGAGATATTGCCAATGATACTGGTCAAGATATTGTTAAAATCATGGGCAATGCCACCGGCCAGCAAGCCCAGAGATGAAAGACGCTGTCCACGTTCACGCTCATGCTGCAGGGTGGTGTGCTCGGTAATATCACGGGCAATGGCAAGCACCGAGTCAATCCGGTTATTACTGTCAAATTCAGGAATCAACCTGGATTCAAAATTTTTGATCTGATTACTGAACGGAATGTCATATTTGAGTTCAACCGGCTTTCCGGTTTCAAAGACCTGGGCAATGGCTCTATCCACCATCTTTGCGAATTCCTTATCCGCAACAGCCTCGGCAGTTGTCTTGTTAAGATAAAAACTGCTGCTGAAACCGGAAATCTTCTCAAGCTGACGATTGACAAAGACGTGGCGATGTTTGTGATCATAGCGGGTGATCACATCCGGCAGATTTTCCGCAAGCGATACAAACGCCTGCTCCCGTTTTCGCAACTCATCCTCTGCGTTTTTGATCTCGGAAATATCGGCAATTACAGCAACCAGTGATACCAGACAGCCATCATTGTCCAGATGTCTCCGCCCGCTAAGATGCCCCCAGAATTCAGTTCCATTGCTTCTGAGATATAACCGTTCGCTACAGATAAATTCAATCTCGCCTGATATCAGCTTATTCATCCGCTCATCACCGACATGGCGGTAATCAGGATGTACATATTCCAGATATGGCGAACCAATCAGCTCATCCATTGTAAGCCCTAACATCTCCGCCATGCGCTGGTTAGCCATAGTAATAGCACCATGACTATCGATCAGAATAAAACCGGCGTGCATTGTATCAAAGAGGGTCCTCAGCTGTCCCTCCCGACGTGCCAGATCATCAATAAGGGCATGCTGGCGGCTGACATCGTTCAAAATGCTTAAAATACAGTCAACACCCTTGTAACAGAATGGAACGGCTGAAACAGCAACATGGATGTCGGCGCCATCTTTACACCTGCTGACAAACTCGATTCCAGATGAACCATCCGTATCATCCACCAAAGCCAAAAGCCGCTCACGGTCATCAGTGGATATGAGCCCCAGTTCCAGTGAAGTTTTGCCCAGTAATTCCTGACTTGTATAGCCAATCATTCTTTCAAAACCGGCCGTCACACTCATATATGCGCCGTCATGCTTGCGCGTCAGGGCAACCGCCGCCGGCATGGAGTTCAAAATCATCTCCAGCTGCATTCTGGATTCCTGCAACTCCCTTTCAAACTGCTTACGTTTGCTGATATCCCGCAAAAACGCGCAGGCATATTCACAGCCATCAAAAACCAAATATCTTGATGAAATCTCAACAAAAATTTCCTCACCTAAACGAAGCCGATGCTTTGCATCGAAGGTCACCGTCCCCTCGACCTTCAACCTGTTCCAATGATCACGCCAAACATCAGGGGTAAAGTCAGGATTGATATCAAATACAGACATGGTGATCAGCTCATCAAGACGGAAACCATGTTCAAGACATGCCTTCTGATTTGCATAGACATAACGCCCATCAGCATTGGCACAAAAAACATACTCGGGTGCAGCATCAAGAAAAGTTGCAGCCATAGTACTGAATAATGCCTTCGAATGGTCTGTTCTGTTTGTAGGTTCCATATCCATTTCCGTATTTTCAGCGAGGATTTATTTTTCCACGTAGACCTAGTACCATGTAACAGTTATAATTTCGGATAAAGACGTGTCAGTTTGATCCGA
>CAXYUZ010000007.1:0-91592 GCA_964292275.1 uncultured Desulfuromonadaceae bacterium
ATTGGTAATAAAAACCACTCTTAAAAATGTGTCCATTTATTTCTTACCACGTCAAGTGTCAGTGTTGTGCGAGATAGTTATTGTTCACTGGCCTGACTACAGAGCCACTTTATATGGGCACTAATGCCATCAAGCCCTGGATAGATTGTGCCACGGTGAATACCATAGCGATAAAGTTGTTGTTTTAGCTTTTGCCTTTGTGTGTTAGGAATCACTATTTTGTAGATTTGCTCAGAAGTAAAACCTTGTGTAACATGCTGATGAACCGTAAACAGGCCGCTTTGCGCGATAATTCTGGGTGTTAAGTGTGCTGGCGTATAACGTAAAACAGGCTCTGTACTGGGAAATTTCAGAGGGTCTTTGAAATCATCCAGCTCAATATCAACGGGCGATTGACTATCTACATAAACGTAAACCGCCGAGTCGGTTTTGCATTCTTCTTCTACAGCAAAATAGAGCGCTATCAGGGGATTGAGTGTCCAATCCAGAAGGCGAGTTGGCAAGCCATGGTGCTGAGCAAGCGCCAACCATTCCCAATCATTTCTTGGTGTAAATCCCAAATGTGGTAACGCCCGTTCCTTGAATTTCTTGAAGATATCGGCTTCGGTTTCTTCGACCTTGATGCTGTCTATGGGTATTCGCCCAACAGAAGGCACTAGCTCAAAATTTTCATCTTTCATTCCACGAAATAGTACGTTTTCGCCTTGGTATTTCTCAATTAGGTTATGAAAGTCAACAAAACTATGGATAGTTTCTTTGCGGTATTCGTCTACATAAAGCGGTATGTTGAGATTGTATTTATTCTTACGAATACGTTCAAGCGACACCACTTCCGAGTAGAGCTCAACGTTCTTGCGATCAGCTACCGCGTTTAAAATCTTTTCTATATCTTGTTCACGCAAATAGTTATGCCAACGTTCTTTGCCATGCTCGTTGCTGGCATCAATAAACAGAATATTATTGTTGTGCTGACGCTGTTTTTTGAATATCAGGATGCATGTTGGAATCCCCGTGCCGTAAAACAGGTTGGGCGGAAGACCAATGACTGCATCGAGACAATTCCGCTCATGAATTAGATGTTTGCGTACTATCTGTTCCGTATTTCCACGAAATAGCACACCTGTCGGCAGAACAACTACCATCGTTCCATCATTGTCCAGTTGTCCAAGCATATGCTGAACAAACACAAGATCCGCTTTAGTTCGCGGCAGCTTGGGGCCGTAATCTCGTAATGAATGGTTGTTATAGTCTGATCGGGCTGGTTCCCACCTAGTACCAAAAGGTGGGATTGAAAGCACAACATCGTAACGTTTATTCAGATGCTTAGGATCTTCAAGCACATTCCCTGGCTGCAGGTCAAAGCGCTCAAGTTCCTGACCATGAAGTAGAATGTTTATACGCGCGAGTTGCAAAGTACTCGTGCTGATCTCCTGACCTGCCAAACCCTGAATCACAAAACTTTCCTTTGCAACTGCTAATAGCAGCCCAGCAGAGCCACATGCAGGGTCATAAACATTGATAACATTTTTTTCATTCTGCGTAGCAAGCTTCGCCAGTAGTATAGCAAGCATGGGAGGAGTAAAAAAAACATCCCCTTTTCGACCTTGGTAACTGGCGAACCATTCCAAAATGGTTGTAAAAACAACTCCCATTTGTTCATCTGTTATTTGAGCTAAGCCAAGAGATATATGGTTAAAGATATGAAGTATTTCGCGGAGGTGTCTTTCTTGGACTGTATTTGAGTATCTAAGAAAATCGATGGTCAGCAAGCCGTGCAACTGTGGGTTGGCTCGCTCGATTTCAGCGAACGCACGCTCTAATTTGATGCTTTCATCAAAACTAACATCGATAACATCTCGCCAACTACAACCCTCTGGTATCAGATACCGATGTATATTTTGCGAACGGTTTATGATTTCATCTTCAAACACATCAGAAATTCGCTTGAATAAAAATATTGGTAGTAAAATTTGCTTATAGTCAGTTGAGATTATGGCACTTCGTAGTACATCAACCCCGCACTGAAAAGCGTGCTTAAGCTGGACTATGGATTCGTCGAGTGAGCGGTGTGTCATGATTCCCTTCCTCAAATTCTGGAAAACAAAGCTATCAACTTGTTGCCTTTATAACAGCTCTAGAATCTGTTGAGCTGTTTTGTGGTGGTGCTGCAGTTTCAAAATTGATTACATACCCAGTTATTTTTCAGGCTGAATGAAAATTATTCAGCGTTTTAAATATTAATTTCATTGTCTCCATAGACACCTATGTTGCTTTGGCAAATGGTTCTACTGTGACTCTCGGTTCGATACCTTTACAAGTTTCGCTGAAAGCATCAATAAATAAGGACTGAATTTGTCTTGTTAGGTGTACTGCTGCTCCCTTTTCAACCTCTAGCAAAAGTGCATCATGCATAGGAAGTAATACATCTACAGTTGGCAATTTCTGATCTAATTTCAATATAAGATTCTTTAAAATAAGAGATCCTGTACCCTGTATAACCTGACTAACTGACCATCTCTTTTCCTGTGCATTGAGCTTCCCAGAATTTGTCCTATATCGGTAATTACCCTTTCCGGAACCTACTCTCCCTGATTTTTCAAGTTCAAAACAAACATCTCTTTTCCATTGCTCAACACCTGCAAAGAGATTCAGGAATTGTTGCCTAAGTAAATGAGTTGCAGTATCAAGTCCCACTCCTTTTATTTTTGCGATTAATTCGGCTAGGCCTGATTCTTCCATACCATAGGAGTATGCGAGGAATAATGTCTTTGCTGGGGATCTCTGCGTTTCGGTACCAAAAATACGAAGAGAGAGTTGCGTATAAAGATCACCATTCTGGCACATCTCCTTTAAGGTGGGATCATCAGAAATATTTGCCATAATGGTTGGCTCAAATTGTGAGTAGTCAATATAAACAAATTCTTTTGAATCACGTGGAGCGATAACTGATCTGTAAATTTTTTTCAAATATTGAAGTTGTGGGTCTACAACGAGAATTCTACCTGTAACAGTTCCAATCGTATCGAATACTGGGTAACAAAATGGTGAATCAATAGAGAATGTTCGGAGCAGTATAGTCTTATTCCGTTTTGTCTTTAGCAAAGCGTGGAATAAATTGCCTTTGGGTTCAACATTCCTAAAAGTGGAAATAATTTCACGTGTTGCTCTGCTGTCAAGCAAGCTTGAGTCTTTGATATCAAGGCATTCTGCAAGATAAAGTGTATCTTGCAAAGCCTTGTCTACCCTAATACCATGACGTATTGACAATGCATAATGTGCTGAAATATACTGTTTTTCTAACTCATTTAAAAATGAATTGACTTTTGCAGAGTCTACACAAATACCCAGAAAATATGAACGAAGCATAAGATTATAGACAGGAACCTCAACATTTATGAATCGTTGCATCTCTCCTTTTTCATTTAATTCTGCTTCAATCTGTTCCCATATTTTTGGCAAGGCTTTTGCCACTGTTGCCATCCAGCGCAACTGACTATGATCTGTCATTTTTGGTTGGGCAAGGTGGGTTGACAGTGCAACTTTAATCTGTTCTTGTTCGTACCTGTCGGGCAAATATCCCTTAATGAGCTGCCAAAGATCCCATGGACGCGAGTGAGGAAAATCTGACTTGGGGCGTCCGACTAAAAGTTTTTTTGCTATTTCTAAGTCTAGTATTTTTTCTGGAAGAAATAGCTGTTCCATTCGGAACCATTCGACCAAGAGGGAAAATGAATGCGTTACCAAGGGATGTTTGAATCTGGATAACTCTTTGAGTGATATATTATTTAAATGTCCATCTGGCGATAGTAAAAGCAGAGATGGTCGCCCCGCAATTCCGACAGGGGGGGAATAATGGAAGAGGTACCAAGGCAGGCTACTCATAAGAGGTCACCTCGTCGTAAATATCCAAGTAGGATACTGTAGGAAGAGGTCGGTGATAACATCCATGGTGTTTTTCCCGTATACCTCTGTATGTGCCCTTTAGGCTTGGCAATACATGTGGTGCAACATGGGTATCAATGCCCTGTCGATATTCAAGTTCATGGACTGCAATAATGGCATTACGCTGCAAAAGGTGATGGTTGCAGTGCTGAAAACGCTGTACCAAGAGTTGCCGGTCCTCTCCAGATCCCATTGCACCTAAGTACAACATGGCACCGGCACGATCAGCCTCTAAAAAAGTATTGTCAATTCTGTTTCGAGCAACAGCAATTAGTGCATTATCTCGATATCCCTTATAGACAAGGAGTTGCCACAAAAGGTAATTTTGCCAGTCATAGATTGCACGTACATTATCCTTAAGGAAATCAGCAATAGAAATGAGGTGAGCATAAGAAATAGGAGACGCTTTAAGAAAGCGAACTAATTGGTCAGTAGTACATGGGTGTGTGTCAAGCTCATTAATAGCCACTGCTATTAATGGTTCAAAAAATGTCGCAGGAGTATCAATCTCAGCGCATAACGCCACATTCTCAAATCTCTTTATACAAAACCGGAAAGCTCTATCTTGTGTCCGCTGTTCTTGAATCAATCTTAACGAGAGGCGTTGTAACGGCTCAAATGATCTGCGTATCACAGGAAGAGAACGGGACTTCCACATGTTATCAATTTGTTCAAGTTCTGGCTCTGACTCTGAAAGCATTTTCGCATATTCAGGCATCTCAGGTTCAAGTATTGCGGTTTTACCTGGATTGACATTTAAACCAAGTGCGCGAAGTTCAACGATTAACTCTTGTAATGCTTTGCGTGCTTCATACCGTGAACTGGTAGCAATCCGTATATCGTCCATATATCTGTAATAAGTATAACCACGTCTGAGCATTACCTCGTCAACAGCCAGCATAACGATATTTGCAAGAAAAGAGGATGCATCACGATTTTGTGGGAGACCGTGTGTATCACTATAGCACCAGGTTTTAAGGCAACGCTCCAAGTCATTAATAACATTACGTACTCTAGCTTTTTCAGCTCCATCGATATTTAATGAAGGCACATGATTTCTGAGTGTATTTGCTAGGCGGTCAATTTGAATGTTTTCAAAATAATTCTGTACATCGGTTACTAAGACTACAGGTTTTGCATTTATCTCTTGAGCCACATATCCAGAAAAAAGTTTCCATTGTTCAATCGGATGGAGAAACAGATAACGTCCAGCACGATCACCTTGAGATGCATATCTATGGCTCAGCACTTGATTTGGTAAAAGTGTGTCATAGAGCGGTGCCAGATATCTAACCAACGAATGGTAATAAGCTCGGTCAAAAAGACAGGTTTCAAGTGAATACCTTAGTACAAAGCCCCGTTTGGGGATGTTGAGTTCTTTCCTTGGCTCGGGCATAAAAAGGCCGTTGTTGGCCTCGATGCTATTCTTTACCCCTTCTGCAATACCTTCAGGAGAAAGCATATCTTCATAACCAAGCGAATCAGGATACCATTCGTCCCTTAAATCATACTTAAGCTCCCGAACGACTTCTTGAAAATCTGTGGTAATGCTTCCTAAATCTACTTCAAGTGGCATTGAGTTTTCTCGCTCTTATGAATTCGCTTAATTGACTGACAAACATTTCAAACTTGGAGATGGCCAGCTCAGATAGCGTTCTTGGGCATGCAATTTTTGCTCTAACATAAGTGTAATTTAATCTAATTTGGTTGCTCAAATTGAGCTAAAACGACATTATAGCTTCGTTCATCCACAAGCCAGTTTTTCTTTTTTCCGGAGATATGCAAATCAAATTTTTCTCCAGACACACGGATGTTGAGCTTATTGCGGTTATCCCTGAAAAAAGAAAAAGGGACCTTCAGATAGTGGAAGTCATAACTGTTGACTTGTATCTGGCACAATATATTCAGACAACCTTCCATTCCGGCATCAAGAAAACTCGATGGAAAGGTAAAGAACCAGATTTCTTTTTCTGGGTAGAATCGCGATGATCGTAAAGGGTTTGTCGACTGTGATATGTGATGGATCTTTATCCATTCAATTGCATGCTGTCTTATCGTCATAATTCTAATCCGTCATCCCTTGTGCTGGATTAAAGTTCGTCAAATACTGCCCAAGGCTCTCAAAAATGCCTCAAGTCAATCACCACATCACAAAGCTAAATAATACAACCGCATCTTCTCCGCCATCAATATCCGGCGTTGCTTGAGAAACTCCTCGTAATCATCCAGCTTCATCTCAAAGATAGTCTCCGGGATACAATTCATCCGCAGATTCTCCTTCAACGCATCCATATTATTGATCGCACCGTATTGGATCGCGCCACCATTGCACTGCGCTGCAATTCCCTCAAAATAGTCCTTAGGAGCTTTATTGCCAACCTTGATGTTGATCTCGGACTGCATATAAACGTAGTTGGCAATCTGGTTGTAATCGCCACGCTTCAGGCCGGATTTCTTCAGGTAATCTCTGGGAAAGATATGATGAATGTCTCCCTTATGTGCAATAAGGTCATTCACGGTGATGTCGCGGGAGAGGAAACCTTTATCATTCAGCTTGACCTGCGCGGCCCAGAAGACATGCAGATACGGGCTGCTTGCCACAGGCGAGTTCAAACTCTGCACCAGGGAAGCATTCCAGAAGGCGTCGGACAGCTCGGCATCCTCAATATCCTTGAGGAACTCTGTAAACGGTCTGCTGGCGATCTGGCGGATATCATGATCAAACTGGGATTCGGGTGCTCCTGAATAACGACCGGTTAAGATAGACATTACCAGCCAGCGCCGCACATAAGACTCGATTTCATGAGCTGGGCAGCTCAGACTGCGGAGCTTGAGGTAAAGCGTATAGGCAAAATTGATCACGTTTTGGGAGCGGAGCAAGCCGGAATCGATGAAACCCGCCGAGCGGATGATCATCAAGAAACGCTTGAAATGTGTCTCGTTGATAAAATTCTCTACCCCGCGACCCAAGCGTTCAAAGGATTCCTTGGCGATTGCTTCTTCATATTGGCGCGTCACAAAATTTCGGCCTGACAGCAGGCTGACCAGGTCAGAGAACTTGCCACGCTCAAACTCGGAGATGAATGCAACCCGCAGCAGGTCGGAATATTGGGGATCGTACAGGTCATCGTTCTCGTTTTTAAGCCAGGCCATCTTCTGTAAGTAGGGCGTGGCAGCAAATTCGTGATCAACATCCACGATAGTAGGATAAAATTCCGGGGCAATGGACAGATGGCAGAAATAGTCGATCACCTTACGCAAGGTAGGGCCGCCATAAGCCTCGTTGCTGGCTATCTTGGACATAGCGAAGTCGGCCTGGCTGAGGACAACACCTTTAGAGTTGATGCGGATAAATATTTCTGTGACCGTCTCGATGTCCAGATCTGAGGCTAACTCGATAAGGCCGATTTGCTTCTTGGCAATCTGCATCAGGTTGGTCAGCGTCACCTCGACCTTGTCCGGATCCGCATCGGGGTTGGCTGCACAGTATTCCCGAACACTTTTGATCAGCCCCTGCGAACCGTTAATCAGAGGGGATATATCAGCGATCCATTTAACATCCTTTTGAATGGCCGGGTTAGATACTTCAAAGCGCTCGTCCTGAGGGTGAAAGGCGATCTTGATCTTGACTCGGCGATAGTCCTGGTTAACGACGTACTGGCCGAGGATTGCTGCTGTCAAGGCTGTCACCCGCTGCTGGCCGTCGATCAGAACTTTCTTACCCTCAGATGTTGAACCGTCCTTCAGTTTAACGTTCGGATTACGCCAGGCGATCAGGTAACCGATGGGGTAGCCCTGATAGAGCGAATCCATCAAGTCGCGCACTTTGGTGGCGTCCCATACGAACGGGCGCTGGATTTCAGGAATGGCAATTTCCCCGGAGTTGACCCAGGCAAGAATAGTTTCGATCAGGTGCTGATTTACGGAGTATTTTTGAATATTCAAGGTCAATTTCCAGGTAAAAAGGGAATTTATAATGCAGGTTTTGTATTTGGTGGATAGCTATTGTAGCAATCCATCCTTTTTTGTTTCTGCACTGTGTTTTTATATCAGGAAATGGGATGTAACAACACGGAAATTAGCCTTCATTAAAAAAGTTGTTTGGCGTGATTTACATTGAAAAACCTCAAGCGCGTGGTCGGCGATCCCTGTCATCCTTTTTGTGATTTCAAAAGTGTTTTTTACTATCTTGTTTACTTTTCAATAGAGAAGAGATTCATGACTCTACCGATTTACGTTCAACATCCTCCCAAGTGAGACCAGGTCGCTGCATAAGTTTGACGAGATCCCACAATAGTTCCATTTGGTCGAGATATTTATCCTGCAACGCATATTGGTATGCTGTTGATATTGCAAGCCGAATCTGTTGGAGTTTTTCATCAGGGGGATCATTAGGATTGACATGGCTACTTACGATTTCTTGTAATTTTACACCACATGGTTTCCACAAGCGATCACACTGAGCCATAAATTCTTCTTCTGTAGCAGGTCTCTGTTTGGCAATCGAAACAATCCCCCGTATGCCCGAAACAATGGTGTAGTCGTTTCGATGGTCGGAGTATATTTCAGCTAAAATTTCCTCTTCTGCCATTCTGGTAATCTTGGGGGGCCGTTCCCAGTTAGGAATAGTGATGGATGGGTAACAGCGTTTCAGAAAATACTCGAAACGCATCAACAGGCTTACGCAGTCATCGCGCTTCACGACTATTGACACCGCTTCGTCAGCTTCCATCTGGCTCCAGGCGCGTTGAGAACTTCTGCCGTCCTGCCAGCCGCCAGTATCGGTGATTAGATTTGCCAAATGATTGAGACGGATTAATCCAAGCTTTATCAGTTCAACACTCGCTTGGGATGCTTCCGCTGCCTGATTCAGCTCTTTCTGAATAGAGGTGGCAAGATTGTCCCATCCTTTGTTCATACCCTTGTCGTGATACTCCTCCGCAATATTAGCACTGTTTATGATCGTAACCAGCAAATCCTGCTGCGGTAGATCGAGGCGTAGCTGATATTTGGAAAGCGGTGGCAGGTCAAGCTTCGGTTTCATTTCATGACGGAACTCTTCCACAAAATAGTGATACAGGCTCCTGGCGGAGTCAATGTCATCTTCGATTATTTTTGCATCAACTTCTCGCATAAGCTTGGCCAATATTATGCGTTGTAATCCGCTAGCTGAGGGTTCAAGGGGTACTTCCGGAAATTTCATCCTGATAGTGTCATCAAATTCGTCATGTACGTCCTGAAGAACATTCAAGACCTGATAGAGCAGGGTATCCTTATTTTCAAAAGCTGTATGAGGTAAGCGCCAGCCTGATGCAGGCTTGATTAGTGGCTTTTTGTTGTCTTGCACATAGCCTCCTATGTCTTTGTCTGCCGGTATTTTTCATTTGAAATATGTATTCATTTATGAATTAAGTATACCGCAAGCCTCTGACAGAATAAGTCATATTTGGGGTGGCATGCATTGATGGTAAACAATCATGCCGATTTCCGCTGAATCGGAATGACTTTATTTTCAGTGGCTGTGATGATGCTGTTAAGCTTTCGCTCCCAAGCTTCAAGGGCTTGCTGCTTCTCCTTGTCGTAGCCATGGCGGTTGTAAGTGCGGATTATGCCTTGCTTGACGTGGTTCAATACAGCGTCAATGATTTCATCCATGAAACCCATACTGCCCATAAAGGTTGCTGCTGTTCTTCTCAAGTCATGCGGGGTGAACTGTTCAACCTTCAGCTTGTTCTCTGTCGCTGGCGTACCGTCCTTTTGATAGAGTGGCTTTCCTTTGGCATCAGTCAATGGCCAGACAAGGTTGCGCCGGACTGCAACAGGCAATGCATGTGAATCAATGGCTTGCTTCTTATTCTTGTGGGGACAGGGGAAAATATACCCTTTCGGTTTCATTGTATCTGTTTCCGTGTCGTAAACTTGCAGATCGCCTATCAGCTCAAGTGCTGTATTGGTTAAGTATACTCGATGCTCTTTCCCGTTCTTTGATCTCTCTGCTGGAATAGTCCACCAGTGATCGTTAAGCTCGCTGGTGTGCATCCCAGAAACTTCTCCCGGCCTTTGTGCTGTCACAAGTACCAACTTCAAAGCGCGTTCTATGCCATCCGAGAGAGAGGCGCTTTTCATGCTGTTCCATAAGGTTTTGATTTCGCTTTCAGTCAAGGTACGCTCCCGGCGAGTATTAGGGGCAAGAGCCTTAACGCCGGTGCAAGGCGTATGCTTCAGGATGTCGCGCTCGACGGCAAAATTGAACATCTTGCGAACTATCTTTAATACCTGGTTGCTCATGGCAGGGGTGCCACGTTCGACTATGCTTTCAAGCAGCAAGGTAATGTCACGTTTTGAAATGTCAGAAGCCTTGCGATTGCCCCATAACGCCACAATTTCTTTATTAAGTAGTCGTTCGTCTTCTTGCCATGACTTTTTGAATTTCATGGCGTGTTTTTTTATGTATTCATCAACAAGGTCGGCAACAGTTTCAGCATTACGGAGTTCTTCTCGCTTTTCTCTGGCTTCATTCTGCTGGTTGTCGCGCTCTTCCTGTGGATCGCGTGGGTTGGCCTTGTCGTGAAGGATTGAATATGCTGCTGAATGTGCTGCTCTTGCATCGGCAAGGCTCGTTGTCGGATAACTCCCCAAGTTCATCTGTCTTCGTCTGCCGTCGAATGTATAAGTGAAAATCCATATCTTGAGGCCGGACGGAAGAACCCTGACGCCAAAGCCGTCGCCTTCACGTTGTTGGTACATTTTGACGGTTGCCTTGAGGTTTCTGATATGGGTGTCAGTGAATTTCATAATCCCCCTCTGAAGGTTACACGGTTTTCGTGTAACCTCTCGTGTAACCTCTAATGTGTTTGCTGGCAGTGAAATACCACGAAATGCTACAAGGACAAAATATCGATAAAATTACGTTAAGTCAAGTAGTTAAGGTAAAAATTATTGGGGGGAATAAATGCTATGAAATGCCGTGATTTGGTGTTTTACATTTACTCCTAAGGAAGGGGTCGGACGTTCGAATCGTCTCGGGGACGCCAATACACATAACTAGCTGATATTGCTAGATCCAGAAAGCCTTTGCAGAAAACGAGACCTTTTATGAGACCTCATCTGCATGGGCTTTTTTCATTTTAAGAATTTATATCCCCTCTCAAAGATACCCAAATATTTACCAACGCAACAAAAACAGCCGCCAGTCACGTTCCCAACTGCTTGACAGCAGATAAACCGGTGTTAAGCTTTCCTTGTAAGATAAGTTTTTATCCGCAGAATTAATATTTTACGCTGTTGACAAAGGTAAAACCTATATTAAGCTTTATTTATACAAACACAGTTTCTGGAGCAAACTCCTGACACCGGCACAGCACTCCAGATTGAAGTAAAAACAAGGAGATGGTGGACAGTGATGCACAGCAGGACACTTCACGGTGAAAGGAGAACAAAAATGAGACGCATTAATGATTGGATTACCGAACAATACATTAAATTTTCCACCTGCATCAAAGATGAAAAAGGACAGACAATCGTTGAATACGCCCTGATCCTTGTTTTGATCGCCATTGTGGTCATCGCAATGCTCAAAGGAATCGGCGGAAACGCCAACACAACACTCAGCAAAGTAAACTCAGCACTATCATAACTGTTTAATGCACCACTATCTCTTGTTTTTAGCAGTAACCATGCGGACAGTTTTTAAACGGCAATTAAACCTTTGTTAAACAAATGCGCAGTCAAACAAACGAAAGGGGGGCTTATACTAATCACCACCAATAAAATTCAATTTTGGCGGTTTTAGTCTAATCCCCCCATTTTATTGCTTTTTAGTGAAACATTACCGACTGCAAAGTGTATCTGCAATCATAGGCAATGATCATGAAAAAGATAATTACCCAAAATTGCAAAGGACAGGCAATAGTCGAAACGGCTCTTGTCCTGATGCTTATCGTGATGTTCACCTTCGCGATCACCGAATTCGGTCGCGCCATGTATATCAAAAACATGCTCAACAACACCGCCAGGGCTGCCGCAAGACAGGCTGTCGTCACAGGCACTTTAACCATTCCAGTAACCTACGGACAGGGCACATTCACCAGTTGCACTACTCCGTCAACAGATAAAATCAAAGACAAAATCTGTGACAGCCTGATGTATGTGGGTACTAAAAGCACCATCTCGGCCCAGGTTGAGTGCGTAGAAGGATGTCCATCCACCACCGCCACAACAGGCAGCACTATCAGGGTGACGGTTACTGAAAACAACTTTACGCCGGTTGTATCAAACGTACCAGGGATTGTAATTACCAAAACACTCGTTGGTCAGGCTTCAATGCGGTACGAATAGAACGAATCTCCAGCAGTAGCAAAGGAGGGCTTATGACACGCCTCAAAGCAATAATTACCGTTGTGGTTGTGGCACTTGTCATGGCAGGGGTTGCATCATGGTTGGTATTTGACTATCTCAAGAAAAAAACCGATGAGGCAACCGCCAGCAGGGGACAGAAAGTCGTCGTCGCAGCCGCTGACATTCCGGTTGGCAGCAAACTGAATACGTCCCACCTGAAAATGGTCGACTGGCCCAAAACAAGTGTTGTCCCCGGCAGCTTTTTTGATCAAAAAAGCGTTATCGACCGGGTC
Organism: uncultured Desulfuromonadaceae bacterium; assembly: GCA_964292275.1. Taxonomy (GTDB): domain Bacteria; phylum Desulfobacterota; class Desulfuromonadia; order Geobacterales; family Pseudopelobacteraceae; genus CAXYUZ01. The sequence goes on from CAXYUZ010000007.1 coordinate 12,573, forward strand.
AATGTCAGACCTTTCAGCCCCGGCGAACCGGTTATCGAGTCCAAACTGATGCCGAAGGATGCCGCGGCCGGTTCCGGGATCATGTCATACATCATACCGGAGGGACATCGTGCTGTTACCGTTGCGGTTAACGAGGTGGCCGGTGTGGCCGGCTTCATATCGCCACACAACAAGGTTGACCTTGTTGTCACAACAATGCCGCCAGGCAACACAGATACCAGCAGCACTGTCAGCAAAATTGTACTTCAGAATATTCCGATCCTTGCCACTGGCCAGATAACGGAACAGAAGGAAGGCAAACCGGTTGTTGTCCCAACAGTAACGCTTGATCTGACACCGGAGGATGCAGAAAAACTGGTGGTTGCATCCAGCAAAGGCTCTCTGCAGCTTCTCCTGAGAGGCATACGGGACACAGCCCCAACTGAAACAAAAGGGGCGACCATATCCAAGGTTTTAGGCACCGTAGAAATTGCAAAACGCCCGGCCCGTGTCTCGACCGCACCTGCAAAACCTTTAGATATCAACGCGGTAGTGAAAACACAGGCAGCGCCAACAGTAGTTTCAAACCCGGGCAACACAATGGAGATTATCAAGGGTACAAACAGATCACTCAAACAGTATTAAGCTGACGCAAGTGCCGACCTTCCAAGCGAGGTGATAACATGAGACATCTAAACATATCAAAAACGTTTATCCCGATTTTCCTCTTGATCATGACCATCCTGTACTCCGCAGTCGCCAGTGCCGGTATCATGACAGAGGTTGTCATCAACAAAAGCGTACTGATAAACATCAAAAAGCCGATTGAGCGAATCTCGATCGTCAACCCCGCAATTGCCGACATGATCCCGATTTCCCCCCGGCAACTGCAGGTAAACGGAATAACACTAGGATCAACATCACTGATCGTCTGGGAGAAGGGTAATGACAAACCGACCTTCTTCGACATCAACGTTGTGCCACTAAACCACAACGAAAACTCACAACAGGTGCTTCTGCAGGTAAAGGTAGCCCAGGTTGACAGGACCTCTTTGAGAAACCTTGGTGTCAGTTTTTCAGTCAAGAGCAATAGCGCCGAAGGCTTTTCAAACATCATTGGCGCACCAACCTACCCTGGATCATCTGCTATTGCCGGTAATTCAGGGGCAATAGGCAGTTTCAATCCACTTGATATGTATACCTTTGGAATTTCACACTTCCCAAGTGGTACAGGTGCAGTTCTCAAGGCATTGGCCACAAAGAACCTGGCTAAAGTTCTGGCAGAGCCAAACCTGGTTGTAAGAAGCGGGGAAAAAGGCGGATTCCTGGCCGGCAGCAAAATTCCATATCCAATCGTCACCAGCACTGGCGGCACAGCAACATCATCAATAGTGTTCATGGATGTTGGTGTAAAACTTAATTTTGCCCCCGAAGTCATGGATGACGGTTCAATTCGACTAAAAATAGACCCGGCTGAGGTCAGCACACTCTCCGGAACACTAATCGGCGGCACAAACGGATATCCAATCATTGATACCAGAGAAGTACGCACAAATGTGGTGCTAAGGGATGGTGAATGTCTGGTAATGGCAGGACTACTTTCAGAAGAGAATATCAAAACCATGTCAAAGGTACCATGGCTGGGTGACATACCAATTTTGGGGGCACTTTTCCGTAGTACAACTGACGATATAAAAGAAAAGGAACTGGTCTTTTTCATAACCCCCAAACTGATTAAACCAATGGCACCGGGTACAAAAGTTGATCTACCAACCGACAAAAAGCTAACCCCTGAGCAGGAAAGGGAGATGCAATGGATACCAATGTTCAAATAAATAGAACCGGAAACAAAAAAGGTTTTGTCCTTGTCTGGTTCATCATCCTGATCCCGGTTGTAGTGCTCTTGGCCCTGATGGCAATAGATTTCGGCTACATGTACATGGCCAAAGGACAACTACAAAATGCTTCCGATAGCGCCGCACTGGCAGGTGCCGCTATCTTAGCAGAGAGTAATGATATTACTCACCAAGGTTTGGCAAGAGATGCCGCTGTAAAATTTGCAAATGCAAACAAAACCGCTACACAGAATGTAGTTATTAATCGAGATAGCGATATTGTTTTTGGATATTGGAATTCAAGCAATTCAACCTTTACCGTTAACGGCAGCCCTATAAATGCAATACAGGTGAGAGCCGCGCGCGATGCGGCCTCCGCAGGCGGGCAGGTTCCAATCGTATTTGGCCGCTATTTCGGCTGGGATAAAATGGGGGCATCTGCAACAGCAACCGCAGCAATCCCGGCACGGGCAACCAGCAATCTTTTGATGTGCGTTGACTTCTGCCAAACAGGCTCAACATTTCCAAGCTTTGCAACGTACACATCAATTGCCACGCCGCCCAAGGTTATGGACACTGGACCAACCCAACCTTTTAGCGACAGATATGCCTGGACAAGCTTCGATTCCAACGTATCCTCGGCATCTGACATTATTTCGCTAATATGCGTTCAGACATCAGTCAGCAAGACAGCATGCGGTCAAGCAATTTATGCAACCATGGGAACAGACAAAAGTATTCTCTGCAATCTGGAAGCGCAAATGTACAACCCGGCCTATGACGCCGGAAACAAGGATTTCGTAGCAAAAGGCATAAACACAACCGGATGGTGGGTTATTGTACCGGTTATCCAAACATGCCCGCCAGGAGCGCAACCATACCCCAACCCTGTTGTACGCTATGCCAAAATACATATTCTTGCAGTATGCACACAAGGCTGCGGTAGTGGCAGCATTAAAGCCCCCTGCTCTCCATATTCAGCACCTTCAGGGGTTTGTAACACCATCAAGGCAAAGTACAATTTGGCAAGCGTTCAAAACATTGTAATTATCGATAAAATTTCTTGTGCAGAATGTCCAGCAAGTCAGTTTTTACCAGGGCTTAGACCAGTACTTGTAAAGTAAGTCATATTTATTTGCAAAAGAGGAGTGATACCACTATGCCTCCGCACATCACGATTCTTCTCATAGATAACGAACAGGCATCACTGAACAGCCTTGATGCGTTGCAAAGAGATCACGGTGACGTCATCAAGGTTCTGGGCCATACCGACAATTTCATGGATGGTGTCCGGGCTATCCAGCGAACCAGCCCCATGGTTGTCATCCTGCAAGTCAGCGAGCTTGAAAAGGGGGTTCAGGAAGTCAGATATATTCTATCTACCTTCCATAATGTTTCCGTATTTGTATCGGCTGACCATGAGAAGGCAGATTGGGTACTGGGCCTGATGCGGGCCGGGGCTATCGAATATCTGAACCACCCGTTGAATACGGTGGATCTGGCAACCGCATTGCAAAAGATCGGTCGCTTGTATATTCCCAAACCAGAAACCCATATCAAACAGGGCAAGATCATCTCAGTCTATAACCCTGCCGGCGGTGTGGGAACAACAACCATAGCCGTTAATCTGGCAACATGCCTGGCAAACAATGGTCATACAAAAGTAGCCCTTGTCGACCTGAACCTGCGCAGCGGGGATGTCTCTTCATTTCTGGACATCAACCCCGCCTACACGCTGAGCAGTGTCACCAGCAACATCACGCGGCTTGATGCCAACTTCCTGATGTCTGTCATGCTGAAACATTCAGCTGGCATGTATGTACTGACCGAACCGATTGATGTGGATGAAAGCAGCAACATTACCCCCGAGCAACTTCACCGGGTTCTGACATACATTGCCGAAGCATTTGAATATGTCATTATAGATGTAGGCGGCCCGCTGATTGACTGCAACCTGGCAATCTTCGAGGTATCCGACCACATCCTTTATGCAATGAACCTGAGTCTGCCAGGCCTGAAAAACACAAAAAGATACATTACAGGACTGGAGCGAAAGGGATTCCGTAAAGGAAGAGTAAAACTGATTATAAACAGATATCTGCCACGCTCCGATATTCATGTCAGCGATGCAGAGAAGATACTGGACTGGAAGGTATTTTTAACCATTCCAAATGAATACAACGATGTTGCCGCTTCCATAAACAAGGGAGAACCACTGGTAAAGCTGTATCCAAGTTCACCGGTCAGCAAGTCAATCATGCAACTTGCCGGAATGCTTAAGGAGTAAATGTAATTGTTCAACATGATGAACTACAAAGTCGTAACCCCTCTTGTTCTCCCCTTAATTAAGGGGAGAGACGTACTGATCAAGTTGTTTGGTTTTTGCTCCCCCTCTTAAAATAAGAGGGGGTTGGGGGGAGTTATAAAACGGGGCTGAAGGCAACTTACCCCATCCCCACCCGCCCTCCCCTTGAAAGGGAGTAAGAAAGCCGGAATCGGGACAAAATGCGACATCAGTTCCGTTGATTATCTTGTCCTTAAATGGAGATACGCCATGACCTTCCAAGAATCCACCATGAGCTTCGCCAAGTCTGACATTCCCAAAGGCAACCTGTTCTTTCAGGAATTGAAGACGAAAATCCACCGCACACTGATCGAGCGTGTCGATATCGGCAAACTGGAACTATTATCCGGCAACGACCTGACCCGGGAAATCGGTTTCATCGTCGAAAGCCTGATTATCGAGGAGGGCGTTCCCCTTAACCAGCAAGAAAAAGAACGACTGATTATCGAGATACAGCACGAAACATTCGGGCTTGGTCCGCTGGAACCACTACTTGCCGATCCAGACATTTCCGACATACTGGTCAACAACTGTTCCAGCGTTTATATCGAGCGTTTCGGCAAACTGCACAAAACGGATGTGGTCTTCAGGGACAACAATCACCTGATTCAGATCATCGAACGAATTGTCTCCAAGGTCGGCAGAAGGATTGACGAATCATCCCCCTATGTGGATGCCCGCCTGCCCGATGGTTCCAGGGTTAACGCGATTATTCCGCCACTGGCGATTGACGGCCCGGTACTCTCAATCCGCCGGTTCGGGGTGGAACCGCTTAAAATTGGCGACTTGATCAGGGTCGGCACGCTGGATCAGCGGATGGAAAAAATCCTGGAGGGCATTGTCCATACGCGCCTCAACGTCCTGATCTCCGGCGGCACAGGCACCGGCAAGACAACCCTTTTGAACGTACTTTCCGCTTACATTCCTGAATACGAGCGAATCATCTCCATCGAGGACTCTGCCGAATTACATCTGAAACAGGATCATGTCGTCAGGCTGGAAACCAGGCCCCCCAATATTGAGGATCGCGGCGAGGTTACCCAGAGAGATCTGGTACGAAACGCCCTGAGGATGCGCCCGGACAGGATCATCCTGGGCGAGGTGCGCGGCGGCGAGGCACTGGATATGCTGCAGGCCATGAACACGGGTCATGACGGTTCGCTGTCAACAATACATTCCAACTCCACCCGCGACTCCATGGCACGTCTGGAAACAATGGTTCTCATGGCCGGTATGGAGCTGCCGCAAAAAGCAATCCGCGAGCAGATTGCGTCCGCCATCAATATCGTCGTGCAACTTGTCCGTTTCTCCGACGGCACCAGAAAGATCGTCAAGATTTCGGAGATCAATGGTCTGGAAGGCGATACGATTGTCATGCAGGATATCTTTATTTACGAGCAGAAGGGTGTTGACCGTGATGGCAATATTGTTGGGGAATTCAGGGCAACCGGCGTAAGACCTCGCTTCGCAGAACGCTTCAAGGTCTACGGATTCGAACTTCCCGCCGGTATATTTGAAAGGTAGGTGATCAAGCATGCTCAAAGCTGTCGCTCTATCATTCTTTGCAGTCTTTGTAGTTATTATGGCTGCCTATGTCTGGTACACCGCCCACAAGGAAGCCCCCGCAACCGAATTAAAGAGGCGCCTGAGGCGAATGGCCAGGGAGCAGCATTACGACCGGATGCCGGACGATCTCCGTTCGGAGATACTCAAGGAGACACCTCCATTTGAAAAGTTTATTGCCAAGCTCCCGATTCTTAACAATCTGGACAAGTTTATTGACCAGTGCGGATTAAAAATCCACCCAGCTATTTTCCTGATCTGCATGGCCGCAAGCCTTATAGTACCGGCTGGCGTAGCATTCGTACTGAAGGGAAGCCTGTTTCTGGCAGCATTCATAGGTCTCAGCACCTTTTCGGCTGCCTGTATCTATGTTGTAACGTTGAAAAAGCGACGAATGGAAAAGTTCATCGAGCAACTACCTGAGGCGCTCTCCATGATCGCCCGTTCACTCAGGGCAGGGCACTCGCTGAACAGCGCCATAGAACTGATTGGAACCGAATTTGCCGAACCAATTGGCCCGCTGTTTAAAACTGCCTTTGACCAGCAGAGGTTGGGATTGAGAATTACCGATGCCGTAGCGGGTATACTCCAGCGGGTTGAAAGCCTTGATTTCCGTTTTTTTGTCGTCGTTATCAATATCCATGCGGAAATCGGGGGAAATCTGTCCGACATTCTGGACAAGCTCGCCAACACGATTCGCGAGAGACTGAAATTGCGCCGCCAGGTCCGGGTGTATACCGCACAAGGAAGACTATCGGGATACATACTTGCAGTCCTGCCGATATTTGCCTTTGTGGCCATCCACTATTTCCTCCTGCCCGGCTATGAAGATGTATTTCTCAAAGAGCGGCAAGGGCAGATCATACTTGCCTATGCAATCATGTCTCAATTTATTGGATTTCTGATTATCAAGCGGATCATAAACATTAGGATATGAGGTGATATTATGCTCATCTTAATCATACTTTGCATATTTACCTCGGTAGCGCTGGTCTGTGCGGCGATCCTTTACCCATTCATGATGAAACGTACCATGTTCAGGGAGAGGCTTGAAAAACTGATGCCACATAATGAGGCTATTCCAGTCAGCTTGACGACTGAGAAAAGCACATGGAAATCGTTCTTTGAAAAATTTGGCAAGAAGATTCCTGTGGCAACCAACGAACAGTCCAAGTACACCAGAATGCTGGTTGCAGCCGGCCTTAGAAAAGAATCACTGTATGCCTTTTTAGGAAGCAAATTGGTTTTGGCATGCACACTGCCGGCAGTATTTGTCTTTGCTTATGCCCTGCCAAGCGGAACTTTTAGAACCAGCCAATCACTGCTTTATACAGCTGCCTTGGCAATAATCGGCTATCTGCTGCCAAGCTTCTGGCTGACAAACCGGGTCAAAAACAGGAAGAGGGAAATTTTCCACACCCTGCCGGATATCCTTGACCTGCTGACAATCAGCGTAGAGGCTGGGTTGGGTATTGATGCCTCCCTTAACCGCACCTGCGAAAGCCAACAGTTCAAAGGCAACCCCTTGGCTGAAGAGCTTCAACTGGCGGCCAGGGAAATAAGGGCAGGCAAGCCAAGGGCAGACGCCTTGAAGGATATGGCTGACCGAACCATGGAAGAGGATGTCAATGCGTTTGTGACCATGCTGATCCAGACCGAGAGATTCGGCACCAGCCTGAGCCTGGCCCTGCGGGTACATTCCGACTCGCTGAGAACCAAACGGAGACAAATTGCCGAAGAGCTGGCTGCAAAGACAGCGATAAAGATACTTTTCCCGCTGATACTGTTTGTTTTTCCGGCATTAATGATTGTACTGGTTGGTCCGGCATTCTTCAAACTGGCCGAGCTTTTCAAATAATGACAACGCTATTTTTTGAGGGGAGGTGAACTGAATGCATTTAGACTTCAATTCAATAATACTGATGATCATTGCAACGGAATTGGCCCTAATCTATGTGAAGCTCAACAAAAGCAGCTGAATGGCACCTGGCTCCTCAGCCACACTTGACAATATAATATAGTAGTGGCTGAGGAGAGCGAAAACGGGATTAATATGAAAGCAACCAATACAACCAGAAATATAGAAATAGCCGACAAATTGGCTATAGCGGACTCGATGTTTTCCAGAATGAAGGGACTACTGGGAAAGGATAGTCTACAGAAAGGCGAGGCACTGCTGATCAAGCCCTGCATGGGCATTCACACCTTTGGGATGCGTTTTCCAATTGATGTAATTTTTCTGGATAAACAGAACAAGGTCGTTGCATTAAAAAAGAACGTCCCACCCAACCGTATGTCCGCAATCCATTTTTCGGCTGCCAGCGTTATGGAACTATCGGCTGGTGTACTGGATGACTGTGACATTACAACTGGAGATCAAATCAATATCGGATCTGATTAACGTCAATGTTACGCCGATTACAAAATTTGTCATTTCCGAAACTATTCTGCTCAAAAAATCAGCTTTTAATTGGCTAAAAGAATGCCCCCATCAATCCCCCATGTTTTATAGGGGAGAAGCAAGCGTAGCGAAGCAGGGAGGTATGGTCTTGACTTTTTTAGCCTTTTGCAAGAGACACTACTTCTTCTCAAGCACTGCAACCAGACTGACACCAAATGGCAATCTAACCCGACGAAGCAACGTTTTTTCAAAGCGAAACAAGCTGTATAACAATCCATTTAAAATCGGATTCACCGGTTTAAGACTGCTCCCCTCGTCCTTACCTTCCTTGCCATCTCCCATAATCAAACGTACCAAGGCTATTATCGGAAACAGTATGGAATTAAAGTAAGATGCAAAGTGCTCACGCACCGGCAGCGGGCTCCATAACGCTCTCAAACCATCAAGCCGGTAGCGCCGGACATGCCCCAAAACAAGATCATGGCGACTCCACAGAAACTGGAAAGCCGGGACAGTAATGACGACTATTGCACCGGGGCGAAGATTTGCCACAATATCAGTCAAAAAGTTCCGATCATCCTCAATATGTTCAAGCACATCGGCCAGTAAAATGCCGTCAACATTCTGCCAAGACCCTGCCAGCACAGACCTGAAATCCCCGCATACGACCGGAACGCTAACCCGCCCGGATGCAAAACGAATCGCCTCGGCTGACATATCAACCCCGCTGACATTATAGTAATCAGCCAAGGCTTTAAGATTACCGCCGGTTCCGCAACCAATCTCGACCAGATGCCGTTCTTTGCCACCCGGCAGATAACGCTGAAACAGATCAATAATGATCTCCCGCCGGGCACAAAACCACCAGTGCGTGTCTTCCAGTTGGGCATGCAGCCTGAATTCGCTCTCATCCATAAACTTTTCCAGTCAGCGGTAATCTTAAACTTCAGGGTATATTCTACCGCTCAAACTTGAGATTAACAGAGTCAAAAGAGTAACTTCCCAAAAACATGGTATATTTGTAAAAAAGTGAACCACTTGTTAAAAGTTTGTCATCCCAGAATGCCTCTGTCAGGGATCCATAATTTAAAACCGTCAAACTTGGATTTCCGATCAGAACCGCTTCGGGAAAAACATTTTTTGTAACAACGGAAGATTAACACTCAGGAAAACCTTCAACCAAACAGAGTTGCATATGCCCTTACAAAACCAACCGGAAAGCACCTCTCACACCCAACCAAGCGGTTATGGGTTCCCAATCTTTTACGGTTGCGTATTAATTTTAACAATCCTGTCAATCTATCCGATCTGGGCGTTCAGATTCCTGCCAATGCAAGATTATCCTCAGCACCTGTTTCTTGCCCAAATTATCGCAACATACGACAATCCCGCCTATAACTGGAAGGAATTCTATACTGTAAACCTGAGTCTGAAACCGTATATGCTCTGGTATCTGGCCATGAAGCCACTCTCTCTGATCTGGGGTGTCGAAACTGCCGGCAAACTGCTTTTTTCACTGTACATACTGCTAATTTCAACGCTCACAATATTAACAAAGCGTCTTTCTCCTCCATCGACACAACCATGGGGGGCGCTGTTAATGTTTCCGTTCACTTTCAACCAGATTTATTATATGGGGTTTGCAAATTACCTGCTCTCAATACCAATCATTATGATCACGGTTCTGGATCTGGAAGAACTATCCAGAAAGCAGCTTTCCCGAAATCGTTATCTATTCCACATATTTCTCCTGTTCCTGTTATACCTGAACCATCCATACTCAGTTCTGGTCTACGTCGGACTTGCATTGACAACCGCATTGACCTGTTTTGGAAAATGGAAGTCCATACTAAGACTGATAACACCCACGCTGATGATATCATCTGTTTTTTTAATCTGGTACTTCACCAGCCATGGCCCAAGCAGTGCGCCGAAACCGTATGAATGGCACATCACTTGGCTTCCGGCACAATATTCAATCGTTTATTACATCATCATGTTTACAGGAATGCGTTGTTCAATAGGCATTGATTGGTTATCAACAACTGCCTGGCTGATAATTTTCTTCATCTCGCTTGCCGCCTGGCAGCGTTATGAAAACCGCTATAAACAGCTGATCATTCCGATTGCCATGTACTGCGCCACCGTAATCGGCTTTCTGGTTCTGCCATGCTGGTACGGTTACTATTCCTATTTCAATCTTCGACTGGCACCAGTTTCATATTTTTTATTGGCACTGCTTTTATGCCGTTTAAGCATCCCAATAAAATCGGGTATTATTATTTTCTTACTCTGTATCATGATTGTGGTCGGTAGCATAAAGACACAAGGCAACATAGATACCCAGACCAATCAATTTTCAAAACTTTTCAAGAAAGCAGAAAAAAACTCAACCATACTACCGATTTCCTTCAACAGCGAATCATATGTCATAGAGCCAATTTTCTTTTATCAATTTCATTCCCATGAGATCAGTTATTACCATCTGCTGAAGGGTGGCGGGGCAAACCCGGCCCTGTTTAAAAGCTCCATGCTCCCGGTTCAATATAAACAAGGGGTATATCTTCCCTATCCAGACAAACCAAACGAATTCAACTGGATAAAACATGGCCGTTACTACAGATATATTCTACTTAGACACGCACCACCTGAATTCACTGACCAGTTGCGACTAAACGCTGAATTAATTGAGAAATCAGGGCCGTGGGAACTTTATCGCAACAAAATGTATCATTCAGATAGTCACCAACAAACGGAGCAGTAAAAATGTCCAAAGCATACAGTTGCACCCAATCCGATCGCGGGATGAACATTCTGCTGCTAACCCTGACGGTTTTTATTGTCTATATGAATGCTACCTTGAGCGGTGCGCTGGTGATTGATGACCTGACGCTGATCAAGCTGGTTCAGAAGGTGGACTCCATCACCTCCCTGTACTCCGCAACCAACAACCCCAAGTATTTTCGCCCGCTGGGTTATATTGCCTATTATTTTGACCTTAAGATTCTGGGGGCGGATCTGGCAGTTTCGCACCTCATCAATATCCTGATCCATCTATTCAACGCCATTTTAGTCTACCACCTGACGCTCTGCCTGGTGGACACCCCGGATACCCGAGAACGTTCGGCCATGGCGGCGGCCATGATCTTTGCGCTGCATCCGGTCAACTCCGAAACGGTAGTCTGGCTTTCGGCCCGCTTTGACCTGCTCTGCTGCAGTTTTCTGCTGCTGACCATACTCATGATCATACGAAAACCGGAAAGGGTGCCGCTTTACCTTATCCCGGCTATCTACGGCACATTCCTCTGTTCGCTACTCTGCAAGGAGGCCTCGCTGTTCTTTCCGGGGGCGCTGTCCTTCTATTACCTGCTGGAACGTAAAACCACGTTTTTTCGCAAGCTGCTAATCCTGACGGCAGTCACGCTTGCTGCCATTACCTGGTTTCTGCTGCGAAGCGGCAATACAACCGGCTCTGCAGGCGGCATTGGTATCCTGGAATGTCTGGCCGGTTTCGGGTTTTATCTCAGGAAGATGCTCTACCCCTTTCCGCTGAACTTTACCATAACCTCCATTAACATCCCCAGCAACCTGTTGCTGCTGTTTGCCCTGCTGATCCCGGCGCTGCTGTACATTCTGCGCCGCCACAACAACTGCCGGTTGCCGCTGTTCCTGATGTGTCTGGCACTGTCACCGCCGCTTTATGCCGCCCTGAAGGGTCTTCCATGGGTTCCCTATGCAGAACGCTACCTTTACATTCCCATGACCGGTTTTGCCATGCTCGCCGGAATGCTGCTGGTACAAAGACTGAAAAAACACTCGTTTTTTCCGATCCTCTGCCTGCTGATCCTGCTCGGCATCCCGACGGTCAAACGGGTCATCATATGGATGGATCCAGTCACCTTCTGGATGGATTCTGTCCAGAAATCACCCGGTTTCGGAACACCACGACTGCCGTTGGCAATGGAGTTAATCAGTGAGGGAAGGCTGACCGAAGCGGAACAACAGATTGCACTGGCACACAAGAACGGGCTAAAACGTGAAAATGCGGTATTATTTGCTAAAGAGGTTGAAACAGCGCTGGCAGCCGCAAAGCGAAAGAACGTGAAGAGACAGACGCCATGACCGATAAAAAACCGACAACCAGACTGATTCCAACCATGGCGGATATCATCTTTATCACCACCTTCCTCTACCTTTCGCTTTCAAAGGGGCAGGATCTGCTGGCTGATGGCGATACCGGTTTCCACATCCGCACCGGTGAATACATCCTTGACACATTCTCCATCCCCCGGTTCGATCTGTTTTCATACATCACCCCCACCCTGCCCTGGACGGCTCACGAATGGCTGGCCGAGGTGATTATGGCGGTTTTATACCGTGGATCCGGCTTGACCGGGGTAGTTGTTTTTTACGCCTTTCTGATCGCGCTGGTCTACTACCTGCTGACAAGACAGTTACGGAGTTACAACGGCAATATCTTTATTGCAACAGCCATTGTCGTGCTGGTTGCGGCCACATCACAGGTCCACTGGCTGGCCCGACCGCATATTTTTTCACTACTGATAATGGTTGTCTGGTACCGGATTCTGGATAACTACCAGTATCGGGATAAAAAACAGCTCTACTGGCTGCCACTGCTAATGCTGCTGTGGGTAAACCTGCATGGCGGCTATCTGGCCGGTTTCATCTTTCTGGGCATCTACTTCACCGGCAACCTTGTTCTTTGTGTCAATTCCGCCGGGGAAGAACGTGCGGCGATACGAAAAAAGTACCGTCATATTTTAAAAATATCACTGTTAACACTGCTGGCCTCACTGGCCAACCCGATCGGTTACAAGATCCTGCTGTTTCCCTTTAATCTGGTCAATAACAAGTACATCATGGATCATGTGGTCGAGTTCATTTCCCCCAACTTCCATGAGCCGATCATCTTCAAATACCTTTTTCTGCTGACAATCGCCCTGCTGGCATTCTCGCGCAAACGACTGAATCTGATTGAACTGTTGCTGCTGCTCTGCTTCACGAATATGGCACTGTTTTCGATTCGCTACGTGACACTCTTTGCCCTTGTCATTGCGCCAATCATCCTCTTCCGGGCCGATGACCTGATGAATGAGGCCAGTGGCCGGGTGGCCGAGTTTTTCAGGGTGCGGGCCAACCGGTTTGCCTCGATGGAGTCCACCGCGTGCGGTTTTGCCTGGCCATTGATCGCCTGCATCGTGGCGGCTGGATTCATGGCCAGCGGTCGCCTTGATTATCAATTCAGCGAGAAGCTAAAGCCGGTGGCAGCGGTGGAGTTCCTCAAACGGGAAAAAATCAGCGGGCATATGTTCAATAACGATGAATTCGGGGATTATATCATCTACGCCGCCTGGCCGGATTACCGGGTCTTTTTTGATGGGCGCTCGGATATGTACGGCACGGAGATTATGAAGGAGTATTACAAGATCTCCAACAGCGAACCGGGCTGGGAAGGGGTGATCGAGAAATACAATATCGACTGGATTATCTTCGACACCAACTCCGGCATATCCAGGCATCTGCTGGCCACCAAAGGCTGGCGGCTGATCTATGCGGACAGGGTTGCTCATATCTTTATCAAGGAGATACCCAGGTATGAGGATCTGATCCGCAGATACAAGGATGTGAAGCCATTGCCGCCGGCAGCAGATAAAAAGCCATGAACCGTTTCAACTAGAAAGGCCATCATGGAACCAGACACATCAAAACCTGAACTCGAGGAAGAGATTATCGACCTTATGGAAACGGTCGACACCCCCCTCGACTGCATCCTGGTTCGGCCAAACAAGAAGGATCGTAACTGGCTGTTTTTCACTTCGATACTTTCCATCCTGCTTCATCTGGCCGTCTGTATCATCTTCCTCAACGCAACCGCCACATATCCGGTGATTGCCGCATCTTCCCCCCAGGAGGCGCTCTGGTTTTATCCGGCGCTGCTGTTTGGCTCGCAAAAGCCAGCGGATAATGAAGAGGCTGCAAAGAATGACGAAAATAATGGTTTGCCGGAACAGCAACCCGTTAGCGCTAAAACAGATATCATCACCGCAACCACTGTTCAGGACAATCTAACCAATGTAGCCGCCCCTGAATCTCCATCAAACGGGACAGAGGTCATCACAGAGCCGCCGATACAGATCGCAAGGGGCGCCGAGATCAGCATTTATACTCCCACACCTGAACCGCAACCGGCCGCCGTTCAAGCAGTGAAAAAGCCGGAAGCAGCAGTTCCAACGCCGCAGCCGCCCCCCGCAAAGACAACGCCAAAACCTGTCAACAGACCTGAACCGAAACCGGTTGAAATGGCCAAGGGTATTATTGAACCGCAATTACCACGAAGAGAAGAACCCAAAATTACAGTTGAGGTTAAAGAATCAAGGCGGCAGATCATTGCTGAAGAGAAAAAACCGACTAACGCTATTTCCATCAGACCTGTTTTTACAAACCAGAGCAGCAAAGTGGCGACAAATGAGACAAAACCGCCTGAACCCGCCCTGCTGGTGAAAGTAAAAACAACCTCCTTCAATACCCCGCAGATGGCCAAAACAGTCCCAAGTGAAGTAAAGAATGAATTGCCACCCAAGATATCGCCAATATCCAATGGCATGGCAAAGCCCATCACTATCCAGGCGACATCCGCAGCGAGGATAATTGTAAAACAGGGCGAGAAAAGAGCAGAGCACCAGCCCCCCCAACAACAGAGGGCGGCAGTCAAACCCGCCGTAGTTATAAAACCGGCAAAACCGCTTAAAACGGTTTCAATCAAAAGGAACATGGTAACGACGCCCAAGCCCCCCCAGCCCGTCTTGGAAACACCAGCAAAGTTCACGATGAATGGTTTGCCGCAAAAAACAGCGCCGACAACCAGAAGCATGGCAAAGACGATTATCATGCCTGCAACGCCAGCAGTCGAGAATCCTGTCAAACGAGAGGATCAAAAACCGCAGCGCCAAACAGTCAATTTAAAAAGGAACACAACGAGCAAGCCACCCTACAGCGTAATATTCAATCCACAGACACAACCACAAAAGCTGGCCGCTGTTTCAGCGCCAAAGCCGGTTGTTCAACCGCCGCCAAAGCCGGTTACAACTGCAAAGCAAGCGGTTCCACCGGCAAAACTGGTTGAAAACACCCCAGCAAAACAGGTTAAGAAAGAGCCAGAGAACGGGGCCAGGGAAAAGGCCAAACCAACAGAGGCTCCAGCGCCAAAGGGACTGTTCATGCCGCCGCTGCTGGGTGACCTGAAGATTGAACTGATTGCAACCAGAGATGTGCAGAGAGGCGTAAAGGTCTTTGTTGAATACCGTGATTTTCCAAAGGCAAAGCGGGGCAGAATCATTTCAAAGAGAGAGGCAATGCATATCAAGCCTTCCAAGGCCAAGGTCGTAATACCTAAATCAAACACCATCCAGATCATTGTGGATCACTCCAGCGAGGGGATCTACTACGTGCGTGTGCAGCTTGACCAGCTGGAATCAATTCGGGCATTGGTCAGGATCAAACTTTTTGAGGCCGGCCCAAAAGCCAGAAGCAAATCCCTGGGCATGCGGACAATCAGCAGCAATGAAACCATCATCAAAATACTGATGCCGGAGGGGATTTTTTGGGATGATGCCGACGCCTTCAGCGGCAGCCTGGATGATTCTGACGGCATTACCAAGTACAACACCGAGACAGGACTGGTCTGGAAGGAATATAATTAACCAGTCCGAAACCAAACCTTTTTTAAGCTCGCTGCGATTACTCCATTTACTGCACAAAATTCGTAACTACTTTGCATGCTAAACTACAAAGCAATAACCCCTCTTGTTCTCCCCTTAATTAAGGGGAGAGACGTACTAATTACGTTAATTGGCTTTTGCTACCCCGCTTAAGATAAGAGGGGGCTGGGGGGCGTTATGAAATTGTGCTGAATAGCCACCAAAATTCAAAAAAATCTAACACTGCCAAGCAAAGCAAAAATATTGTGATATATTGTTAATATGGTGATTAGACGTCGGTAATGGCACTCGAAAAAGGGGGCAACGATTATGCTGTCAGTCATTATTGCCGCATTCAACGAAGAGAAACGCCTGCCGGATACATTGCGAAAGATTTCCGCTTTTTTAATGCAGCGGAAAATGGATCACGAGATAATTGTCGTCGACGATGGCAGCAACGATGCAACCTCATCCGTTTCAGAGCAAATTGCCCTCCAGACGTCAAATATATCGGTCATCCGCTACGAAAGGAACCGGGGCAAGGGATTTGCGCTCCGCACCGGCGTGCTGGCATCAAAAGGGGATTTTGTACTGGTCTCGGATGCCGACCTGTCAACCCCGATTGAAGAACTCTCCACACTTCTGCCGCTTCTGGAACAGAAGAAATGTCAGGTTGCTATTGGCTCACGAGCCCTTGCCATGAGTAATATCATCAAAAAACAACCCTGGTGGCGGCAGGGGATGGGCAGAATTTTTAACCGTTTTGTCCGTTTTATCGTTCTGGATGCCTTCCGAGACACACAGTGCGGTTTCAAGCTGTTTGAAGGAAACATTGCCCGCAGCATCTTCCGTGAAGCAAGGATAGATCGTTTTGCCTATGATGTAGAGGTGCTTGCCATGGCAATCGCAAAAGGGTGCAAGGTTCTGGAAGTTCCTATCCGCTGGATCAATGCCCCCGGATCAAAGGTCAACCCGCTCTGGGACTCGCTGCAGATGCTGAAAGACCTGATCAGAATCAGGATCAACGTCGGCTTTGTGCAGCAGGATGTTCCGCTCGTCATCGGCAGACCAAGACCCCACCATATTTTTGCATCATTCAAAACCTGCCATTTTCGGGTTGTAAATCGTTTGCCACACAGGATGCTGAGACATTCTTCCTGAGCAAACCAGCCACCGGCCAAGGGGTGTAAGACATGGACCAGATCGGCAAACGCCTTGTCAAGGAAGGAATCATAAGCGAACAGCAGCTTGTGCAGGCACTTGAACATCAAAAGCTGCATGGTGGAAGGGTCGGGCAGAATATAGTTGCGCTTGGTTTCATCAACCAGGATGCTCTGGAGAAATTCTTCCGCAGACATCCGGCCCCTCCGGGCAAAATGGAGGAGACCGGCGTCGATGTATCGCTACTGACCGATCTGGTGATGAAACAGATCCTGTTCATGGGTGATTTCAAGCTGGCGGACATTGCCGAGCAGATCAAGCTTCCCCTGGCAATTGTCGATTCAATCCTGGAAACCCTGCGCAGGGACAAGTTTATTGAGGTTAAAGGGGGCAGCGGTTATGCCTCGGTAACCTATACATTCAAAATATCGGATACGGGCAAGAACCGCAGCAGCGAGCTTTTTGAGCTCTGCCGCTATATCGGCCCGGCGCCGGTTTCGCTGGAATCATACCGAAGCATGGTGGAGCTGCAGAGCATCAAGAACATTGTGGTTGGTGAAGAAAATGTCAAAAAGGCATTCTCCCACATGGTCGTCAGCGACAGCCTGTTAAAACGCCTCGGCCCGGCCATCAGCTCCGGAAAGGCGCTCTTTGTCTATGGCCCGCCGGGAAACGGTAAAACAGCCATCGCAGAGACCATTGGCGGCGTGCTACCCGATGAGATCTATATCCCCTATGCCATTTCAGTCGGCGGGCAGATCATCAGCATCTTCGACCCGGTCAACCATGTACCGGCCACACCAACAACAGAGCCGGGAACCATTGATCCACGCTGGATTCTGATCAAAAGACCGGTAATCATGACTGGTGGCGAGCTGACGCTGAAGATGCTTGATCTGGACTTCAACGAGATTTCAAAGTATTACGAGGCGCCGCTGCAGATGAAGGCCAACAACGGACTCTTCATTGTTGATGATTTCGGCCGCCAGCAGATCGACCCGCAAAACCTCCTCAACCGCTGGATCGTCCCCCTGGATCGCCGAATCGATTTCATGTCCCTGAACACCGGAATGAAGTTCTACATCCCATTCGACATGCTGGTCATATTCTCAACAAACCTGGAGCCAAAGGATCTGGTTGACGAGGCGTTCCTGCGCAGAATCCGTTACAAAATCAAGATTGAACACCCAACGGCGGAACAGTATGAAACCATTTTTCGGCGAATCTGTGAAAAGAACGCTATCATCTTCAATCATCAGGCCTTTGATTACCTGATCAACGACTGTTACAAAAAAAACGGCGTCAAGCTGAACGCCTGCCACCCACGCGACATTATCGACCATATTATCGATATTGCCCATTATTACCGGCATCCGCCGGAACTGACCATGGAAGGGATCAACGCAGCCTGGAAAAACTACTTTGTTGAGATGTAGACAGCCTGCCTGTCTAAAAACAGAACGAAAGGATCAAAAATGAACAGAAGGCATATCACAAGGGTGAAATACTCCGAATGGGCGTCATTAAGCTATTACGACCAGATTCTGTTTGGCGACATCGAGAACCTGAGCCTGCAGGGGCTGTTCTTTAAAACAGATCAGCTGGTGCCGGTTAATTCGCTTGTAAAGATAAGCACGCCATATTCTCAGATTTCCCTGAATGCCAATGTGGTACGCCATGATATCAACGGCATGGGATTGAAGATCATTGACATTAAACTGGCTTCGTTTATCTCTCTGAAACAGATCATTTCAGAGCAGTTTGATGACAAGGAAACATATTTGCAAGAGACAAACAACATTGTCCTCCGTTTGCATCCGGCAAAAACCAGATTCGGGGCAATGCCGACCGCCAGACCTTCATAGTCGTAACGGCTATACATTCCCTGCGCATTTCAAATAAGCACATCCACTGAATTTGCTGCACTATACGTCTGCCATTCGAGGGGCAAAAGCCCTGTTTATTCTGACTCCGTCCTTCACGCCAATCCCCTTCCCCAAAATCTGTTCTGAAAAAAAATACAATCAAACGAGATTTATGCTTGACATCGGATACATATTTAAGTATTTATCAAAACCTATTTTTACTAACGGCGGTGTAGCTCAGCTGGCTAGAGCAAGCGACTCATATTCGCTAGGTCCGGGGTTCAAGTCCCTGCACCGCCACCATAAAAAACAAAAACATTTCAGATATAAGAAGGTCCTTGGAAACAAGGGCCTTTTTGCCTTTCTAAGCTATATATTTCTCCGGTGGTTAAATATTCAAATACCTGATGTAGAAGCGCATTACATGCGCCCTGATTGGGCGAACAGCCGTTCGCCCCTACGGTTCAGATATTTAACCGCCGAAGCAATAGTCACCGCTGACAAGACGATCAGAGCATCCGTCTTAAGCGGCAAAATCACCATCGATCATGAAAAACATTTAACAACAGTTATTCATGGAATTGAAGCATAGATTCTGATAAAATTTTAAGTCTATATGTTATCGCCAACCTTGAGCAGAAACGGGATAAGACCCGCATGTTGAAGCAGGGGATGATGCAGGAGCTGCTGACCGCGAGGATACCGCTGGTGAGAATTAATATCGATTTATAGTAGAGTAGACGCCATTACTTGGCATTATCCGCTTAGCGGCGTATATTTTGTTCCGGCGCTTAATATATTCAAAGATCTGTATCGCATACGCCTTGATTGGGCGAACGCCCGTTCGCCCCTACATTTCATGTATTTAACTGCCGGATCTGTAAACAAAATAATGTTGCCTTGGAGATGGAGAAGACAATGAAGAAGCTAAACGAAAAAACGATGAGCTACCTGGAAAAGCGCATTCCGGAACTGGCGGAAGGCGCTGTCAAAAAAGCCTATTGCAGAACACTGGCTTCCGGAAACAAGGTTTTGGAAGCAGTCAATGGCCAGCTCGTGGAATCTCGGCCTGACGGAACTCGCAAGGTATTAAAGACACTCCCGGGCCCGATTGCGGTGCCGCCGGAACAGCGCAAGGTACGCAGACAGCGATGAACAGAGCGACGCCAAGACTACGCATGTTCGCCGGCCCAAACGGTTCCGGAAAGAGCACCATCAAAGAAGTTCTCGAACCGGAGCTGCTCGGTGTCTATATCAACCCCGATGAAATTGAAAAAGGCATTCGGACATCAGGCTGCCTCGATTTCTCGGCTTTTGACGTGACGACTACAGAGGAAGAGGCAATCTCATTTTTCTGTGAATCCGCTTTTCTGATTAAAGAGGGGTATGGCGATGCCGCATCGTTATTGCGTTTTCAGAACGGTGCGCTGGTTTTCGGTGATTGCCCGTTAAATGCCTACTTTGCCTCTGTTTGTGCCGATTTCATCAGAAACAAGCTGCTTGACAAGGGGGGTACCTTCACCTTTGAAACAGTGATGTCGTCATACGACAAGGTTGAGTTGCTGAAAAGGGCACAGAAACTGGGATACCGGACATATCTCTATTTTGTTGCCACCGAAGACCCAGCCATCAACATATCGCGTGTAGAAAACCGGGTTAAGGCCGGGGGACATCCGGTCCCGCCCGACAAAATCGCATCCCGATATTACCGTTCATTGGAGTATCTCGCTGACGCTGTGCTCTACTCGAATCGAGCTTATATTTTTGACAACTCATCCCACGAAAAGGTATGGATCGCCGAGATTACCGACGGTGAAGAGCTAGAGATTAAAACCGATCTGATGCCGTACTGGTTCAAAACAGCACTGTGGGACAAGTTTATCTCCAGCGAAGAAAGTGCGTCTTGACTACAGTCGGCCAAGTAGAACGCGCCACCCAGAACCGTATCATCCGGTTGTTCCATGACCAGTTGGAATATGACTATCTCGGCAATCAGGAAGAACTCTCCGATAACCGCAACATCGAGCCTGAGCTATTACAGGCCTATCTTGAAAATCAGGGGTATGATGAGCCCCTGATCAGCCCTGATGATCCTGTTCATCAGATCAGCCTGAAGAAATGCAGAAAACAGTTTGATGATTTCATCGGCCGGCTCGGCCGGAAGCATCCTCCCCACCGCTCATACTTGCAATTACAGCTTTAACATCTTATACTTTCGCACCGTAGCTTTTATGAACAAGGAGAATAAACGTGATCAAGATTGATTTTGAAAAGATGGGCGGGCTTATTCCGGCTGTTATCCAGGATTATGAAAACGGCGAAGTTCTGATGGTCGCTTTTATGGACGAGAAAACCCTTAATCTGACCCTTGAATCCGGCAAAACCTGGTTCTTCAGCCGCACCCGCAACAAGTACTGGATGAAGGGCGAGGAATCCGGCAATACCCAGGAGGTCATGGAAGTGCTGACCGACTGTGATGCCGATACGGTTGTCATCAAGGTTAAACAAAATGGCCCGGCGGCCTGCCACACCGGCAACCGCAGCTGTTTCTATGTCAAATGGGAAGACGGCCAGTGGGTTGAACATTCCAACCCGCTCTTCAATCCGGATGACGTTTACAAAAAAGGTTAATTGCCGAACAAACGCCGCTTTAGACGGCGGATATAAATAAATACGAGGTCATCATGTCCAATATACTCAATTTTGGCATCCCCAAGGGAAGCCTTGAAAACGCAACCGTTGAGCTATTCAAAAAATCCGGATGGAACATCAGCATTTCGTCACGCAGCTATTTCCCGGGCATCGACGACAGCGATATCAACTGCAAGCTGATCCGCCCGCAGGAAATGGGGCGTTATGTGGAACGCGCCACCATCGACGCCGGTATTGCCGGACGGGACTGGGTCCGCGAAAATGAATCCGATGTTGTTGAAGTCTGCGAAATGGTCTATTCCAAGGTTTCACGCCGTCCGGCACGCTGGGTTCTGGTTGTCAACGGCGATTCAAAGATCACCAAACCGGAAGACTTGAGCGGTGCCACCATTGCCACCGAGCTGGTCGGCTTCACCAAGCGCTATTTTGCAGAGCGTAATATTCCGGTTAATGTCGAGTTTTCCTGGGGCGCAACAGAGGCAAAGGTTGTTGACGGCCTCTGCGATGCAATTGTTGAGGTTACCGAGACCGGTTCGACCATCAAGGCCAATGGACTACGGATTGTCTGCGAGATGATGGAATCTGTGCCGGTACTGATTGCCAACCGCGCTTCATGGGAAGATCCCTGGAAGCGGGCAAAGATCGAGCAGCTGGCAACGCTGCTGAAATCCTCGCTGGCCGCCGAAGGTATGGTTGGTCTGAAGATGAACGTACCGGCCAACTGCGTTGATGCGATTACAGCACTGCTGCCAAGCCTGAAAACACCGACGGTTTCCCACCTGTTCAACTCCGACTGGCTCTCCATCGAGAGCATCCTCTCCGAGAAGGACGTGCGCCGGATTGTGCCGGAACTGATCAAACTGGGCGCCGAAGGGATCATTGAATATCCGCTCAACAAGATTATCTAACGAAATTGTTTCACCGATAAGGAGTAAACATGGCCTGCGAAAACACCGGCGATAAATGCAAATGTACCTATAACAACAGTGGCTGCCCACGTCGCGGCAACTGCTGCCAATGTGTAGCCTACCACCGCGAAAGAGGACAGGCAACCGGCTGCATGTTCACCGCTGATGGTGAAAAAACCTACGATCGCTCACTGGCCAACCTGATGCGCGATCGCAAGATTTCACTCTAAACCGATGCTGACCTACGAAATAAAGAGTTGCGACCACTGCCGCAGGCTGGAGAGCTTTCTCAGAGAGCTGATCCCTGCGGCAGCGGCCGCCTATCCGCGTAAGCTGATCAAAAGCGGTGCCATTAAAGTTAACGGTACAAAGGCATCGCCAGATACGATTCTCTACATCAACGATCAAATCACACTCAAAGAAAGTACCACGCTCAGCGCACTTCTGGTGGAAGCCCCCCCTGAGTTTGATATCCTCTATGAAGATGACATGATCATCATTGCCAACAAACCTTCCGGCCTGCCAATGCACCGCACGGCGGAGATCGAGGAAAATCTGATCTCGGTTGGCATGCAGTTCATGGAATGGCGCGGTACTCCCTGCAAACTGTATCCGGTAAACCGCCTTGACCGCGGTACATCCGGCGCTGTGATCACGGCCAAAAGTTCCTCTTCAGCCGGAATATTTGGCCGGCAAGTCAAGGAGAGCGGCCTGGACAAGCTGTATCTGGCACTGGTAGCAGGTGTACCGGATGATACCGGAACGATTGACGCGCCACTGGATGACAAGGAGTCAAAAACCAATTACAGACATCTGGCCATTGGTGATGGTTGTACCCTGCTGGCGGTCATGCCGGTCAGTGGTCGCCTGCACCAGATCAGACGCCACCTGAAGATAATCGGCCATCCTGTCATTGGTGATAACCGCTACGGTTCCGGCAACCACCCGCTGCTGAATGGACTGGCACTGCACTCTTTCAGAACAGCACTGACACTGCCGGAAAACCAGCAACTGAGCGTCTGCGCGCCGCTGCCGGATGATCTGATTGCACTCTGCCATCAAAGCGGCATTGACCGTGAATCACTGCTGCAAAAAATCAGAGAGCTTGCTGATTCATGCGGGGAATGACAATCATTCCCCGTTTTACTTATCTATTTTATTCATACACTCCATAAAATATATCTATTTTACTTATATTAACCTTTTGTGCATGATGACCGTGAGCCGGTAAAACCGGCCTCTCCAAACGACACATCAACACCGCAAGTCGCAGCAGATGACCGGCGGAATCACACAAAGAGGAGCAACTGACATGAATGGACAGACTATCTTGATTACCGGGGCATCGGCTGGTTTCGGCGCTGCCTGTGCCCGTATCTTCTGCAAGCAGGGGAACCGTCTGATACTGACCGCCCGCCGGATTGACCCATTGCTGGCGATTCAGGAGGAACTTTCCAAAACGGCACAGATCCATGTCATCCCGCTGGATGTGAGTGACCGCGATGCAGTAAAAGGTGCCATCGAATCATTGCCGCCAGACTTCAAGGAAGTCGATGTGCTGATCAACAACGCCGGTCTGGCACTGGGACTGGAACCAGCACATCAGATCGACCTGGACGACTGGGAAACAATGATTGATACCAACATCAAGGGTCTGGTCTACTTCACACGACTGATACTGCCCGGCATGGTTGCCCGCAACCGCGGACATATCGTCAACCTCGGCTCCATCGCCGGTTCGTGGCCATATCCCGGCGGCAGCGTCTATGGCGGCACCAAGGCCTTTGTAGAGCAGTTTTCACGCAACCTGCGCTGCGACCTGCTCGGCACAAACGTACGGGTGACCTGCATCGAGCCAGGCATGGCTGAAACCGAATTTTCAAAGGTGCGATTCAAGGGAGATGAAATGAAGGCGGCCCAGGTCTATGCCGGCGCAAAGGCATTGCAGGCCGAGGATATTGCTGAAACGGTGGAATGGGTTGTCAACCGTCCAGGGCATGTCAACATCAACACGCTTGAGCTCATGTCAGTGGATCAGGCATGGGGGCCACTGGCGGTCCACCGCAAACCGTAATTTTCACAGCATACAAAAAAACGGCCTGTTTCAGCAGGCCGTTTTCCATTCCATCCCTTTTTCCAACAATCAGATAACAACCAGATTGTCACGATGCACAATCACATCCGAATAGTGATACCCGAGTATCTCATCAATATCGCTGCTCTTGTGACCAGCCAGACGCCCGATATCGGCACTTGAATAATCCGACAGACCACGGGCAAACTCCTGATCGTCGGCCCCGCAAATTCTTACACCGGCACCACGCTCAAAACGCCCCTCCACCTTCAATACTCCAGAGGGAAGCAGGCTCTTCCCCTTCCTGAGCAGTACATCCCTGGCACCGTCATCAACTACAATTTTGCCTGTCGGCTTCAGGGTATAGGCGATCCAGTGTTTCCGGCGATTAAGCCCATCCTCCTCAGGAAGAAACAGGGTTCCCACCTCTTCACCCGCCATGGCAGCCGCAATAACGCCACAGCGCTTGCCTGGGGCAATGATCGTCGGCACACCGTTCTTGGCAGCCTTTTTGGCGGCAGCGACCTTGGTTGCCATCCCACCGGTTCCAACGGTGGAACCGGAACCACCGGCAGCCTTTTCAATCTCGCGGGTAATCCCCTTAACCAGCGGAATCAGCCTTGCATCGGGATCCTTGCGGGGATCGGCACTATAAAAGCCCTCCATATCAGTCAAAATCAGCAGCAGATCAGCCTCGGCCAGATTAGTGACCAGAGCCGATAAATTGTCGTTATCACCGAACTTGATCTCATCAACCACAACCGTATCATTTTCATTAATGATCGGGATTACACCAAAACCAAGCAGGGCATCCAGGGTTGCCCGTGAATTTAGAAAACGTTGCCGGCTGGCCAGATCTTCGCTGGTCAGCAGCATCTGTGCCACCTTGGCACCATACACAGAAAAACACTCCTCGTAGGCCCGCATCAGCTGAGTCTGACCAATGGCAGCAGCCGCCTGCTTATGTGGAATTGTGCGCGGCTTTTCCGTCATGCCCAGTGCGGTTCGACCGGCTGCAACTGCCCCGGATGAAACAACCACCGCCTGCAGACCAGCCGCAAGCAGGGCGGCGATATCCGCCGATATATTGCTCATGACCAGCCGGTCCAGAGCCCCGTCTGCCCCGGTCAGAACCTGACTGCCAATCTTGACGACCACGCGCTTTACCGGCTTCAGAATTTCACTGCGCATGCAATCCATCACCATTCCTCTTCAACCCGTCCCCAGAGACGGATTGCAATCTCATCCAAAAGTTCGCCAACCCCTTCTCCCGTGGCGGATGAAATAACAAGCACCTTGCGCCCTTGATCCTCAAACCACCTGCGAACCTCCGGCAATGCTTCCTGGGTCTGCGGCAGGTCAACTTTGGTGATCACAACGATCTGTTCCTTTTCGGCCAGTTCGGCACTGAACATCTCCAGTTCGCGGTTCAGTGTCTGATACTCGGCAATCGGATCACGATCCGGCATCCAGGAGATATCCACCAGATGCAGCAGGATTCCGGAACGTTCCAGATGTTTCAGAAAACGATGCCCCAAACCGGCCCCTTCATGGGCCCCCTCAATAATGCCGGGGATATCGGCCATGACAAATGACCGGTAGTTTTTATACGGTACAACCCCCAGATTGGGGACCATGGTTGTAAACGGGTAATCGGCAATCTTGGGACGCGCCGCTGAGATCTTGCTGATCAAGGATGATTTTCCGGCATTGGGCAAGCCAAGCAGCCCCACATCGGCCATCAGCTTCAGTTCGAGGCGCAGTTTACGCTCTTCTTCCGGTTCACCAGGCTGGGCAAATTTAGGGGCCTTGTGGGTAGCTGTCGCAAAACGGGCATTACCCTGACCGCCACGGCCACCCTTAAGCAGAACAACCCGCTGGCCATTCTCGGTCAGGTCGGCAAGCTGTTCGCCGGTATCCGCATCCTTGATAACCGTACCAATCGGCACCTTGATGACCAGATCATCACCACTGGCACCATGACGGTTTTTACCCTGACCATTATACCCCTTCTCTGCCTTCTGATGTGGTCGATGGCGCAGTTCCAACAGCGTCGAAAGACCGGAGACAGCCACAAAGACAACATCGCCCCCCTTGCCGCCATCACCACCGTTTGGACCACCGAACTCGATAAATTTTTCACGTCTGAAGGCAACGCAACCTGCGCCGCCATGGCCAGAAGTTGCAAACAGGGTAACCTCATCAATAAACTTCACTCTTATACCTCACGAAACTTCAAATAATCTTACAAATTCAAATATTAAACTCTATCAGGCTTGCCCATTAGTGTCAATCAGCCTTCAGACCGGCTGAAAAACTTATCCAGACTACGATTACTTTTTTGTAGACGCCGGGACGACTTTTTTCGTATGCTGTTTTCCATCAACCTGAGGCTCAGCAGCCTAACATACAACTGAGAGGCATAAATAATGGCAACTGCAAAAAATGGCGATAAAGTCCTGATTAACTACAGAGGCAAACTGGAAGATGGCTCCATCTTCGACTCAACCTACGAAGAAGATTGTGCAGCAGATGATTGCAACGACGAAGAATGCTGCCACGACAGCGGCCCGATGGAACTGACCATCGGCACAGAGGAATTTTTCACCCAGATCGAGGAAGCACTGGTCGGCATGTCCGTTGGCGACAAGAAAACCGTTGTCATACCTGCCAAGGATGCCTTTGGTGAATACGACACCGAGAAGGTTTTCAACGCCCCGCGCACCGACATGCCGGAAGATCTGAAACCAGAGGTTGGTGATGAACTGACCATTGCCAACGATGAGGACGAAGAGATCGAGGTAACCGTTGTCGAGGTGAACGAGGAAAGCGTTACATTTGACGCCAACCACCCGTTGGCTGGCGAAGACCTGACCTTCGATATCGAGCTGACTGAAATCCTCTAATTTCCAATCAACACAGACCACATACAACGACTCCGTTTCTGTTCAAGGCGGGGTCGTTGTTTTTTGAGCAACGTAATCATGCCAGAACGAAGCAATCTCACCAGCAACGCCCCACTTCCATGGCCAGAGGGGAGCTTCCCCCTTATGCTTGCCCCAATGCAGGGCTTCACCAATCGCGCCATGCGCTCAATCTTTATCGACTGGGTGCGCCCCGATATTGTCTTCACCGAATTCATCCGTGTCCATTCCGGTACAACACGACAGCGTATAGCCCCAGCAGACCTGCTGGAGGCGGCTTCAGCCGAACCGGGAATACCGTTGATCGCGCAGCTGATCGGCCATAATGGCGACAATCTCGCCGAGGCGGCACAGATCATCACCGATTCCGGCGCGTCACACATCAACCTGAATATGGGCTGTCCATATGGCCGCATGTCATCGGGCGCATGCGGCGGAGAAATGCTCCGCAATACGGCTGGCCTGGACCAGGTTCTGAAATCCATGCGCAAGGCCATCAAGGGAAGCTTTTCCATCAAGCTTCGCGCGGGACACAGCGACCCACGCCAGATCTTTACACTGTTGCAACTCTTTGAAGATCACGGTGTCGATTTTCTGATTCTGCACCCACGCACCGTTGTCCAGAAATATTCCGGTTATGCAGACCACCGTATTACCAGCGAGGTTATCCAGCATACCCGGATTCCGGTCATTGCCAACGGCGACATCTCAAGCGTGACAACCGCCGAACTTGTCCGACAAGCAGCAACCCCAGCCGGCCTGATGCTCGGCAGAGGCGCCATATCAGACCCGCTCCTCTTCAGACGAATCAGAGAGGGCGCAACCACTGAACCAACTCGTGCTGAACGGGCTGAAATGCTGCGCTATTTTCTTGGTGAAGCATTGCAGCTTTACAGCAGCATGTTCTGCGGCAATGCCCAGATTCTTGCCAAGATCAAGAACATTATCTCCGGTATCAATGACCCGGCCTTTGAAAAATGCTTCCATCAGCTCAAAAAGACGCAAAGTCCAGAGGCATTCAGATCCGTACTGGACACGCTGGCCTGATTGGCTGCCGAAGACCAAAGGAGGAACAAATCCATGGCAACGGAACATCAACAACTGCTGGAACTGGCCTCTGCCCGCATGCCATTCGGCAAATATGCCGGCCGATTATTGATTGATCTGCCAGAATCTTACCTGGTCTGGTTTTCACAGGAAGGATTTCCTGAAGGAAAGCTGGGTAATATGCTGGGGATTGTTTACGAAATAAAGGTCAATGGGCTGGAATACCTGTTTGATCCGCTCCGCCCAAAAACATCTACCAACTGAGCAGGGATTACGGAATCAATTCTCGCGTTTAACTTAAACATTATAGCTATTATTTTTTAAAAAAAACAGACTGTTTTATTTAAATTCAGGGGTTATAGTAAAACCATGGTAGCGCTACCACGCAGAAGATCACGAAGAAAAAGGGGGGCTACATAATAGAAGAGGCTACTCCAGATCAACATACAGAAGTGATAAAACTGTCCGGTGAAATAAACTGAACCGGAATGACCCTTGAAAAGGGAATTTGGATAATGAAAAAAATGTGGCCCGCTGTGTATATCAGCGGGCCTTTCATTTTAAAGAGCAGCGGACTGATTCAGTGCCCAGCTAGGTCTGATGCGGCATATCCAGAGATTTACCAACCTGGATCAGTCGACAAACACGCACCGTAGCCGCCTCAACAAGCTCCGCCGCCTTTGCCATACACTCTTCAAGCGGCATCGGACAGGATACAATCCCCAGAATGGCATCAATACCATGCTCAAGGACATGTTCTGCCCCTTCCCCCAGACCACCGGAAAGACAGACAACCGGCACACCACAGTTTCTGGCGAGCCTTGCCACCCCTATAGGCGCCTTGCCATGAGCGGTCTGGGCATCGGTACACCCTTCACCGGTGATAACCAGATCAGCCTTATCAACGGCCTCGGCAAAACCGACTGCATCAAGCACGATCCTGACACCTGGCATTAGCGCCGCATTTGTGAAATAGAGCAGTCCGGCCCCCAGACCACCGGCGGCACCGGTTCCTGGCTGGCTTGAGACAAAACGTCCGGTTGCCGGTTCAATAACCGAGGCATAAACTGCCAGGGCCTGATCCAGCTGACGCACCACTTCAGGCGAGGCCCCCTTTTGCGGACCATAAACAAAAGAGGCCCCCTTCTCGCCGCAGAGCGGATTATCAACATCGCAGGCAACCTGAAGATCCGCCTCTGCCAGGCGCGGATCAATACCGCTGACATCAACACTGGCCAACGAAACCAGTGCCGCACCGCCATTGACAAGTTCGCGACCATCACAATCGAGAAAACGGACACCAAGTGCCCTGGCCATGCCTGCCCCGCCATCATTGGTGGCGCTGCCGCCAATCCCGATAATAATCTTTCGCAAGCCGGCATCCAGGGCAGCCCGGATCAATTCACCGGTTCCAAAGGTTGTCGTCACACGCGGATCACGCCTGGCCTTCGGCACGAGCGGCAGACCGGATGCAGCGGCCATCTCGATCACAGCGGTCTTGCCATCGCCACAGATCCCCCAGACCGCCTGAACCGGATCACCCAGAGGACCGGTTACCGTCTGACAGACCATACGCCCATCCGTTGCCGTTACCAACGCCTCAACTGTCCCCTCGCCCCCATCGGCAATCGGAAACTTGAGCACCTCCGCCTGGGGAAAGACCTCCAGGAGGCCACGCTCCATGGCCTCGGCCACGCCAACCGCCGAAAGACTGCCTTTATAAGAATCAGGGGCTATTATCACACGCATAGAGCAAGTTCCTTTCTGGATATCCGGCAGAGATTCTGTTAAATTTACATATATTCAGATCATCAATCACAAGCTTTAAAACTTGAACAGAGGAAAATCATATGGATCTGCTTTACGCCCTTGACCTTCTTGGCACCGCTGCATTTGCCGCATCAGGAGCATTGGCCGGTGTGCGTCGCAAGATGGATATCTTTGGTGTCATGGTGCTGGGGTTGGTAACCGCCATCGGCGGCGGCACACTGCGCGATCTGTTACTGGGCGACACGCCACCGTTCATCTTCAAGAACGAGACATATCTCTATCTTTCCATCGCAGTTTCACTGCTGGTATTCCTGTTCCATGACAACCTGAAGTTCCTCCACCACCCGCTGACCCTCTTTGATGCGGTAGGGCTGGGAACCTTTGTGGTTATTGGCACAGGCAAGGCACTGGATTTCAAAATCGGCTTTATCGGTTCCGTCATGGCTGGTGTCATGACCGCTACAGCTGGTGGCATGACCAGGGACGTCCTCTCCAACCGTGTTCCCATGATCCTCCAGAAAGAGGTCTACGCATCCGCCTGCCTGGCCGGTGCCACCCTCTTTTACATACTGCACACCACCAATGCCATACCACGCCAGTGGATCCTGCTGATATCTGCCATCACAGTCACAACCCTGAGACTTCTGGCCGTGCGCTACAACTGGTCACTTCCCCGTCCCCGTGCCGCTGGCAGACAAACATGAGCGTAAAAAAGAAACCAGCAATGCTGGATTGCCATACTCAGCCATCGGCCAAGACCGTTTTTGATTCCCGGATCTTCATATTATGAGCAGCCTGATCTCGCAGACTCTTTTTCAATTCATATTCTGTGAGAATGGATTGGTCGACAAAATAGCTCCCCAACGGCTGCTGCAATGAACGTTGATGAAGCAGTAACAGATTCAGCTGCGACTGGGTCAGCAGTCCAACAGCAACCGCCCGATCGCCAAAGGAGCCGGAGATTTCGGTGGCCGCCAGGATAACAGATACATCGGCATCGCTCAGCCATCCCCACTGCCGTGCAAAATCACCCAGCGGCGGGCGCAACGCCCTCTGCCAGATCAAGGCACGGACGACATCCTGATATGAAACGAGGGTGCTGTAATATAGAAACAGCCCAAATTTGAGTTCAATCGTCGGAAACGGGCCATCAAAATACTGTTCCTGTAAATTTTTCTCCCTTTTGGCCGCCTGGGTAAAGGCCGGCCTTTCACCCCTGGCCTGCTGTTCATGGCGAACCTTATGCGGTTTTCTGTTTTTCAGGAAACGCTCCAGCAGTTTATAGGCATCAACAGTATGACGAAAAGATTCGGTGTGGCGGAGATGATCACCTGGATGGGGACATGTATCGGGATGAAATTCACGGACGCGATTACGGTAGGCATTTTTCAACCCATCCGCTTCAATATACGACAGGAAGGCCCGACCGACCTCCGCATGGGGAAAAAGGTGACGACATGCTTTTAACAGTTCTGCTTCCTGGCTAGAAGGCATCTCTTCCTCACTGAACAGGGTCTGGAAAGTTGTTATTTTATACCCGATGAACTAAAAAACAACCAGATTTTTAAAGACTATTTGAACGGCAACAACATTCAAAGAAACCTGGCACAGAAAGCACACCCAAAAGACAGCAGCAGTGAATCCAAACAGGATTCTGCATATAACCAAGAACAACACCTGATAAAAGCACAACAACCATTAAATTAGCGAAAGAGACAGATGCCAAAGGAAATTACCCACTGGATTCTTGCAGAGCGTTCATTACTTGAACTTGGTACGAACAGCCATCTCTCAAGGATAATAAACAAACATCACAACCTGTTTCTTGCCGGAGCCGTCCTGCCCGATACATTGCTGCATCTGTTTCACGGTCCGGATTCGGCAATGGCACTGCAGTTGGGGCAACGTTTTCACGATGCCAGCGGTAACAGTTTTGAACCAATCATCAAGGCGGATGAATCCTTTAACGGCGGCATCCCGGAGGGGATGCTGGCCTGCCTCCTCGGTGTAATCAGCCATATGCAGGCCGATATGATTTTTCATCCATATGTCTTTTCCATCAGCCACTTAAACAACATTGCCAGACACTACAGGTTGGAAACCGACATCGACGTCCTCTTGGTCCAGAGCGGTGCCACCCCACCTGCAAAACGGATGGACGCACTGGT
Source organism: uncultured Desulfuromonadaceae bacterium (assembly GCA_964292275.1). Lineage (GTDB taxonomy): Bacteria > Desulfobacterota > Desulfuromonadia > Geobacterales > Pseudopelobacteraceae > CAXYUZ01. The sequence goes on from CAXYUZ010000007.1 coordinate 44,982, forward strand.
CAGCGACGCAATAACGACGAACACGCTGGTGGACTGCTTAATCCTGCTCTTCGCCGGTGAGCTCCCCAGACCGGTTGCCGAGAGGGCGCTGAAACTGCACTGCCGCTTTCAGGGGATGTACGACCAGGTTCACTGGAAGCTCCTGGCCAAAATTCTGGGGATACTTCCCGGCTCACCATACAAAAATCTGTGCAACCTCTTCTACCCGTTGTTCTGGCCACCAAGGAACAATCAGGCACCCCGGCAGCTCCAGGAATGGATCGATCCGGTAACCGGCCAAACCAGGCACACATCCATAGATGAACTCGCTGAAACTACGGTATTGCGTACCCGGCAACTATTTCAACTCATCGAGAAAAAGGGGGGGCTTGCAAAGGCATTGAACGAGATACCAGGGGGCAACCTTCTGACAGGCATCGTCGGAAAGTCCCGGTCAGACATGAACCACGAAACCTGACCCTCAACGCAACAACAGACAGACGAGCCATTTGCATAAAAAAAGCCGCCTGACTGCTGGCGGCTGGGATTCATTTCATTTTTTCTTATGTTCGTATTCACCGGTCCAGTTCTCAGGGGGAGGATTCTGGATATACTCCTGGCAGCGCTCCAGAAACATCCGGCAAGGACCATCATCTGGCTTCTTGGCCAGCAACTGTTCAAAAATCTCCGTCGCCCGGTCCCATTCCCGCTTCAAATATAACCCGATGGCCTCTTCATAATACTGGTTATACTCCTTGTCCAGCGTAGAGATATCACCCTTTTCCGCCAGCAGTTCATAGATGGAAACTGCCTTTGATTTCCCCTTTACCCGCACATGATCCAGCGTGCGCACCTCAAAATCATCGGCACACCTCTCAAAGGTAAATTGACTGATGATAATGCTGGATCCATAATATTTATTCAATGATTCCAGGCGGCTGGCCAGATTCACCGGATCGCCGATGATCGTGTAATTCAGCCGTTGATCCGAACCCATGTTACCCACGACCACATCACCGCTGTTAAGCCCGATTCTGGTGCGAAAAACCGGCTTACCCTCCGCTGCCCATCTCTTTTCCAGGGCGACAATCCGCTCCTGAATTTTAATGGCAGCCATGCAGGCGTCACGGGCATGATTCTTTATCTCCAGCGGGGCGCCCCAGAATGCCATGATGGAGTCACCGATATATTTATCAACCGTACCATGCTGGGCCATGATAATGCCGGTCATCTCATTGAAATACTCCGTTAACTGGGACGACAGTTCACTCGGCCGCATGGTTTCAGCAATGGATGTAAAATCGGCAATATCCGAGAAAAATATACTCACCTCACGCCTCTGGCCGCAGGCACTTGCCGCCAGACCAGTCTCCATTAACTGCCTGACCAGCTGTGACGGCACAAATTTCTTGAATGACTGTAACCCCACCTTCATACTAGCCATAGCATTGACAAGGGCTCTAATCTCATAAAGTGAGGCATGAATATTAACCTTATCGTCCAGGTTGAAATTTTTGATCTTCTCCGTCTCCAGTACCATTTCATTAATCGGCCTGGTCACCTGTCTGTAAAGGATAAACAGAATGGCGCCGGAAAGCAGCAAGCCGGTCAGACAGATGATCACAGATACAAAAATGGCATGCCTGATCTTGGCAAAAATCTGCGTCTTATATTCGTAGAGAATGTAGATTACATGATCACCGCTAAAGTTAGCGATGGGAATATACAGTGAAACCGTCTCGCTCTCCCGGTCGATAATATCGTTGGCACTGCCTTGCCGGATAAGCCGCAAAACCCCTTCCGGCAGATGATGGGCCTTGTCCAGGGCCACTTCGGCAGTCTGGTTAAAGGAGCTGAGGATCATCTTGTCCTCAGTCAGGGTATTGATGCCACGCTCCAGGTTTACAATGGACCATTTGCCGTTATAGTCCTGCTCCAGTCGTTTGAGAAACCGCTCGGAAAAGCCGCTGCCGATCTCCACGGAACCGATCAGCTTATCCTTGTAAAATATCGGAGAGCAGGCCCTGAAGCCGTAACCACTTTTCCCCTGCTCCAGCCCGGATACATTCCTTTTCGTAAGCTGGGCCTTTACAACCAGCGGCCTGTAGGTGGATACATTCTCCCCGTAGATTTCAGGTCTATGGACACGCAGAAATGAAACAATCCCCTGACTGGTGGGGATATGGTAGTGAAACTGACTGATTCCGTGGGACTCCAGACGCTTCCATGCCAGAGCGGACAACCGCAGCAACTCCTGACGATCCTGTTTTCTGAAGGCCTCCACAATTTCAGCATCATTGGCGATATTTTCTGTCACCAGCGTGGATCTGTAGATCCTGTGCCGTATTTCGTTCTGGATATGCTTTGTTATACTCTTGGTTCTGCGCTCTTCACCCTCCTTGAGATTTTTAATCATCAGGCTTGCAAAGGCAATCGAGAGCGCGATCATCAGAATCTGTATAAGCAGCAGCACCGAGAGAAAGGAACTCCGTAGCCGAAAGAGGAACCGGTCTCCTTTATCTGCATTTCGATTGTATATCATCAGTGTCCATTTCCTTGAAAGACTAGGTATTTTAGCGATAACGGCATAATCCAATATACCTGCAAAGCCACTGCTGTCAAGAAAGGTGCAAGCCCCGTATCCCGCATTAAAATCTGTAAAAAAGGCCGCCTGACAGATTTAACGTCAAGGCGGCCTTCCAACCTTTAGCAACAAAGGGAACTATCGATTCTTCTCCAGATAATCGGCAATATCCTTCGCCAGCTCCCGCATGGTATCAAGCGTACGTTCGCTCTTTTCATCGTTGAAAATCACCAGTTCCCTGCCACGCGGGCCATTGAGCAGCGAACCTTCAATCTCCATGGTTATGTGACTTGGCGCCCTTCCGTAAAAGCCATCCACATTGATCTTGGTGATCCTTCCATCCAGCACCAGAGCCCTCTCCGGGGCACGAACGTTTTTGTAGACATTGCTGAAAATCCTGCGCCCCTTCACCTCCGAATAGATCGCATCGGTCAGTGATCTGGAAAACTCACGTTTTTTTGCCGGTGTAAAATATGGTTTATCGCTACGGTTCCGCCTGATGGCATCCACAATAATACCGCCAACATTAAAGTTCTCATCAACCATAACATTTTCGGTGCTGAAATCACGAATGACAAGCGTATCAAAGGAGGAAATCGGCTTAGGATCAATCGTCCTCACATTCTTGAAAGGGCTGCACCCGGCAAGCGGTATCAGCATGACTACGGCCAGAAGAATCAGAAATTTGCGTAACATAGAATATCCCCTGAATTATTATTTCACAGTCAGACAACAAGAGCTCCCAACCGTGATTTGATATCAATAACACTTTATACAAGATTAGTCCACACCAACCAAAGCCAGCCCAAATATAGCACCAAAACACGAAACAGCCTGACTCACGTTATGCCATCCGCTACGAACAGCAGATGGCAATTGAATCTGGCATCTGTTGCTGATATACAGTGATTGTAAACTTTCATCGCCACAACGAAATTTGGCACATTTCAGATCACAACAAACAACCTGAAGGAAATATTCCCATGTCGAACCATATTTTTCCAAATTTGCGACATATACTGCTGATTGTAGCAGTGATCCTGATTACAGCACTGCTAAGTGGCTGTATGACAAGCCGCAACCTTGTTCCGCTACAGCCCGCGGATTGGCGGACATGGCCTTTAGAACGAAAGATCGCCCAGATGCTTCTGCTGGGCTTCCCCGGAGAAACCATTACGGAGGAAAGCCCGATCAGCGAGGCGATCCGTTATTACGGGATTGGCGGGGTGGTGCTGTTTGACAATAATATTGATCTTGGGGTTACGGAGCGCAATATCACCGGACCGGCACAACTGAGCCAGCTGACTGCAGCACTAAAAGCGGCTTCGGCAACACCGCTGTTCATCGCCGTAGATCAAGAGGGGGGGATTGTTACACGCCTGAAAGACCGTTACGGTTTTCCGTCAACACTTTCCGCCGCATATCTGGGGGGTAAGAATGACCCGCAGCTGACCCGGGTATCCTCAGAGGCCTTGGCGGCCACATTGAAAGAATACAGTTTCAATCTTAATCTTGCACCGGTGGTTGATGTAAATGTAAACCCTGAAAATCCGATCATCGCCATGAAGGAACGTAGCTTTTCGGCAAAACCGGAACAGGTTGTCACCCACGCCGCCGAATTCATTAAAGCTCATCATAAGCATCAGATTGTTACCTGTCTGAAGCATTTTCCGGGACACGGCAGTTCACGGGACGACTCCCATCTCGGCCTTGTGGATGTAACCCGCACATGGAGCGAGGCCGAACTACAGCCTTACCGGAGCCTAATTAAAGACGGGCTGGCTGATATGGTTATGACAGCGCATACATTCAACATAAAACTCGACCCGGTCTATCCTGCCACGCTTTCCAAAAGTACCATCGACGGCATACTGCGCAAGCAGCTCGGTTATAACGGTGTCGTTGTCAGTGATGATCTCTACATGGGGGCAATCATTCACCATTACAGCTATGAAACTGCAATAGAAAAGGCAATCAATGCCGGGGTGGATATGCTCGTTGTAGCCAATGACAAACATTACAATGCGGATATAGCCCCGCGCTCCATCGAGTTGATAAAGGCAATGGTGGAGAGCGGAAAGATCAGTCGCGAACGGATAGACGAGGCCTGTGGGCGGATCATGACACTCAAGACAAGGCATTTGATCAGATAAACGAATATCATTTGAAACAATCCACTGATTCAACCAGAGCAGACACAGCAAAGCCGACAACAGAACCTCTTGCAAAAAGATTGGCATCCCCGAAGGCATTTATCGGGGATCCAGACTTTTCAAGCCATTATAATCTGGATTCCCGACCAGAATCGCTTCGGGAATGACAAATCTTGATTTTGCAAGAGTATCAAAATTTACTGTTATTGCTATAGGATCTGGCTATTGCAGTATCTGCGGTATATTCAATACAGCAGATATCTCTCCCGCAACGTCCTGAAACGTCCTTCGCCATCGGCCCAGCGGGCAGCGACCTCTTCTGGTGTGCGCCGCTTGGCCGTCAGCAGCCCCCATGCCTCACCATCCCCGCTTTCCGTTGCAAAACCCTCATAGGCCTTGAAGCGATCCGGGTGCACCTGATGGAACGCCTGTAGCAGATGCAGTCCCAACAGGGCGCTGTCGACCTTGCTGCGATCAGTAATCTGGAGCCGGACACCGTGGCAGTTTTTACCGCGATGGATAAAGCCGGGGGTCGTCGGAACAAAACTGACCGCCTCAAAGGAGACGCCAGCCAGACGACGAGCGTTAAGGTTGCGGACAACGGCGGCGCTGTCCACCCAGGGGGCGCCATACTGTTCAAACGGATATGCCGTACCGCGCGCAACGGACAGATTGGTGGTTTCCAGCGTACCTGGGCCGGGATAAAACAGTGCGGCAGTGACACTCTTCATGTTAGGTGAGGGATTAACCCAGGCCAGGCCGCTTTGGTCGTAATACATCTCCCGCCGCCACCCCTGCATAGGTATCACGGACAGCTTGCAGCCAATGGCAAATTCTGCATTGAACAGGCGGGCCAGTTCACCAACCGTCAGGCCATGCCTGGTTGGAATCGGATGGATACTGGTAATGGCCCCGCAGCCGCTCTTTTTCTCTGGCAGCAATCGTGTCGGGATCGCACCGCTGACCGTGACACCATTGATCGGATTGGGGCGATCCAGAACGACAAAATCTATCCCGGCATCCTGGGCGGCACGCATGGCCAGGGAGAGTGTGCCGATATAGGTGTAGAAACGGGTGCCGATATCCTGGATATCAAAGACCAGCACATCAACCCCCTGGAGCATCCCACCCGTTGGGCGACAGCTCTTGCCGTACAGGCTATGGATCGGGACGCCGGTCTTGCGGTCAACACTGGAGCCGACCTTTTCGTCCGCATCTCCACGGATGCCATGTTCAGGGCTGAATAAGGCTACCAGACGTACTCCGGGGGCATTATAAATCAGATCAATCGTACTGGCCCCGGATGCTGTGCGCCCGGTATGATTGGTAATCAGTCCGACCCGTTTGCCCTGCAGAATATCAAAATTGCGGACTGCCAGGACATCGATGCCCGGCAGGACCGCCGCCATTGAGGCGAACGGAACCATAAGCAATACAAACAGTACAACGCTCAATAAACAGACTTTAAAAACAGGCTTGATCATGCCACTCCACCCTTTCCATCTCGACCTGTTTACCCAGTTCGGCCAGCAACTGATCCATATCGTCCTCAAAACCGGGCATGATTGCGACCCGGATTACTCCATCAACCTTGTCAACCGTACTCATCACATTCATCCCCTCGTAGGCCTCAAGGATGAACTTGAGATAGACGATATCACGGCTCTTGACCCTGAAATAGCGACAAACCATCAGATCCGCCCTCCCTGGAGGGCAACCTGCCCTGCCCGGCCGGCAATCTCCCCCATGGAGAGGAGACAGACAGGCGGATCAACAACACTTGCAGCGGCCTCGGCCAGTGTGATACAGCGAATCCCGGCCGCTGCAAAACGGTCGAGCAGCCGCACAAAAGAGGCCCGAATGGCGCCCCCTTCCAGCTCGGCATGGATTGTCAACACATTCAGCCCGGGACGAAGCTGCCTCATATAATATTCGTCGATATTCCCAGGAGTCACACCGTTGCAACCGAGGATCTCGTCAGCGGTCGGAAGCGTTGAGGGGATCTGCAATGTCCGGTAGCGCACGCCACTCATGAACGGATAAAACGGTGCTGTGCCGCGGCCATCGCTGCAATAGGCCAGCCCCATTCCATCCTGAACAGCAAGTGAATCCGGCGTCACAGTCCACCCCGGCGCCGCCGTAGTTGCCGCACTATGGCCTAAAATCTGCTCAAACAGCCCTGCGGCACGGCCAAGCTGATCGGCTGTCATCGAAGGTGAAAAACGGGGCAGATAATCGTGCCATTTGACATGGTCCCAACAATGAATCCCGGCCTCATGCCCCTCCGCCTCTGTCCTGCGCAGAATATCCGGAAAGGATGCCGCAATCTGCGGGGCTGGCAAGAGTGTGCCGTAGAGCATGGTCTTGACCCCATAGGCAGAGGGTGCCTTGCTGCGCAGCTGCTTGGCAAGAAACCCCTTTTTAAAGATACGCCGCAGCGACTTGCCGGTATTATCCGGCCCCATTGAAAAATAAAATGTCGCCCTTGCCCCGGTCCGTTTCATATCATCCAGCAGGGCCGGAACACCATCACGCGTACCGGCATAGGTATCCACATCCACCTTCAGTGCAACCGTAATATTATCCATAACTTGAACATCTCCATTCATGAGACCGGCAAAACAAACCACCGGATCACACTCTCTATCCATCTGGCCGGATTCTAACAGTTTTTATACGGCTGTAAACAGCTAAACATGCATCAGCGGCAACTCGCAGCGGATCTGTTGCAACAACACTGCTTGACAGAAAACGGGATCGTAGTATAACAACGACAACACAGCCGAGACCTGTCAACCAACAGGTGCGGGGGAACCGATTAATTGGGGCTAATCCCGGCGGCATCCAGCCTGAACCCGAACAAGTAGCACGACTATACAACGAAGTATCGTCACGTCAGCTTGGAAGATCAGGAGAGATTGCCATACGGAGAGGAGAACTTCCACTCTCCAGCCCGTCAGCTAACCTCGTAGGCATTTGGAAGGGTAAAGGAATCAATCCCAACGCCGCTGGCATTGCCATGCGGTTTTTTCGATTGCAGCTTCATTCCAGTACCTCTCCTGCTATTTCAATCAATGCACGGAGAATCACTATGTCACACGATCAGCAAAGCTCCTGGTGGGGCGGCGTCATCAAGGCCATGGGACTTGTCTTTGGCGACATCGGCACCAGCCCGATCTACACACTCACTGTCATTATCGCACTAACCAAACCGACTGCCGAGAATGTCTACGGCATCCTCTCCCTGATCGTCTGGACCCTGATCATACTGGTCAACCTTGAATACGCCATTCTGGCCATGAGCCTGAGCCGCAAGGGCGAAGGGGGCACAATCGTGCTGCGCGAGATTCTGGTGCGCATGATCAAACCGGGCCGCCAGATGGCATTCATCACCCTGCTCTCCTACCTGGGAGTGGCGTTGCTGCTGGGAGACGGGGTCATTACACCGGCGATCAGTATCCTCTCTGCCGTTGAGGGTACCCTGCTGATACCCGCCTTCAGTCACCTCAGCCAGGGGACACTGATAATGATTGCCGCTCTGATCGCCCTGGTACTGTTCATCTTCCAGTACAAAGGCACCGACAAGGTTGCCAGCGCGTTCGGTCCGATCATGATGATCTGGTTTGCAGTCCTGACCATATCCGGGGCAGTTTCAATCCTGTCCATGCCGGAGATCATCAGCGCCGTCAGCCCCCACCATGCAATCAGGTTCCTCAGCAACAATGGCGTTGCCGGATTCTTCGTTCTTTCAGAGGTCATCCTCTGTGCCACCGGCGGCGAGGCGCTCTACGCCGACATGGGACATCTGGGACGTAAACCGGTCAAGCGCGCCTGGTATATTGTTTTCTGCGCACTGGTCATCAACTACCTTGGCCAGGGGGCCTTCATCCTGACCCACCCCGATGCCAAGAACATGCTCTTCGGCATGCTTCGATCACAATCAGAGACGTTCTACATCCCGTTCCTGATCCTGACCGTAATCGCAACCGTAATCGCATCCCAGGCATTGATCAGCGGGGTTTTCTCGATTGTCTACCAGGGGATCACCACCAGGATACTGCCGCTGCTCAAGGTTGACTACACATCCAACCTGATGAAGTCACAGATCTACATCGGCTCCGTCAACTGGATTTTGCTTGGCCTGGTGATACTGATCATGCTGGTTTTCCAGAAATCCGAAAACCTGGCCGCGGCCTACGGACTGGCCGTCACCGGCACCATGACAATCACCGGCATCATGATGATCATGATCTTTTCAAGGACCCAGAAAAAATGGAAGGTGCCACTGGCGGTGCTGGTCACCGTGGCCGATGTTGCCTTCCTGACTTCAAACCTCTACAAGCTGCCCCATGGCGGTTACTGGTCGCTGATTCTGGCATCAATACCACTTGCAGCGATCCTGATCTGGACAAAGGGGCAGCGCGCGCTCTACCTCTCCATGCGCCCGCTGGATCTGGAAACATACCTGGTCAGCTACGAACAGATCTACGCCAAGGGGTACATCGCTGGCACCGGCCTCTTCTTTGTCAAGGAGTGGAGCACCATCCCCCCCTATCTGGTACACTGCACGATCCGCAGCAACATTGTCTACCAGCGCAATGTACTGATCTCAATTATCCGTACGGATGAACCGTACGGCCTGGAGAGCAAACTGCACAGCGGCATGGGCACCGGCCTGGATGCCTTTGAAATCAGATCAGGCTATATGGAAATCATGGACATCGAACAGATCCTGAAGGATCATGGAATCTTTGAAAAGGTCATCTTCTATGGTATCGAGGATATCGACACCGGTAATCCGTTTTGGAAGATCTTCTCAACCATCAAAAAACTGACACCCAATTTCGTGCAATTCAACAAGGTGCCTGCAACCAAACTGCAGGGCGTTGTAACAAGAGTGGAGATGTAAATTTATGAACTGGATTCTGCTGATCGTTGCCCTCGGTATCATCCTGCTTGGGGCGACTGTTTTCACCAACGGCCTGGAATGGTTCGGCAAAAAGATGAACCTCTCCGACGGCGCCGTTGGCAGCATCTTTGCCGCCGTCGGCACCGCCCTGCCGGAGACACTGGTCCCGATTATCGCCATCCTCTTCGGCACAAAGGAGGCCGGCCACCAGATAGGTGTCGGCGCCATTATCGGAGCACCATTCATGCTCGGCACACTGGCCCTTTTCATCAGCGGTGTTGCGGTTATCTACAATCGCAAAAAACGGACTGACTACCCGATCATGCGCATCGATACCCACGTCATGCGCCGTGACATGGAATACTTCCTCTGCCTCTACGGAATGGCCATCGCCGCCTCGTTCCTGGGTGGACATCCGGTTGTAAAAACCTTTATGGCCCTGACGCTGCTCTTTGTATACGGCGCCTACGTCCTCAAGACCCTGCGCTGCGAGAATGACGTCTGCCATGCCGTTGAAGAGGATGACCTGGAACCGTGCTACTTCGCCCCCAAGTCCCACGACCCGCATATGACGATCATCGCCGCCCAGGTGCTCGGCGCACTGCTGCTGATTGTCTGGGGCTCCTACATCTTCGTCGAAAAAGTGCAGATCATCGCCCTGTCACTGGGGGTTTCCCCCTTTATACTGGCAATGATCATCGCACCGATTGCAACGGAACTGCCGGAAAAATTCAACAGCGTCATCTGGATCGGCAAGGGCAAGGACACCCTGGCAATCGGCAATGTCACCGGCGCGATGGTATTCCAGGGGGGAGTGATTACCGCCATCGGCATCCTGATGACCGAATGGCAGCTTAACCACGCCGCCCTGATGACCGTCCTGCTCACCTTCGCCTCCGTTGGCGTGGCATACCTGCAGATTCGCTGGAAGCGCCACCTGACCCCCGGAACACTGATGATCGGCGGTTTTTTCTACGCCATCTTCATCGCAATGATCTTTTTAGGCTGGGTATAATCCGACACAGAAACTAAAAAATATATCGTCAAAACCATTAGACCAGCTCTTTAACCGGTGACTTTGGCAATTAAACAGGCCAAAGTCACATTTCCTTCCAAAACAGTCGTATTGACAGACCTGACAACAAAATTCTGCCAGCAATCATCCCAACCCAGATTTTCAATTCGACATTTGCCCACGCACTAATATTCCAGCGGTTAAATATTCAAATGCCTGCCGTAGAAGCACATTGCATGAGCCCTGATTGGGCGAACAACCGTTCGCCCCTACGGTTCATATATTTAACCGCCGGATCTATACTTTCCGCCAGAATCTTATAACCTGCTATAAGCAACATAACTTCAGCTATCACCCAGCCCACAACAACCCACGATATTAAATATCCATTGACTATATCCGCTTTGACGGATATAGTTTACACATAGGCTGCAAGACAAAAGGAGACCGGCATGACCGAATTAGCATCGACCTTTCAATCACTTGGCGAAGAAATCCGCCTGCGAATACTGGCATTGCTACTGCACACGAAGGAGCTCTGTGTCTGCGATATCATGGCAGCGCTGCAGATCCCGCAATCCACGGCATCCCGACACCTGTCACACCTTAAAAACGCCGGTTGGCTGACCGATCGCAAGGTCGGATTATGGGTACATTACTCCATCACAACCAATCCGGCCGCGCTGCAACAGTCACTACTTCCAATCCTGCGTCACTTCACCCATGACAACCTGACGGCACAGCAGGATCAGGAACGCCTGACCGTTTTCATAAAGGACAAATGCAACTGCAACGACACAGCACAAAAATCCGCCTGAGCGGATATAACGGAGAATCCACCATGAAAAAGGTACTTCTGCTCTGCACCCATAATTCCTGCCGTTCACAGATGGCCGAAGGGCTGGTCAACCACTACCTGGGAGACCGCTACCAGGCCTTCTCCGCCGGAACCGAGGCAACCCGTGTTAATCCGCTGGCCGCCAGGGTACTGACCGAACTGGGGATCGACATCAGCGCCCACCGTTCCAAAACCATGGATGAATTTGCCGGCGAGAACTTCGATCACGTCATCACCCTCTGCGGTGATGCCAACGAAAAATGCCCGCTCTTCTTTGGCGGCGTAAAACGGGCCCACATCGGCTTTGACGACCCTTCCCGGCTGAAAGGGAGTGCTGAAGAGGTGCTGCCGGAATACCGCCGCGTGCGGGATGAGATCCGCCTGAAGCTGACTGAGTATCTTGAAGGAGAGGAATCATGACAGAACAGATCGGGAAAAAACTGTCATTCCTGGACCGCTGGCTGACACTATGGATCTTTGTCGCCATGGCAGCCGGTGTCAGTCTGGGCTACCTGATTCCCGAGGCTGAGGCATTCATCAACCGTTTTCAGGTCGGCACCACCAACATCCCGATTGCAGTGGGGCTGATCGTAATGATGTATCCTCCCTTTGCCAAGGTCAAATACGAAGAAATGCCGGAGGTATTCCGCAACGTCAGGGTTTTCGGCCTGGCCATCCTGCTTAACTGGCTGATCGCCCCGCTGCTGATGTTCACACTGGCGGTCACACTGATGCCGGATAAGCCGGAATACATGGTCGGCCTGATCCTGATCGGCATATCACCCTGCATTGCCATGGTCATCGTCTGGAATGAACTGGCCAAGGGAAACACCGAATATGCCGCCGGACTGGTGGCCTTCAACAGCATCTTTCAGGTGTTGTTCTACAGCATCTACGCCTGGTTCTTCATCACGATACTGCTGCCGGTGGTCGGGCTAAAAGGAATGGCGATCAACGTCAGCATCCCCCAGATCGCCGAAAGCGTCTTTATCTATCTGGGTATCCCCTGCATTGCCGGGGCACTGACCCGTCTGATCGGTGTCAAGCTCATGGGAAGGGAACGTTATCAACGTATTGTGGTGCCAAAGATCAGTCCACTGACCCTGATTGCACTACTGTTCACCATCGTTGTCATGTTCAGCCTCAAAGGGCAGCTGATCGTGCAACTGCCGTTCGATGTCATCCGAATCGCCATACCGCTGCTGGCCTATTTTGTAATCATGTTCCTGCTGGCCTTCTGGTGTGCCAAGCGTTTCGGGGCCGACTACAGCAAATCCACCACCCTGGCCTTTACCGCCGCCAGCAACAACTTTGAACTGGCCATTGCCGTGGCGATCGCGGTCTTTGGCATCAACTCCGGCGCCGCCTTTGCCACTGTCATCGGCCCGCTGGTGGAGGTGCCGATCATGATCGCCCTGGTCAATGTGGCCTTCTGGTTTAGAAAGAAATGGTTTACACCAACATCAGTTGCAGACTGATTTGATGGCAGCTCACCAGCAGCACATATAAAGGGGGATAAAATGGAACATTCAGCCTGTAATGACAAAGTGGAAACCAATCGAATTGTTTACGCCTGCGGTGGATGTGCAGATGTGGGAGAGGTTGCCGATCAGGTCAGCCGAAAACTGAGAAGAGACGGCTTTGCCACCCCGAAGGCGAGCTGCCTGGCCGGCATCGGAGCCGGAATCAAACCTTTCATTGATGCCGCCAAGAATGCCGATCAGGTCATCACTATCGACGGCTGCGAAGTTGGCTGCGCAAAAACCATTATTGACAACATCGGGCTGAAACCACGTGCAGTTTTCCTGACAGCAATGGGACTGGAAAAGGGTAAAACCAAACCGGACAGCGAGCTGACAGATCGCTTGTGCCGGGAGATCATAAAATCCCATTAAGTAATCGCTCATTGCTTTTCAAGGAGATGCGCATGACAACTCTAACGATAAAATGGCAGCGGCTTGTGGACAACCAGGGACAGACCTGCGACCGTTGCAACGCCACCGGCGATAATGTGCAGACAGCGGCACTGCTGCTGCGTCAAGCCCTGGCACCGCTCGACATTGAAGTGCACTCGGAACGTAGCGAATTGAGCATGGCTGAGTTCCTGGCGGCGCCGCTGGAATCCAACCGCATCTGGATCAACGGCAGACCTATCGAGGAGTGGCTGGGGGGCGCGGTCGGCCAAAGCCGCTGCTGCAAATCCTGCGGAGAGGAGGATTGCCGAACTGTCTCGCTCGACGGGCAGCTATACGAGGCGATCCCCAGGGAACTGGTGCTGAAGGCCGGGCTGCTGGCAGCCGCAGAACTGATTATTCAGACAGAATCATAATACTGCCGAAAGAGCGGTGCATAAAAAATGAGAGTGGATCATGATTAAAACTTTTGCTGACTATATAGTTTTTACCCAAATGGGGCTGCTCCCCGGCTCACGGGCCGGAGAGGCACTCAACTTTTTCATCTACGACACGATCAAGATCTTCCTGCTGCTGGCAACCATCATCTATGTGGTAGCGGTCATCCGCTCCTCGTTCCCGCCGGAACGGACCAAACGGTTGCTGTCACACAAGCGGGAATATGTCGGCAACGTCTTGGCCTCGCTACTGGGGATCGTGACTCCCTTCTGCTCCTGCTCGGCCGTGCCACTGTTCATTGGCTTTGTCGAATCCGGCGTGCCGCTGGGCGTCACCTTTTCCTTCCTGATCTCTTCGCCGATGGTCAACGAGGTTGCCCTGATCATGCTCTGGGGGCTGTTCGGCTGGAAAATCGCCCTGATCTACATCGGTACCGGCCTGGTTGTCGCTATTGTCGCCGGGATCGTCATCGGTAAGCTGAAGATGGAAAGGCATGTCCAGGATTATGTTTGGGAGATGCAGGTCGGCCATGCCGAGATCGCAAGTATGACCTTCCGCGAAAAAATCACCTACGCCAATGAATACACGCTTGCCCTGCTGAAGAAGATCTGGCCCTACGTGATCATCGGCATCGGCCTGGGGGCCTTTATCCACGGCTATGTGCCACAGGATTTTCTGGCACGCTGGGCTGGCCGGGACAATCCCTTTGCCGTGCCGGTGGCCGTTGCTCTGGGGGTGCCGCTCTACTCCAATGCCGCCGGAGTCATCCCGATTGTGCATGCCCTGATGGAGAAGGGTATGGCCATTGGCACGGTGCTGGCCTTTATGATGGCTGTCACGGCGCTATCGCTGCCCGAGGCGATCATCCTCAAGAATGTCCTCAAAACCAGGCTACTGCTGACCTTCTTCGGAATTGTGGCCGTGGCAATCGTGATGGTCGGCTATCTGTTTAACGCAATACTGTGAGACACCATGAGTCCTGTTTTTACAGATGATATCCTGCAGGCGCCTCAAGACGAGACGGTCTGCTGGTGCAGCAAAATCAGCAAACTTCAGATTCTGGAAGCGAAACGTGACGGAGCTAAGACAATGGCAGATATCCGCCGCATGACCGGCGCCTGCACCGTCGGACAATGTAAAGAACTTTCCCCTCAGGGACGTTGTTGTTCCTCTGAAATCAAACAACTGCTTGAAGCAGAAACACCATAAACAAAGGAGATTTAACCATGAAACTGGAAGTTCTAGGAACCGGATGCAGCAAATGCAAAACCCTTTATGAGGCAGTACAGGCAGCTGTTAAAGAAAAGGGTATCGAAGCCGAAATCATCAAGATTGAAGACATCCCGTCGATCATGAAATACGGCGTAATGAGCACCCCAGCGCTGGTGATTGACGGCAAGGTAGCCTTTTCCGGTAAAACCATGTCGGCTGCAGAAATCAAAAACCTGCTCTAACAGATGAACACCATGATGCCCTGCAACATGATGAATGGCAGACCGCTGCAGGCTTGGCATACGAGCCTGCAGCGGTTTTAAAACACATATCTCAACCCAAGGAGTGTTTAATGATTAGCATTCGTTCTGTTATTGCCGTTGTTGCCCTGCTGTTGCTGCCTGTCCTCTCGTCTGCCGCCGAACTGCCGGGGGCTGGCACACGGGAAATAAAAGCTGCCACCACATCGGGCAGACCCAGTGTAGTTGATTTCGGCGCCCGCAGCTGCATCCCCTGCAAAAAGATGGCCCCAATACTGGAAGAGTTGAACCGTGAGCTGCGGGGCAAGGCCAACGTCCTGTTTGTCGATGTCTGGAAGGATAACGCCACTGCCAACAGCCATCGAATCCAGATGATCCCGACCCAGATTTTCTTCGATTCAAAGGGAAGAGAGGTCAAACGGCACATGGGTTTTCTGGATAAAAACGGCATTCTGAAGGAGTTGAAAACGGCAGGTATGAAATGACCTTCCTGGAGGATATTGAACAGGTCATCACCCTCTATCCGCTATTGGCCTTCGGGGCTGTTTTTATGGCTGGTGTCATCTCCTCCGCCTCCCCCTGCGTGCTGGCCACCATCCCCCTGGTGGTCGGTTTTGTTGGTGGCTACAGCGATGGCGACCGCAAAAAGGCCTTCCTCTACTCGCTAACCTTCATCACCGGTCTGTCGCTGACCTTCACCGCCTTTGGCGCGGCGGCAGGGTTGCTGGGCACCATGTTCGGCACCATGGGGGGGCAGTGGTACATTATCGCCGGCCTGATTGCACTGGTGATGGGCGGACAGATGATGGGGCTCTATGAAATCGGCGGCAACCGCTGCGGCATGACTTACCGCCCTGAACGAGGCGGGCTGACCGGCGCCTTCCTGCTGGGTCTCTTCTTTGGCGTGGTTTCCTCCCCCTGTGCCACGCCGGTGCTGGTCGTGCTGTTGACCGTGGTTGCCAGCAAGGGGCAGGTGCTTTACGGCATTGCCCTGCTGTTCTGCTACGCCATTGGCCATTGCCTGCTGATGCTGTTTGCCGGAACCTTCACCGGCTTTGTGGAAGGTTTTGTAAAAGCCAGGGGCTTGATCAACTTCTCGCTATGGACCAAGCGCATCAGTGGCGGGGTAATAGCTATGACAGGCGCCTGGCTGGCCTGGCAGGGTGCCGGTGGTCTGAGTTTATTCGGAGGTTAAATCACAACTATTTTCCTGATTCATTAATCAGGATAGTATCTACCGTACTCCGCAGCATATTCACATCAACATCAGCCATAAAGCGGTGGCCAAGCCGCCCCTGAAACGACTGTTTACATGTCGTTTTTTTGTGCTATTAATATAATCAGATAAACCTCACCAACCCTCCAATAATCAAGGTTTATTTTACAGTCGACATAGCCATGATCTCAGGGGTGAATGTGAACTTGAATCGGTTCAGAAATCTCTTTTTAATTATCTGCCTCTTCCTCAGCGTCGCCATGCTTGTCTGCGCAATCGCTCCACCGGCAAGCCACGCAGCAGAGGACAAGAATATCCTGATCCTTAATTCCTACCACCATGGCTACCAATGGACGGATGACCAGACCAGCGGCATTATCGAGGGATTACAGCCGGTAAAGGAGAACAGCCGGCTGTACATAGAATACATGGGTACCAAGTGGGCCTACGGCGACTCGTACTTCAAGCAGTTATCAGACATCTACAAGACCAAATTTCACAATACACATTTCGATCTGATTATCGCCACAGACAACGATGCCCTCAACTTCCTTGTTGCCCACCGCAACGAAACCTTTGGCAAGATCCCGGTTGTCTTCTGCGGGGCCAACTGGTTCCAGAAGCAGGAATTGCATGGCGAGCGCCTGTATACCGGTGTCAATGAAGATGCTGATTACGCGGCAAACCTTGATCTCATGCTCCGCCTGCACCCCGATACCAGACAGGTCTATATCGTGGCGGATATGACGACTACTGGCATAATCATGCATGAAAAGCTGCGTGAGATTGCGCCAAGATACAAGGATCGGATCAAGATCCACCTGCTGGATGACATTGAAATGCCGGCCATGCTAAAAACGGTATCGCAGCTGAGCAATGACAGTTTGGTGCTCTTGACAACTTACCAGAAAGACAAAGCCGGTGTTTTTTATGATGCCGGTGATGTTGCCATGCTGCTCTCCAAGGCCAGCCCTGTTCCCGTTTACGCCATGTTGGACTTCAGTTTCAATCATGGCGTTATTGGCGGCATGCTGACCAGCGGGCATGCCCAGGGAAGCAGTGCCGGTGCGCTGGCCCTGCGCATCCTGAAGGGCGAATCCCCGGATTCCATACCGGTCATAATGGAGAGCCCTAACAGGTTCATGTTTGATTACAAGCAACTTAAACGCTTTAACATGCTTGACGCGAAATTGCCGGAAGGCAGCAAGATTATCAATCAGCCACCAACCTTCTATGCGCTCAACAAAGGGATGTTCTGGGGGATGGTCATCGGTATTACAGGGCTGACCGTCGCCCTGATCGGGCAGATATTTTACATCTACTACCGCAGACAGGCCGAAACCAGGTTGCGGGTCAGCGAAGAACGCTATCACTCTCTGGTGGACAACCTGACACTCGGCATATATCGCATCAAGATTGAAGGCATCTTCATACAGGCCAATCCGGCCATGGCCAGGATATTTGGCTATAACGCCCCCGAAGAGCTGCTCAAAATCTCAATCAGTGACCTTTACAACAACCCGGCTGAACGGACGATGGTTCTTGAAGATATCGTACACAATGGGTTTGTAAAAAACAGGGAAGTCCTGATGCGCAGAAAGTCGGGAGAACCGGTTTGGGTCTCAATCAATGCCATGGTCAAACGTGACGAGCTTGGACGCCTGCTCTGGATTGACGGTATCTTTGAGGATATCAACGACAAGAAGCAACTGGAAACGCAACTACTCCACTCCCAGAAGATGGAGGCAATCGGCACAATGGCTGGCGGGGTTGCCCACGATTTCAACAACATCCTCACGGCAATCATGGGATACGGCAACCTGCTCAAGATGAAAACGCCGCCTGACAACCCAAACATCAATTATCTGGTCTCACTGCTTGCAGCTGCCGACAAGGCGGCACAACTGACCAAGAGCCTGCTGGCCTTTAGCCGGAAACAGGTCATCAATCTAAAGCCTTGCGAGCTTAATGATATCGTTGAAGGCATGATAAAAATGCTGCATCGTCTGATCGACGATGACTTCCAGCTGACATTCAGCCTGCACTCCAGCCCCTTGCCAATACAGGCGGATCACGGACAGATCGAGCAGGTCTTGCTGAATCTGGTAACCAATGCCCGCGACTCCATGCCAAATGGTGGCCTGATCTGCGTCAGCACCGATCGGGTTACATTGGACAGAGAATTTATCATCAAGCATGATATGGACACGGCTGGCGAATATTCGGTATTGTCGGTATCAGATAACGGCATCGGCATGCCGAAGGAGATCATCCAACGGATTTTCGAGCCCTTTTTCAGCACAAAGGAGGTCGGCAGGGGAACCGGGCTGGGGCTTTCAATTGTCTACGGCATTGTCAAGCAGCATAAAGGGGACATAAGCGTATACAGCGAAATCGACAAGGGAACAACCTTCCGCATCTACCTCCCGATTGCCAGACATCTCGATCAGGAACTGAAATCCGTAACAGCTGTTTCTACAACCGGCGGGACTGAAACAATTTTGGTGGCAGAGGATAACAATGAGGTCCGCAGCCTGATCCGTGAAATTCTGGAATGTGGCGGATATACGGTGATACTGACCCGTGATGGAGAGGATGCGGTCAATAAATATAGGCAGCACGCCTCAGAGATCGATATGGTCCTGCTGGATGTTGTTATGCCGCGCAAAAACGGTAAAGAGGCCTACGAAGCGATCAAACTGATTAACCCGCATGTCTCCGTTCTTTTCATGAGCGGCTATACAGCCGACATCATCCACCAGAAGGGAATTCTGGAAGAGGGGGTCTATTTCATCTCGAAACCGATCTCCCCGGATATACTGTTGAACAAAATTCGCGAGGTGCTTGTATCCAAACATGCCAATTAAATCGACCCCGCCAACTCGACAGGCGGATAAACGATCTGGCATCACCCGACGAACCTGCTCCCCTGACAGCTCCCCCGCCGAAGAAGTTCGGCATCAATCAGGTTGAGTACCTCAAATTTTTTCAGCGACCATAACGGCGCGACAAGGTTGTCACGCCCACCGTCACCCGTCAGACGATGGATCAGAATGCGCGGATCAAGACGTTCCAGCAAATCACAGACAAGTCCCACATAGCAATCCCGCTCCATCATTGACACCCCTCCCTGCTGGTAGAGCTGTTCCAGGCGCGTTCCCCGCATGACATGCAGCAGGTGAATCTTGACGCCATCCACACCGAGGCGATTCAGCTCTGCCGCCGCAGCCAGCATGTCATCCCGGCTCTCCCCCGGCAGACCGAGGATTAGATGGACGCAAACCCTGATCCCGCACCTCTTCAACCGTTTAATGGCATCGACAGAGCAGGCATGATCATGGCGGCGGTTAATCAACTGCAGAGTCCGGTCATGGATCGACTGCAGACCAAGTTCCAGCCAAAGGTAGGTTTTTCTGTTCAGCTCCGCCAGATACGCAAGCACGTCATCCGGCAGGCAATCAGGCCTGGTTGCCGCAATAATGCCAACCACGTCCGCAACGGAGAGTGCCGGTTCGAATACCGTCCTGAGCTGTTCAAGCGGTGCATAGGTATTGGAGAACGCCTGAAAATAGGCGATAAAACGACCCGCCTTGTACTTGCGGCGCATGACCTCTTTGCCATCCTCAATCTGTCCGCAGATATCCAGATCCCGGCGGATACCGTAGGAACCGGAACCAACACCGCCGCAGAATATGCAGCCGCTATGGTCCAGCGAGCCATCCCGGTTTGGACAGTTGAATCCGGCATCAACGGAGATACGCTGGACCTTGCAGCCAAAGACCTTTTTAAGCTCCTCTGAAAAGGGGTTGTATCGTTTCATGAATCACCAGAATCAATTAAAATCGGGATAAAACAGCTGCAAACAAAAAGAGCGGCCATAGCTGGCCGCTCCTGAAAAGGGTTAAAATAACCGCATCTATTTCCTGGCAGCCTTACCGGCAACCTGCATTCTAATCAGCGCCCGTTGCAGGGCAGCCTCATAGATACGATGCTGTTTCTCATCGGGGTCAGGAGATTTCAGATCCGCCTCGGCACGGCTGAGGGCGGCCCGGGCACGCTCCAGATAATATCCTCGGCACGTTCAGCGGTCTCAACCAGAACCACGATCTTATCATTAATAATCTCGAAGTATCCCCAGTTAAGCGCCATGCAGACCGAAACACCATCATTTTTATAGCACAGCTCGCCGATCCTGAGTGATGTCAGAAATGGCGCATGCCCTGGCAGGACGGTAAATTCACCGGCCGAACCGCTTGCCGTCACCTCATCAACCTCACAGTCAACAACCCTGCTATGCGGCGTGACTAACTCGAGTTTCATCTTTTCAGCCATATCTGATCCCTTGCAGGGGAATTGCCCCCCTTAGCGTTACAAACCGACATCCAGGTTAAGCAGCGGCAAGTTTTTGTGCCTTTTCTAGCGCCTCTTCAATCGATCCGACCATATAGAATGCCTGTTCAGGCAGGCTGTCATGCTTGCCGGCAACGATCTCCTGAAACCCACGAATAGTATCCTTCAGTTCAACATATTTACCAGGCGAGCCGGTAAATGCCTCGGCAACATGGAAGGGCTGGGAGAGAAAACGTTGAATCTTGCGCGCCCTGGCAACAACCAGCTTGTCATCCTCGGAGAGTTCATCCATGCCCAGAATCGCGATAATATCCTGAAGATCCTTGTACTTCTGCAGAACATACTGCACGGAACGGGCTACCCCGTAATGCTCCTCGCCAATAACCTGCGGATCAAGGATACGCGAGGTGGAGTCCAGCGGGTCAACCGCCGGATAGATCCCCAGTTCAGCAATCTGGCGAGAGAGAACCGTTGTGGCATCGAGGTGGGCAAAGGCCGTTGCCGGCGCCGGGTCTGTCAGGTCATCGGCCGGAACATAAATCGCCTGGACGGAGGTAATCGACCCTTTATTGGTGGAGGTGATCCGCTCCTGCAACTCACCCATCTCGGTCGCCAGGGTCGGCTGGTAACCAACCGCAGAGGGGATACGGCCAAGCAGCGCCGAGACCTCGGAACCCGCCTGGGTAAAACGGAAGATATTATCAATAAAGAGCAGAACATCCTGCCCCTCTTCATCACGGAAATATTCCGCCACGGAAAGCGCTGTCAGGGCAACGCGAGCACGTGCGCCCGGCGGTTCGTTCATCTGGCCATAGACCAGGGCCGCCTTGTCAAGAACCCCGGACTCCTTCATCTCCATCCAGAGGTCATTCCCCTCACGGGTACGCTCGCCAACACCGGCAAAGACAGAGAAGCCGCCATGCTGCTTGGCGATATTATTGATCAGCTCCATGATCAGAACGGTCTTGCCAACACCGGCGCCACCGAAAAGTCCGATCTTGCCCCCCCTGGCATATGGTGCCAGCAGGTCAACCACCTTGATCCCGGTCGTGAAGGCCTCAACCTTGGTGGACTGTTCTTCAAAGGAGGGTGCCTCACGGTGAATAGGATATTCCTTTTCATTACCGATCGGCCCCATCTCATCCACCGGTTCCCCGATAACATTCATGATTCTTCCCAATGTCTTGCGGCCAACCGGGGCGCAGATCTGCTTGCCAGTATCCTGAACCAGCTGTCCCCGTTTGAGGCCGTCAGTTGAGTCCATGGCGATCGTGCGCACGGAGTTTTCACCAAGGTGCTGAGCAACCTCGAGAACAAGATTATTCTCACGCTCATCAATCGAGGGATTAGTCACGCGCAAGGCGGTGTATATCTTCGGCAGTTTGCCCGGTTCAAACTCAACGTCAACAACAGCACCGATAACCTGTGAAATTTTTCCTGTATTAATACTCATGGGACAACGTCCTCCTGCGGCCGCTTGGCCTCTTGATTATTGTTGGCTGTCTGCCTATCCCTTGATGGATTCCGAGCCGGAGATGATCTCGGTCAACTCCGTTGTAATCGCCGCCTGACGGGCACGGTTGTACTGCAGCGTAAGCTTGCTGATCATCTCGTTGGCGTTCTTGGAGGCACTATCCATGGCGGTCATGCGAGCACCATGCTCACCGGCCACGGATTCAAGCATCGCCCTGAAAATCTGCACCTCAATATTCTTTGGCAGGATTTCAGCCAGCAACTCAGCCTGGGAAGGCTCATAGATATATTCAACCTGCTTGTCATCCAGGCTGCAGGCGTCAGGAACAACTGGCAGCAACGGCTGAAAGGTAATATCCTGGGACATGACCGTGCGAAACGAGTTGTAAAGCATCTCAACCCGATCATAGGCCCCTTCCAGAAAGCCATCAATGACATCCTGAGCCAGCAGCGCAGCGGTCTGATAATTCGGCTTGGAAATCACATTTGAAAAATTCTTGTGGATTGTGTGGCGGTTTTTAAAGAACTCATACCCCTTGCGACCGACGGACATAACGCTGACCTGCTCATAAACACCCTGCAGTTCTTTCAGATAGCGCTCCCCCGCCTTGCAAAGGTTGCTGTTGAAACCGCCACAAAGACCGCGATCGGATGTAAAAACCAGCAGCAGCAACCTGCCGCCAGCACGATTTTCAAGCAATGGATGGCTGGCGCTGTCAGAGCTGCAGATCAGAGACTGCTGAACCTGGATCAGTTTCTGCGCATAGGGGCGTGCCGCCAGCACACTCTCCTGGGCCCGCCGCAACTTTGCGGCAGAGACCATCTTCATCGTCTTGGTGATCTGACGCGTATTTTTGACAGACATAATCCGCTTTTTTATGCTTTTAAGACTTGCCATGTCTTGAACCGTCCTTGTTTACTCGGTAAATTCCTTTTTGAACTGGTCAAAGGCCTGTATGATCCGCTCTTTCAAACCATCATCAATAGCCTTCTTTTCACGCAGATCATTGAGCAATTCCGCCTGACGACTATCCATGAAGGAATACAATTCCGTCTCGTAACGCCTGAGGCTGGAAACCGGATAATCATCCAGATAGCCATTATTGGCGGCAAAGATAATCAGGACCTGTTTTTCATTCGGAATCGGACTGTACTGTGGCTGTTTGAGGATCTCCACCAAACGTTCACCGCGCGCCAGCTGCATCTGGGTGGCCTTGTCCAGATCGGAACCAAACTGCGCAAAGGCCGCCATCTCACGATACTGTGCCAGATTGAGCCGCAGTGTACCGGCAACCTGTTTCATTGACTTTGTCTGCGCCGAACCGCCAACACGGGATACGGAAAGACCAACGTTGATAGCCGGACGCACACCGGAGAAGAACAGGTCCGATTCAAGATAGATCTGACCATCGGTAATCGAGATGACGTTGGTCGGGATATATGCCGAAACGTCACCGGCCTGTGTCTCAATGATCGGCAGGGCGGTCAGCGAACCGGCACCGTACTCGTCGGAAAGCTTGCAGGCACGTTCCAGCAGACGGCTGTGCAGATAGAATACATCGCCTGGATACGCCTCACGCCCTGGCGGGCGACGCAGCAGTAGTGAAAGTTGACGGTAGGCAACGGCCTGTTTTGAAAGATCATCATAGATGATCAGGGCATGGCGGCCATTATCACGGAAATACTCTCCCATGGTAACACCGGTATAAGGGGCGATAAACTGCAGCGGCGCCGACTCGGAGGCGGTGGCGGCAACAACGATGGTATATTCCATCGCCCCATGCTCCTTGAGCTTGCTGACAACCTGGGCAACCGTGGAACGTTTCTGGCCGATGGCAACGTAGATACAGATGACATCGCCACCCTTCTGATTGATGATCGTATCTACGGCAACAGCGGTCTTGCCGGTCTGGCGGTCACCGATGATCAGTTCGCGCTGCCCACGACCGATTGGAACCATGGAGTCAATCGCCTTCAATCCTGTGGCCATTGGCTGATGAACCGATTTTCTGGCGACGATGCCAGGTGCCTTGATTTCAACCTTGCTGCTGGCGGTTGCATTCAATGCTCCCTTGCCGTCTATCGGCTGCCCGATTGCATTGATAACACGGCCAATCAGGGCATCGCCAACCGGGACCTCTGTAATCCGGCCGGTCCGTTTAACGGTGTCACCCTCTTTGATATCGGAAAACTCGCCCAGAATAGCGGCACCAACATTATCCTCTTCCAGATTGAGCACCATTCCGGCAACCCCGCCAGGGAATTCCAGCAGCTCACCGGCCATGGCCCCTGCCAGACCATAAATACGGGCAATACCGTCACCAATAGAGATTATCGTTCCGGTTTCAGAGACCTGAACATCCTTGCCATACTCCCTGATCTGTTTTCTGATAATCTCGCTGATCTCTTCCGCTTTGATTTCCATAGAAGTATCTACCCCTTCTGTAATATATCCTGAATACGATCAAGTTGCGTTTTAACACTGCTATCAAAGGCCGTGTCACCAATCTGGACGACAACACCGCCAATCAATGCAGGATCCAGCTCGAATTTCGGCAGTACATTCTTATTGCTCCATTTTTCCATCGCCACACGAATAGAGCTGATCTGGGCATCATCAAGGGGCATGGCACTCCTGACCAGCGGCCGGATTACCCCGCTCTGCTCATCCGCCATCCCCTCGAAGGCCCGCACAATCTCAGTCAGCAGGGCAACCCGATTCTTGTCCACCAGCAACAGAAGAAAATTGCTGATCACCACAGAACAGGCGCTGGCCTTCACCAGACTGTTCATGATTTCACGCCTCTGCAGCAAGGTGAAGGAGGGATTCGAAAAAGGCGCCAGCAAATCGCTGTTGGCAGTAAATACGGATTCGATTCCGGCCAGCTCATCCCTGAGAAGGTCTAGCTGTCCGTCCTCACTGCCGATCTGCACCAACGCCATGGCATATCGTTTTGCTATTGTAGTATTGGCCACTAGAGCTTTACCACCTTGTCAAGATATTCACCGACAAACCGGTCATGATCTTCCTTTGTGACTGCGACCGCCAGCTTTCCGGCCGCAATCTCCACGGCCAGACGACCAGCCTCAGCCTGCAGACGGGCTCGAGCCTTCAGAGTCTCCTGTTCGGCACTCTCGGCGGCTTGGGCAATAATCCGTTCAGCAGAGTGATTGGCCTCGGCAATAATCCGCTCCCGCTCCCGCTCCACCTCTACCAGACTGGCGGTCTGAAACGCCGCAATCTCCTGCGTGGCCTGTTCAAGTCTCTGGTTATATTCCTGCAGCTTGGCCTCGGCCGTTGCACGCGCCTCTTCCGCATCGGCCAGACCTTTTTCAATCTGCATCCGGCGATCAGCCAAAGCGCCCTTGACATTAACCTTGACCAAGGCCCAGACAACAATCGCCGCCAGGACGACAAAATTGACTGCACGCCAGCCAAAATCCTTCAACTGTGCGGCGCCGTCAGGGTGATGAACAGCCCCACCTTCAGACGCAAAGCCATGTGAGGCAGCCAAAAGCGTAAGAGTTGATAACAGAACCGGTAACGCGACTTTCTTTATCCGTCCAGAGTCAATGGACATATCTAAAGGCCCCTTCCAAGGATTTTTTCACAGATTGTGCCGGAAAGCCCCTCAACCTGCTGCTTCAGCAAATTTTCGGCAACGCGAGCCTCGTTGGCAATCCTGTTGCGGATCCCGATCAGGGATTCAGCCGCTTCCTTGCGCGCCTTTTCCAGCAGCAGCTCCTCTTCGGCCTGCGCCTGCTTGAATGCCTCGCCCCGGCGAGCGGCAATATCAGCCTTGGCCTCCTTGAGGCGTGACTCATACTGCGCCATCTTATTTTGAACCTCCAGATCAACCGACTCAGCCTTTACCCGGGCTGCATCAATCACCTGATGACGTTCAGCAAGAATTTTTCGAATTGGTTTATAAAGGAATTGATTAAGGACAAATAGCAGAATGCCAAAATTGATCAACTGGACCAGAAATGCGAGATTTAATTCGATCACGAACTACTCCTTACAGAGCATACTCAAAACGATTCATTAATCTGTATAACACATCTTTCCATTTGCATTAATATCTGAAACCGTTTTTTACAAAAAACAGCAAAAAACGGCCCTGCAACCGTTACCCAGCCAGAACAGCAGGCAACGAATCAAACCTCCAGCAGATCAATGATCCGGGTCAACTCATCGGGATCATTGAAATGTATCTCCAGACGCCCCGCCTTTGCACCGACACGCCGGATGGCAACCTTGGATTGAAAATGTTTCTGCAGCTGTTCTTCCAGCGAACTCATCAGCAGGTCCGGCTGTTGCATCCGCTTGGTTGAGACAGGATGGGGATTGACCTTCAGCTTGCGGACCAATTCCTCCGTGGCACGCACGCTGAGTTGACGATGCAACACCTCGCGCCGGGCCTTCTCAATCAGCTCCGGATTTTCCAGCGAGAGGAGTGCGCGGGCATGTCCCATACTCATCCGCTCTTCAACAATATCCTTCTGCACATCATCCGGCAGTTTCAGCAGCCGCAGCGAATTGGTTACCGTTGTCCGGTTCTTGCCGACCCGCTTGGCAACCTCTTCCTGGGAGATGGCAAAATGTTCGACCAGCGAACGATAGGCGTTGGCCTCTTCAATGGCGTTCAGATCCTGACGCTGAATATTCTCGATCAAGGCCAGTTCCATAACGGCCTGATCACTCGCCTCACGGATTACAACCGGAACATCGCGCAGACCGGCCTTTTGGGCGGCGCGCCAACGACGTTCACCGGCAATGATCTCGTAATACCCCTCTTTTTTTGTTACCACCAGCGGCTGAATGATCCCCTGTTCCTTGATGGAGGCAGCCAGTTCTTCGAGTTTTTCAGCGGAAAAGTGCTTTCTGGGCTGATCCTTGTTTGGCCGAACCAGCTCGATCGGACAGACAAAATATTCCCTGTTTTCATCAGCCGAATCTTTGACGTGCAGCAATGCTGCCATTCCCTTTCCAAGACCACCAATTCTAGCCATTGACAGCCTCCCTGTTTATGATTTCACGGGCCAGCTGCATGTAGGCGGCGGCGCCACGGGAAGATATGTCATAATAGATGATCGGTTTGCCATGACTTGGCGCCTCGGCCAGACGAATATTGCGCGGTATCACCGATTCAAACACCAATCCTTCGAAATTATTATGAATTTCATCGATAACATCCTTGCCAAGGTTACTACGGGCATCATACATGGTCAACAGAATCCCCTCGATTTTAAGAAAAGGATTCAATCCCTTCTGCATCAGACTGATCGTATGCAGGATCTGGGACAACCCCTCCATGGCGTAAAATTCGCACTGCAGCGGAATAAGAACGGAATCGGAGGCTGTCATGGCATTAATGGTCAGAAGACTGAGTGACGGGGGGCAATCGATAATAATATAGGCATAGGTTTCAGCTAGTGTAGCCAGAGCATGTTTCAAACGGTTCTCGCGGCCATCCAGGTCGGCAAGCTCCAGTTCAGCACCGGCCAGATCAGAATTGGCAGGGATGATATGCAAAAAAGGCTGTCCGGTATCGACAACGCTGGCGGCAGGATCAGAACCATCAATCAGGACATCATAGATCGTCTGTTCAAGCGCATTTTTATCAAGCCCGACGCCGCTGGTCGCATTCCCCTGCGGGTCAATATCCACAATCAGGGTCAACCGCTCGGAAGCGGCGATTGATGCGGCCATATTCACAGCGGTAGTGGTTTTGCCAACGCCACCCTTTTGATTTGCAATACAGATTATTCTGGACATAGTTTATGTCATTTCCTGGCTATTCTCTTGAATTTACAAATAATCTAAGCAGAAGTTCAAGTTTGAAGAATTACCACAAACTCCGGTGAGGTGCAAATAACATTTTGAAACGCCTTTTTATTCAATCGCGTAGCCAGCTACGCCTCATAGCCTGTCGCAAGAAATGCCATACCCGGCAGCCAGTGAGACAAAGACCGAATCAGGCGGGGCATGAAGATTGAGGATCACGCCATCCACCCCACTCATCCCCAGGGACGAACAGTGCAGCAACATCCTGGCGGCCGGATCACCACCATAGGTTGCATCGCCGACAATCGGCAGTCCGCAGGCAGCCAGATGAACACGGATCTGATGCGTTCGGCCGGTGACAGGCCGTGCCTCGATCAGTGAATACTCAGCAGAGGCAGCCAACAGCCTGAAGGAGGTCTCCGCCGAACGGCCACCTTCAACAATACCGTAGCGGGCCGGGGCAATCTTGCCGATTGCACCATATTCATGCCAGCACTCCTGTTCAGGTCGGCCACGCACCAGGGCCAGATATGTTTTCTCCACATCGCCATCGTGAAAGCGAAGTGAAAGCCAGGCAGCCGCTTTTTTATGTTTGGGAAAGACCATTACGCCAGAGGTGCCACGGTCAAGACGATGCACAACCCGGGCCGGCTCATTGCTTCCTTGGCTGCGAAAATACTCCGCAACCCAGTATTCCAGAGTCCCCTTCAACTGATAGGGGGTCCGCTGGCTATTGATTCCAGCCGGTTTGTTGACGGCGATCAACTGATCATCCTCATGGAGCAGGGCTTCGGGCGGCAGGGTCAGCTCCTTGAAGCGCCCCTGTTCCATGACACCCACCTCAAGCCGGTCCCCGCAACGGACCTGTCGTGAGGCAACACGCACCATACTGCTGTTAACACTGCAACCGCCACGATCAATAATACGGCGCGCCTCGGACTTGCTCAATGCATCAAACAGCTTTGCCAACGCCTCATCCAAACGGCAGCCGTCGTGCTCTTTTTCAACAATCTGTTTAAGTATCATCTTTCTTTTACTACCCGTTTACCGGCAACGATGCAAACAAAAAACCGCAGCGGCCAACACCACGAAAAATCTCTTCCTGATAGAAACAGCCGTCAATCAACCCGCCGGTGATGCTTAAAAAAATCCCAAATTCGGGCAGTTGCATCAAAGCCCTTCAACGGACTCCCTTCAGAGAGCTGATCGCTAAACCATCGCCCTGGCCACTGATGCCCCCAACCTTCCAGAAGATAAAAATCAACGACTGCGTCATTCTTGCACTGACTCCTCAACTCGCGACTTACAGCCGGAGCCCAACTCTGGTCTGACAACCGGCTACGGCACTGATTAACAGCACTCCAGAATTCAATCGCCCTGGATACGGGCAAAAAAAACTGTTCGCCATCACCTGCAGACGAATTTTCAATCACCGGTATGGCCCGGTCAGCCAGACCATGAAAGGCGATTACCGGCAGTGGGTGTTTGGGGCGGGGCAATCGCCAAGGCGGACTCTGCTGGGATTCCTTGAAACCAATCGCAGCAGAAACCACTGCGAAGGCCGCCAATCCATCTCCACGCTCTGCGGCGTAGCGATAGGTCATCATGCCGCCGTTTGACATTCCCGCCATATAGATTCGATTACGATCCAGATTAAATCGCTCCCCGACACTACGGATCACCTCTGCAAGAAAACCGACGTCATCCACCTCCGCCAACACAGCCCCGCCACAACAAAATCCGGCATTCCAATGCTTGAACATGCCAAACAGACCAATCCCCTGGGGATAGGCCACCAGAAAGCCCTCCTGGTCGGCCAGCAGTGAAAAACCGGTCTCCTTTTCAGTCTGGATGGCCGAACTGAATGCACCATGCAGAACAACAACCAATGGCCTTGGCTGCTCACTCGCATAGCCTGGCGGAACATGCAGATAGTAGTCACGGCCAGGAAATTGAGACTGACCGGCATCAACCAGGTAAGTACCGGGGCCAAACAGCATCCCCTCAGGCAGCCTGGGATGACAGCCATTCAGGGGGATGGTCATGATTACCATCAACAACAGCCTGGCAAGAGTAAACAGACATGATTTGATATTTATTTGCATACCACCCCCTATCCAGACTGAATGAGGTCAATGGATATCTTAAATCTACTTCGATTAGATCAGGATGCAATCCGGAATCTGAGACCTTTCAAAGAATCATAAAATTCAAAGTGGTCAAAACAGTCCAATTCTGCTAATCTGCAACGCCATGAACAAAAGCACACTGCCGGATATACCGCAACTACGCGGACCAGTCACACTTTCACATCTACATCTGCGAAGCTGCATCAGAGCGGGTGATCATGTCGTTGATGCAACCTGCGGCAACGGCAGCGACACACTGCTTATGGCCGAACTGGTCGGCGACTCCGGGCATGTCTGGGCCTTTGACATCCAGGCAGAGGCCATTCGACGAACAACCTCACTGTTGGCGGACAAGGGACTGCTTTCACGGGTAACCCTGATTCCGCACTCGCACCAATCCATTGCCGAACAGGTCCAAATCCCGCTTAGCGCAATCGTCTTTAACCTCGGTTATCTTCCCGGCGGCGATCACAGCATCATCACCCAGACAGAATCAACAATCCAGGCGATCAAACAGGGGCTGCCGCTTCTGTTGCCAGGTGGCATCATGACCATCTGCCTCTATCCCGGCCACAATGGCGGAGACGACGAGGAACAGGCCATCATGGCATTGATCGCCGATCTGAACCCACGGGTTTTCCACGTCTGGCGCATGGGACAGGTCAATGTCACGGCCAATGCACCACTGTTCATATTAATCCAGAAGGCACGTTAGAATGCTGCACAATCTGCTCCCCTTGATTGCCATCCTGCCGGCCCTGATCTATTCAATCATGACACTGATCTGTGCCAGACGCTACTTCTGCTCCCCTCCAAAAGAATCAAAGGTGGCCCCCGATATCACCATCCTTAAACCGGTCAAGGGGATGGATGCGGAGAGCTATAACAACTTCACCTCGTTCTGCCTCCAGGATTACCCCGGCAAGGTACAGATCATCTTTGCCGTTGCAACGGCGGATGATCCGGTGATCGCAGTTATCAGAACGCTGATCAATGTTTTTCCCGATCATAATATCGAACTGGTCATTAATCCTGCCATCCACGGTCCCAACTACAAGGTTTCCAACCTGATCAACGCCTACAGCCGGGCAAGCCACGGAATTATCATCGTCTGCGACAGCGACATACATGTCAGCAACGACTACCTCTCCAGCGTGGCCGCCCATTTCAGCGACCAGCAGACCGGACTGGTGACATCGCTCTACCGCACCTCCAATGTCCATGGAATTGCAACGGCGATTGAAGCCACCGGTTTTACGACTGAGATGATCCCCAACGTCATGGTTGCCCTGCAGCTGGAGGGATTATCGTTTGCCCTGGGCGCATCCATGGCGGTGCGTCGCGAGGCCCTTGAGAGCATTGGCGGTTTCGAGGCGCTCTCCGACTATCTGGCCGACGACTATCAACTTGGCAACAAGATTCATCGGGCAGGATGGAAGATCGCACTGGACAGCTGTTTCGTTGAAAGCATGATGAAGGATGAGGAACTCCCCTCCGTACTCTCCCGCCAGCTGCGCTGGGCCCGGACCATGCGTGTCAGCCGGCCCGGCGGATACCTGGCCTCCGGTATTACCCTCCCCTTCTCTGGGGCCTTTCTGGCAGCAATTCTTGCGCCATCACCCGCCATGGCCATTCTGGCTATCAGCATGCTCTACACTACACGCCTTGGTGTTGCCACATACTTCAGCCGCAGACTGGTGCGCGACAACCTGCTGCCGGGGTGGCTCTGGATTATCCCGCTGCGGGACATGCTGGCATTTATGACCTGGGCGCTTTCCTTCCTGGGCAATCGCATTGAATGGCGCGGCAGCCGCTTCCGCCTGAAACCGGGCGGAAAGCTGGAAGAGCTGGTTTAATCATAACAATCACCCCTGTATAACATCATCCACACAAGGCTGTTTTTTCCCGCCACACCTTTTAGTCAGATCTCATGAGCCTCTTGCAAAAATATTCTGTCCATGGTTCGACAGACTCACCATGAACGGAATAACAGCAGCTATCAAACCATAATCTGTTCACGCTGAGCCTGTTGAGGGTTTTTGCAATAGACTGCTCACGTTTTCAAAAAACAGTAGACACCTTTTTAATCTTTTGCTAAAACTGAATGAACGTTCATTCCTGAACATAAAGGAGATCATTGAATGGCAAAGCCTGACAAGCGCGATGAAATCATCCGTGCCGCGCTGATGCTAATGACCGAACAGGGCTTCCACGGTGCGCCAATGGCACAGATCGCTGAGCGGGCCGGCGTAGCTGCCGGAACAATTTACCGTTATTTTGAAAGCCGGGATGTCCTGATCATGGAAATCTACAAGAAACTAGAGAAAATTATCCGGCAGTTCATTGAATCAAAATACGACCCCGCCGCACCGTTCAGGGCCCGTTTCATGCATCTTGGCACCTCCATACTGAGCTACTTCACCCAAAACCCAAAGATTTTCCGCTATATGGAACAATTCCACAGTTCCCCCTACGGCGCGGCCCACAGACAGGACACGATCCTTAGCGACAGCGAAGATGGCTGCAATATTTTCAAGGATCTCTTTGAACAGGGACTACAGCAGCAAGTCATCAAACCGCTTCCCATGATAGTATTATTTGCATTGGCCTTCGGCCCGATCACCAACCTTGCGCGAGACCACATCCTTGGCTTCGTTCATATGGATGAGATATTGATCCAGCAAACCATTGACGCATGCTGGGATGCAATAAAACGCTGATATTTGAATGAATCGACATTCACAAAAAAAATAGAGCAGAGGTTTTTATGAACTACAGACAGAGTATGAGAATCCTGACCGTATCAACCCTGATATTTTCCAGCCTGACCCTGTCAGGATGTGGCAAAAAAAGTGCTCCGGCGCCGGTAGCACAGGCCCCCGAAGTCGGAGTTATCGTTGTCGCCCCGGAGCGCGCCATCATCTCCTCAGAACTACCGGGCCGCACATCACCATTCCAGGTCTCCGAGGTACGCCCCCAGGTTGGCGGCATCATCCAGAAGCGTCTTTTCACAGAGGGCTCGGACGTCAAGGCGGGACAGATACTCTATCAGATCGATCCGGCCAGCTATCAGGCTGCCTATGCCTCAGCCAGGGCCACCCTGGCCAAGGCCGAGGCAAACCTGACTCCAGCCAGATTAAAGGCCAAACGCTACGCCGACCTGATCAAAAACCGCGCTGTCAGCCAGCAGGAAAACGACGACGCCCAGGCCAGCATGAAACAGGCTGAGGCAGATGTCATGTCCGCCAAGGCAGCACTCCAGACCGCCAAGATCAATCTCGGCTATACACGCATCACCGCCCCGGTAAGCGGACGTATCGGCCGGTCATCGGTCACCAACGGAGCCCTGGTGACAGCCAGCCAAACAACCGCCCTGGCCACAATCCAGCAACTCACCCCGATCTATGTCGATATCAGCCAATCCAGCGCAGAACTGCTGCAGCTTAAACAGTCAATTGCCAAGGGACAGATGAAGGGAAAGGGGGCAGGACAGACCAAGGTAAAACTGCTGCTTGAGGATGGCACACCCTATCCACTGGAAGGCAGTTTGAAATTTTCAGAGATCACCGTTGACCAGAGTACCGGTTCGGTCACCCTGAGGACCCTCTTCCCCAACCCGAAACAGGTTCTGCTTCCAGGCATGTTTGTAAAGGCGATCATCGAGGAGGGGACGATTGACCAGGCGATTCTGGTCCCGCAGAGAGGTGTCTCCCGCACCCCCAAAGGCGACGCCACCGTCATGGTTGTTGGCGCCGATGAAAAGGTTGAACCGCGGATGATCAAGGTTATTAGAACTATAGGCAACAAATGGCTGGTCAGCGACGGACTGAAGGCCGGCGACAGGGTCATTGTTGAAGGTATCCAGAAGGCCCGTCCGGGCACCCCGGTC
This sequence comes from uncultured Desulfuromonadaceae bacterium, assembly GCA_964292275.1. Classification (GTDB taxonomy): domain Bacteria; phylum Desulfobacterota; class Desulfuromonadia; order Geobacterales; family Pseudopelobacteraceae; genus CAXYUZ01. The sequence goes on from CAXYUZ010000007.1 coordinate 79,128, forward strand.
AAGGCCGTGCCATTCGGCAGCACTGCAACGGCAACACCAGCGGCGGCGGCACAGCCAGCAGCAACTAAAAAGTAAAGGAGCCTAAGACATGCCCCGTTTTTTCATCGAACGCCCGATTTTTGCATGGGTTATTGCAATCATGGTCATGCTGGCTGGCCTTCTTTCAATAAAAACACTACCGGTATCCCAATACCCGCCGATAGCGCCGCCACAGATCTCCATCAACGCCAACTATCCGGGCGCATCGGCCCAAACCGTGCAGGATACGGTTACACAGGTTATTGAACAGAAGCTGAACGGAATTGACAACCTGATCTACATGTCCTCCACCAGCGACTCTTCCGGCGCCGTATCCATCAACCTGACCTTCAAGGCCGGTACAGACCCCAACATCGCCCAGGTGCAGGTTCAGAACAAGCTGCAACTGGCCACGCCACTGCTCCCGCAGGTGGTTCAGAAACAGGGGATTCAGGTCGTCAAATCGACAAAGAACTTCCTGATTATCGTCGGTCTGATATCGGAAGACGGCTCAATGGACCGTCATGGCCTGACCGACTATATGGTATCGAATGTTCAGGACATTATCAGCCGTACAGAGGGGGTCGGTGAGGTAACCATATTCGGTTCGCAGAATGCCATGCGAATCTGGCTGAATCCAAACAAACTCAACAGCTACAACCTGACGACCGCTGACGTATCCACCGCACTGCAGGCACAAAACGCCCAGATCTCTGCCGGACAGTTCGGCGGCAACCCCGCACCGGCAGGTCAGCAGCTTAACGCGACCATTACAGCGCGGACCCTGTTGCAGACAGTGGATCAGTTTAACAATGTCATCCTCAAGACCAACAGTGACGGTTCCACCGTCAAGCTGAAGGATGTTGCCGAATGCAAGGTCGGCACGGAGAGCTACGAGACCGGTGCCCGCTTCAACGGCAGTCCGATGGGGGGTATGGCGATCCGCCTGGCAGCCGGTGCAAACGCACTGGACACCGCCAAAAGAATCAAGAGTAACATGGCAGCAATGTCTAAATACTTCCCGCAGGGGATGAAGGTCGTCTACCCCTATGACACCACTCCGTTTGTAAAGATTTCCATAGAAGAGGTTGTCCATACCCTGCTTGAAGCGGTGGTACTGGTTTTCATCATCATGTTCCTCTTCCTGCAGAACATCCGGGCGACCCTGATCCCGACGATTGCCGTACCGGTCGTACTACTGGGCACCTTCGGGGTACTCTCGGTCTGCGGTTTTTCAATCAACACCCTGACCATGTTCGCCCTGGTTATCGTCATCGGCCTGCTGGTTGACGATGCCATTGTCGTCGTCGAGAACGTGGAACGGATCATGACCGAGGAGGGGCTGTCGCCCCACGATGCAACCATAAAATCCATGGGGCAGATTTCCAGTGCCCTGTGGGGGATTGCGACTGTTTTGACAGCGGTCTTTCTACCGATGGCGTTCTTCGGCGGGTCAACCGGGGTTATCTACCGCCAGTTTTCGGTCACTATCATCGCCGCCATGATCCTGTCCGTATTCACGGCAATGATACTGACGCCGGCCCTCTGCTCAACCCTGCTCAAACCGGTAACAAAAGGACATACGGCATCGGAGTCCGGCTGGTTCAAAGGCTTCTTCCGCCGGTTCAACAACATGTTCGATTACTGCAGGGTCAAGTATGAGGCAACCGTATCCCGCTCATTCGGCAAGCCGATCCGCTATCTGATCGTATACGGCGGCATCGTTGCTGCCATGGCCTTCTTCTTCCATCGCCTGCCAACGGCGTTTCTGCCGGACGAGGACCAGGGTTTTATCATCTGCCAGATACAATTACCGGCAGGTGCCACCCAGGAAAGAACCCTCAAGGTCATCGAGCAGTTGGAACAGCACTTCAAGGAGAAGGAGAGTAAATCCGTGGAGGCCGTCATTACGGTTGCCGGTTTCAGCTTCGCCGGAAGCGGCCAGAACATGGGGCTTGCCTTTGTCCGCCTGAAAGACTGGAAACTGCGGCCAACCCCGGATATGAAGGCCCCGGCCATTGCCGGACGTGCAATGGGGGCATTTTCAAAATTCAAGGATGGTCTGGCTTTCGCCTTCTCACCACCAGCGGTTGTTGAACTGGGACAGGCCAACGGCTTTGACTTCCAGCTGCAGGATCGCGGCGGCCTGGGGCATGAAAAACTGATGGAGGCGCGTAATCAGCTGCTCGGCATGGCGTCAAAAAATCCGAAACTGATTGCCGTTCGCCCCAACGGACAGGATGATTCGCCACAGTTCAAGATTGATATCGACGATATGCGGGCAGGCGCCTTGGGAGTCACCTCGGCAAACATCAACGAAGTGCTCTCTACCGCCTGGGGTAGCTCCTATGTTAACGACTTCATTGAAAATGGCCGCGTCAAAAAGGTCTACCTGCAGTCCGATGAAAAATACCGCATGCTTCCTGAGGATATCGGCAAATGGTATGTAAGAAACAACAAGGGCGAGATGGTGCCGTTCCCTGCCTTCTCAACCGCACACTGGCAGTATGGCTCCCCCAGACTGGAGCGTTATAACGGCCTGCCATCCGTGGAGATCATGGGCCAGGCGGCACCGGGGGTCAGTACCGGCGAGGCCATGAGTGAAATGGAACAGATGGCCGCCAAACTCCCAACAGGGATCGGTTTTGAATGGACCGGGCTCTCCTATGAAGAGCGCCAGGCCGGCGCACAGGCACCGGCACTGTACGCCATATCACTACTGGTTGTTTTTCTCAGCGTGGCAGCGCTGTACGAGAGCTGGACAATACCGTTCGTCAACCTGCTGATGCTGCCGCTGGGACTGGTTGGGGCGATCATGGCCGTTTCATTCCGGGTACTCCCCAATGACGTCTACCTCCAGATCGGATTGCTGACAACCGTCGGGCTCTCAACCAAAAACGCCATTCTGATCATCCAGTTCATCAAGGAACAGATGCATCAGGGACACGAACTGGTCGAGGCGACCCTGACCGCGGTAAAGATCCGACTACGCCCGGTCATCATGACATCGCTGGCCTTCTTCTTCGGGACACTGCCACTGGCACTCACCAAGGGGGCCGGAGCAGCAGCCCAGAATGCAATCGGCACAGCGGTAACCGGCGGTCTGCTCTCCGCCACCTTTATCGACCTGATCTTCATCCCGTTCTTCTTTGTCATGGTCACCCGCTTCTTTGGGAAGAAGAAACCAAAGAATACCCTGATAGACAATGATTCTGCCACTAGCAGAGCGGAGGTAAACTGATATGAAGCGAAGCAAGATCATCGTTAAATGGCTATCCGCCTCACTTGGCACCCTGCTGTTCATCTCCGGCTGCGGCACCATGGCCCCAAGCTACAACCGCCCGGACTCCCCTGCCCAGACGACATGGCCTGACGGCAGCGCCTACAAGGGGCTAAATCCGGATCCAAAGGGACAGAGTGCTGCTGCAACCGGCTGGCGGGATTACTTCACCTCGCCACGGCTGCAAAGGTTGATTGAACTATCCCTGAACAACAACCGCGATCTGCGTGTGGCAGCCCTTAACGTAGAGAAAATGCAGGCACAGTATCAGATAAAACGGGCGGATCTATTCCCGGCTATCAATGGCACCGCCGCGGCCACCATCCAGCGCACACCTGGCGATCTTAGCGGGACCGGTACTGCCAAGATTTCCAGACAGTACAGCGTCGGCCTGGGAATCAGTTCGTACGAGATCGACCTGTTTGGCCGGGTGAGAAGCCTCAAGGATCAGGCACTGGAACAGTATCTGGCTACGGCAGAGGCACGCCGCGCAGCACAGATCAGCCTGATTGCCGAGGTTTCCAATGCCTGGCTCAGCCTGGGGGCTGCCATGGAAAAGGAACGGCTGGCGGAGGATACATTTAAAACCCGCCGCGAAAGCTACGACCTGACAAAGCTGCTCTACGATGCAGGCGCCACATCGGAGCTGACACTTTACCAGACCAGGGGAAGCATGGATGCCGCCGAGGTCCAGCTGGCAACAGCCAGGGTAACAACGGCAACCGAGACCAATGCGCTGAATGTACTGGTCGGAACACAGATCCCCAAGGAGCTGTTGCCGACCGGACTTGAGATTGCAACCGCTGTCAACGCCCCTGCCCCCGGTTCTCCATCTGACCTGCTGCAAAACAGACCGGACATCCTTCAGGCAGAGAATACCCTCAAGGCCACAAACGCCAATATCGGAGCGGCCAGGGCCGCCTTCTTCCCGAAGATCACCCTGGTCTCCAGCCTTGGCACCGCCAGCGCAAAACTGACCGATCTTTTCCAGCCCGGTTCGCTGGCCTGGAACTTTGCACCGCAGATCAGCGTTCCACTCTTTGATGCCGGAAGCAATCTTGCCAACCTTGATGCGGCAAAGATTGACCGTGACATAGCGGTTGCCCAGTATGAAAAGGCCATCCAGACCGCCTTCCGCGAGGTGGCCGATGCACTGGCGACACAAGGCACAATCGAAGATCAGCTGCGGGCGCAGTCAGCCGTGCGGCAATCGGCCAAAGAAAGCTACCGGCTGGCAGAACTGCGCTACAAAAGCGGAATTGACAGCTACCTGACGCTGCTTGATGCCCAGCGGACACTCTTTACCGCCGAGCAGGATCTGATCTCCACCCGCCTGAACCGCGCCAGCAACCTGATCACCCTCTATAAAACACTGGGTGGTGGCTTACTTGAAAACAGCGCTACCGATAAAACGGAACCAAAACATTAGTATGTCAGACAGACGTAAAATTGAATAACAGGGGGCACTTGCAAATATTTACTGTTTTTTGCAAGAGCCCCCGCTGCAGCAAACTCAATACAAAAAGCACCCTGAACTGATGCAGTTTCTGCTTTGCTTTTTAACACTTTGTGATGTATATAAAGCATTTACTTTTGTCAGCAGCAGGATTTTTAATGATTCAACGAATCGGTCACAATACAATCCTTTTCATCCGCGAGCTGGGCCGAATGGGTTGGTTTCTGTTCCACTCCCTGACGTCCATCTTCCGCAATCCATGCCGAAGCACCTTCATTCTCAAGCAGCTCTCCTTTATCGGCGCCAAATCCCTGTTTGTAATCTTTTTGACCGCCGCATTCACAGGCATGGTTTTGGGTCTGCAGGGATACTACACCCTGACAAAATTCGGTTCGGAGGGGATGCTCGGCACCGCCGTCGCACTTTCCCTGATCCGTGAACTGGGGCCGGTACTGACGGCACTGATGGTAACCGGCCGGGCCGGAAGCGCCATCACGGCCGAGATCGGCATCATGCGCATCACCGAACAGATTGACGCCCTGGAGACCATGGCCCTCGATCCATTCAAATATCTGGTCACCCCCAAAATGATTGCCGCCCTGCTCGCCCTGCCATTACTCTGCGCCATCTTTGACGTTGTCGGCATCTATGGCGGCTGGCTGGTCGGGGTCAAACTGCTGGGGGTCAATCCGGGTGCCTATTTCTACGAGATGGAAAAATCGGTTGTCTGGCGCGATGTCTACTCCGGCTTTATCAAATCAGTTTCATTCGGCGTCATTATTGCCTGGATTGGCTGTTACAAGGGGTATTTCACCGGTCATGGCGCCGAAGGGGTCTCCAAGTCAACGACCGAATCCGTTGTTTTGACCTCCGTACTGATCCTGATCTGGGACTATTTCCTTACCTCGGTGCTGCTATGATTAGAGTAACAGGACTACATAAATCCTTCGGTACACAGAAGGTGCTCAACGGACTGAACCTGACCATCCCCAAAGGGGAGATAACCGCCATTATCGGCCCCAGCGGTGAAGGTAAGAGCGTACTGATCAAACATATGATCGGACTTCTGACGCCTGACAGCGGTCAGATCGAGGTGGACGGAGAGAGCATCCTTGGCCTGAGGCACAGCGAACTCAACCGGGTCAGGGAAAAATTCGGCATGCTCTTTCAGGGCGCCGCACTATTTGACTCCATGAATGTCTTTGAAAATGTCGCCTTTCCGTTGCGCGAGAAGACGAAACTGACCAAGGACGAAATCCAGTCACGGGTCATGTCGGCCCTGGAGGATGTCGGGCTTAAAAATGTCGAGAACAAATTTACCGACGAGCTCTCCGGCGGGATGAAAAAGCGTGTCGGGCTCGCCCGGGCACTGCTGCTTAACCCGGAGATCATTCTCTTCGACGAACCGACAACCGGACTGGACCCGATCATAAAGCGGGCCATACACCAGCTGATTCGTGATACCCACCGCAAATTCGGTTTCACGGCAGTGATTGTATCACACGAAATCCCTGATATATTTGAGGTTGCCAATAACGTCGCCATGCTCTACCAGGGGGAAATCCTCCAACACGGCAGCTCAGAGACAATCAGAAATTCTTCCAATCCGGTCATCAGGCAGTTTATCAATGGAGACCCTGAAGGTCCGATTCAGATGATTTAAGATTCAAGAGGATAGCCATATGAACAATGCAAAACTGGAAACCACCGTTGGTATCTTCATGCTGATCGGCATACTCTGCCTGGGCTACATTTCGATCAAGCTTGGAAAAATGGAGATTATCGGCGGCGACTATTACAATGTATCTGCCGGATTTGACTCAGTCTCCGGGCTCAAAAAGGGTGCCCGCATCGAACTGGCCGGTGTCGAGGTTGGAAAAATCGACCGGATCTCACTGGATCCCAAAAGCAGCGACCGCGCCCTGGTCTATATGAAGATCAACAGCGGCGTAAAGATAACCGATGATGTTATCGCCTCCGTAAGAACGAGCGGCATTATCGGCGACAAATTCATCAAGCTCAAACCGGGCGGTTCGGAAGTCTTACTCAAAGATAACGACAGGATCCAGGAAACCGAGTCGGCCATTGACATCGAGGAACTGGTCAGCAAATTTATCCATGGCAAGGTAGATTAATCAGGGGGATTTAATATGAAAAAACAGATTTTAAAATTGGCGGTTTCATTAGCGCTGATAACCACAACCTCACTGGCGGGAGCAACGGAACCGACCGCTACACCAAAACATCCACTGACGGTTGATGAATGCATCCAGCTTGCACTCAGGTCGGCCCCTGAACTTGGCGAAGCACAGGCTGACATCGAACTCACCTCCAGCAAACTTGATGAGGCAAAGGCATATCGTTATCCGCAGATCGAGGCACTGGCACTGGTTGGTCCGGCACCAACAGCACGCAAGGAAGACCTCTTCACTACGGACAGATCTTTTTTCCGTTTCAACAAACTGACCTGGTTTGCCAGTGCCGATGCAACCATCATCCAGCCGCTGTATACCTTCGGCAAGATCTCCGAAAACATGAAGGCAGCCAGACATGGCATCGAGGTCGACCGTTCCCGCAAGGAGCAACGTGTCAACGAGGTGGCCCTCAAGGTTCGCGAATATTACTATGGCCTGCTGCTGGCCAGGGAGATGAAAGAACTGGTTCTCGAGGTTCAGGATAACATCGCTGTGGCACGCAAAAAGGCACAGAAGCTGCTTGATCAGGGTTCCAACAACGTGGAGGAGCTTGATCTCTACAAACTTGACACCTTTGCCGGTGTGATTGCCAAGTATCTGGAAGAGGCTAACAAGGGTGAAAAACTTGCACTGGCCGCCCTGCGCGCCAGACTGGGACTACCGATTGATGCCAAGATTGAGATCGCCGAAGATCGTCTGACCATCCCAAACACATCTGTACCGGAATATGAGGTCTATCTGCAAAGGGCAATTGAGCGTCGTCCGGAATTCAAGCAGATCGCAGAAGGGCTCAAGGCCAGGGAAGCACTGGTCGAGGCCGCCAAGGCCAACTACTACCCGGATATTTTTATTGGTGGCCTTGTTTCCTGGGCATATGCCGATGACCGCGACCGGATCAACAACCCCTACATCACCGACCGCTTTCAGCACATGAATGCCGGCGTAGCCCTGGGGGCCCGCTGGAAACTGGATTTCGGAATCACATCTGCAAAGGTCTCGGCTGAACGCGCCCAATATATTCGCCTGCTGAGCACAAAGGAGTTCGCTAACCAGAACATCCCGTTGCAGGTGAAGAAGTTCTATCTGGAACTGAAAGAGGCTGAAAATAGCGCTATTGCGACAAAAGGGGCCTACACCAACTCCAAAAAATGGGCCGTAACCGCTCTGGCAAACTTCGATTTCGGCGTTGGTCCAGCCAAGGAGATCTTTGAGGCGCTCCTGCTCTACTCCACAACCCGTGCAGACTATTTCAAGTCAATTTATAATTACCGGATTGCCTTGGCAAATCTTGACTACGCAACCAACGAATCTCCAATGAATATCGGCAGCAAATAACCAGGAGGCATCATGCTCAGAAGAATCGTACCTTTTATCATCACACTGCTGTTTATGGCCAGCCAGGCCTTTGCAACGCCTAGCGAAGACGTTAAAAAGACCGTAGACGAGGTTGTTCGCATCGTCTCGGATAAAAACATGAAGCGGAATGAGGGCAAACGCCGCCAGACCCTTAAACGGACCATCGGCGTTATCTTCGATTATAGCGAAATGGCAAAACGCTCACTCGGCAAGCACTGGAACGACCGCAGCGATGCAGAGAAGAAACAGTTTATCGACCTGTTTGCCACTCTGCTGGAGAATTCATACGCCGGCAAGATCGAGTCCTACAACAACGAAAAGATTGTTTATCTGAAAGAGAACGTAAATGGCAACTTCGCCGAGGTCAAATCAAAGGTAATCACCGCCAAACGCGATGAATTCACGCTTGACTACAAGCTGACAAAGAAAAACGGTAAGTGGATGGCATATGACGTCATCATCGAAGGGGTCAGCCTGGTTTCAAACTACCGCACCCAGTTTAATAAAATCATCACCAACAAGGGATACCCTGAACTGGTTAAAAAACTCAAAACCAAAAGATCTGAACTGAAGGCTCCATAACAGCATTTATTTTCTTGACACGCAGTCAGAGCCTGTGATACACGACGTTGGCAGCAAGTTTCGGAAGTTATAGCAGAACGTAAAAGAACCAATGTTTTGATTCGTTTTTGCGGATTTCCTGCACCAAACTCCGGAAACTTATGGCAGTAAAACAATGCTTCCGGCGTAGCACCGGAGAAAAAAGGAGATGGGAAAATGGCAAAGGGTAAAGTTAAATGGTTCAACGACACTAAGGGTTTCGGTTTTATTGAGCAGGAAGGTGGCGAGGACGTTTTCGTTCACTTCTCAGCTATCCAGGGCGACGGCTTCAAATCCCTCGCTGAAGGTGATGAAGTTACTTTTGACATCACACAGGGTCCTAAAGGCCTCCAGTCTGCTAACGTTCAGAAAGTCCGCTAATCCGGCCTGAATTATATGCAAATATAAAACCCGCTGACATTTGTCAGCGGGTTTTTTTATGACTCTTTCGATGTCCCCCGGCACTAAGCGGAGCATTAGCCGTTTTCCCGCTTTTAGCCCCCCCAGCTCTGCCGCTAGCAGTCAAGGATAACTTGGCGACACCACCAGCATGGCTTTTGAAAGAAACCGCCTGTAAAGAGAACTCACCCTCAAGATCAAGACGCCCCAACTCCTCCAGCGCCTCGCGAACCTTCTTGTGTGAATCCGGTAAATGCCAAAGCAGGAGAGCCTTCTGCAACCCCTTTTCGCGATCAGTCGACGGCACATAGACCGGTTTACCATCCAAAGGGTTTACTCCGCTATAATACAAGCAGGTGGAGAGGGTTCCTGGTGTCGGGGTAAAATCCTGAACCTGCTCAACCCTCAGACCAAGTCGTTTCAATATCAGAGCCAGCGACAACATATCCTCCAACCGGCAACCGGGATGGGCTGAAATCAAATACGGAACAAGATGTTGGCGCTTATTCAAACGATGGTTTTCTTGATGATATCTATGCAGGAATTTTTCAAACAGCTCCCCTCCCGGCTTATGCATCAGACGGGTAACGCGATCGACCAGATGCTCCGGGGCTACCTTCAATATACCACTGACATGATGCGCCACCAATTCGGCAAAATAGTCCGGTTGACGCTCCAGAAGATCATAACGGATACCGGATGAGACAGCCACGTTCTTGATCCTGTCAGCCTTGCGCACACGCCGCAGCAACGCGACAGCCTTGCGATCATCACAGTTGAGGTTGAAGCATGGCGCCGGATAGAGACAGTCCGACCGCTTACACTGCCTGCCGCCATCCGAGGCCCCACAGGAAAGGCCATACATATTGGCCGTCGGCCCGCCCACATCACTGATACTGCCTCTGAACCACGATTTCGAAGAAAGAACTGCCACCTCTTTCAAAACTGAGTGTTCACTGCGAGACTGGATAAACTTCCCCTGGTGCATTGTAATGGCACAGAAAGAACAGCCACCAAAACAACCCCTGTGGGTAGTAATCGAGCATTTGATCTGCTCCCAGGCCGGAATTGCCTCCTTATACGCCGGATGTGGGGCCTTCTGAAATGGAAGCGCATAGACGGCGTCCATCTCGGCTGTTAAAAGCGGCAGAGACGGGGGATTACAAACCAGGTATCGTTGACCATGCGGCTGAATAACAAGGTGGGCAGAGTATGGGTTCAGCTCCTGTGAAGAGAGCCTGTAGGCGGAGACAAATTCAGATTTATCCGTTGATACAGCCTCGTACGCCGGGAGCATAACACTATCACCCGGCAACTGAAGCCATTCATCACGGCTGAGAATGGAGCAGGTCCCGCTGATATTCCGGATCTCCCGAAACAGCTCCCCCTGACGCAACCGCTCAGCCAACTCCAGCAGGGGACGTTCCCCCATGCCGTAAACCAACAGATCGGCCTTGGCATCAAAGAGAATCGAACGCCGCACCTTATTCTCCCAGTAATCATAATGGGCAAACCGGCGCAGTGAGGCCTCGATCCCACCAATAACAACCGGGATATTACGATAGGCCTCTTTTATTCGCGAGCTGTACACAATTACAGCCCGGTTAGGTCGTGCACCATGCCGGCCACCAGGTGTATAGGCATCATCGTGGCGCAGTTTTCTGGCCGGTGTATAATGAGCGACCATGGAATCCATTGCACCAGCGGACAACGCAAAGAAAAGCCTGGGTTTGCCAAGGGCCATAAAGGACTCTTTGCTCCGCCAATCTGGCTGAGAAATAATTCCAACCCTGAAACCATGCTTTTCCAGCCATCTAGCCAGGAGTGGCACGCCAAAAGCGGGATGATCAATGTAAGCGTCACCACTGACAAAAATCACATCAAGCTCATCCCACCCACGACTGCGCATCTCTGCTGCTGACGTTACAATAAACATTTAAACCCCTGCCATACAGTAACCAGATATTTCAAGGAAACAACGCCAGCCCATCCAAACCCATAGTTTCTGGAAAGCCGCAGATAATATTCATATTCTGAACAGCCTGACCGGCAGCCCCCTTGACCAGATTATCAATCGCAGACACGATTATAATCCTGCCGGTACGCGGATCAATTAACGGGACGATATCACAAAAATTGGTTCCGCGCACAAAGGCAGTTGAAGGAAGGCTTCCCTTCGGCAACACCCTGACAAACGGTTCACCAGCATAAAAATCTGAATACAGCCCATGGAGCTGATCGGCAACAAAACCAGATTCAGGAAGGGCATAAACGGTGGAAAGTATCCCACGGTCCATGGGAACCAGATGCGGTGTAAATGTCAATCTCAGCTGTTCACCGGCGAGCTTGGACAACTCCTGCTCAATCTCGGGGGTATGACGATGAACACCGCCGACGGCGTAGGCCTTGTATCCCTCATTGACCTCACAGTACAACGAGTCCACCTTGGCCGAACGACCAGCCCCGGTAACACCAGAGGCAGAATCGGCAATAATGCTCTCCAGATTAATCAGGCCATTCCTGAGTAACGGTGCCAGGGCCAGAATAATGCTGGTCGGATAACAACCAGGATTAGCAACCAGACGCTTACCCACGATCAGATCACGCCGGATCTCCGGCAGACCATAGACCGCCTCTGGAAGCAACTCCGGGTTGATATGCGGCTCATACCATTCACCATAAACAGCTGCATCAGAGAGGCGATAATCAGCTGAAAGATCAATAACACGTTTACCAAGATCCAGAAATGTAGGGACAACGGCCATGGCGGCCTTGTGCGGAAGCGCGGTAAAGATGATATCCGCCTTTTCGGAGACCTTAACCGGATCAAGCTTTTCCAATACCAGATCGCAACGATTACGCAGTGACGGAAAGATCGAATCGATCCGCTTACCAGCACTCTGCTCAGAAGTAACACAAGTAACAACCACCTCGGAATGGCAGTGCAAAAGCCTGATCAACTCAACCCCTGTGTAGCCACTCGCCCCGACAATCGCAACCTTAAGCATCTCTTCACCTCGCCTGATGTAATTTTACAACATTAATCCACTGCCCTGAACATGTCAATCAACGGATAGCTGACACGCAAACAGCCCCGCTGAGTTTACTCAGCGGGGCTGTTCTGTTTCTATCTGCTACGGTCGCTTATTCGAATTCAACAA
>CAXYUZ010000008.1:0-88188 GCA_964292275.1 uncultured Desulfuromonadaceae bacterium
CAGCGAGCGGGAAGATGGGGACAAAATTCAGCAGTTTTTCAAAGGTCTGTTAAGGGTACTGCACGAAGAACTGCTCGTCAGATCTCTATGGAGATGGATTCCATGGGAGGGATACTCAATGCCTTTACCGGTCATGAGTATGTTTGCTATTACGCAAAAGTTTTGTCCAAGTTTCTACCTAGGGCAACGGATATACTTTCAGACATCTTCCTGCACTCTGTTTTTCCTGCTGAAGAGATTGAGCGTGAACGCAAGGTCATTCTTCAGGAAATCAAGATGCGGGATGATTCACCCGATGATTATATTCATGATCAATTTCATAAAAGCTTCTGGGATGGGCATTCGCTCGGTTTTTCGATTCCAGGCACAAAAGAGTCGGTCAGTGGTCTGACTCGCGAACAGATAATTGATTACAAGAATAGTCGTTACCGTCCCAAGGATATAATCATTTCCGCTGCCGGGAATGTCAGGCATGAAGAATTGCTTGCCTTGATAGAATCCGCATTTTCGGATCTCCGCTCGGATTGGGCCAGCAAACAGCAGGAAATTGTGTCACATAACGGTCTGCGGGTTAATTTTACAGAACGGGATATGGAACAGACTCTGTTCTGTCTTGGCACTGGTGGCCTTTCACAATCCCATCCGGATCGTTTTGCTCTGTTCCTGATGAATACGATTTTGGGTGGCGGCATGAGTTCCCGCCTGTTTCAGGAAGTCAGGGAAAAACGGGGGATGGCATACTCAATATATTCCTATATAATCTCCCACTTTGATACAGGTGCATTGGTTGTTTACGCCGGTACGGAGAAAAAGCAGTGCCGTGAGGTTGTTGAGATTGCCCTTGATGAAATGCGTAATATGAAGCGAGAACAGGTGACTCAGGACGAACTTGATTCTGCTCGTGAACAGTTGAAGGGCAAGATTCTCATGTCGTTGGAGAGTAGTGACAGTCTGATGACCCGCTTGGCTAAAAACGAGATATATCTTCAACGAAATCAGAGTATTGAAGAAATTTTGTCCGAATTTGACAAGGTGACCACGGATGATGTGAAAAGGCTGGCCGAGACGTTATTTGATGGCAGTTGCATAAATCTTGAGGTCGTTGGCAGGTGTGAGGAAATTGATTTGTCAGCGGATATGTTGGCCATCTGACAGGTTGTTACTGGTTGATTTTAAACGGGACGGGGGGAAGGTGTTGTGACAGCCTTGTCCCTGTTTCAGTTTCTGCCTGTATGTCCAAAGCCCCCGTCACCGCGACGGCTCTGCAAGCTGAATTCAGATACAATATTCATTGTAATCTGGACAACCGGCGTAAACATGATCTGGCAGATTCGTTCGCCTGGTTCGATTGTATAGGTATGTCGCCCAGAGTTAAAAACGCCGATCTTTATCTCTCCCTGATAATCCGAATCGATTACTCCGATTGTGTTGGCCAGAATGATGCCATGTTTGATGCCAAGACCTGATCTGGGTACAATCAGTGCTACCAGACTGGTATCGTTTATGCTGATTGCCAGACCGCTGGGGATGACTGCCGTTTCACCTGGTTGTATAGATAGTGGGGCTGTCAGGCATGCCCTCAGATCCATGGCAGCCGCTCCATCAGTTGCGTAACTTGGCAGTGGTATGCTGGAACCGATTAACGGGTTGATGATTTTGGTTTCAATTTTATGCTTGTCCATGTAAATTTCCAGAATTATGAAATGTTTTTTGCCCCTGTGTGGTTGGCTGTGTAAGTACAACTGTTGTAAAATATCAGAATTATGATCAGGCGAGTACCTCTATTTTTATATGAGCAGTTTTGATAGGCAGGGCTTGCTTAACAGTGAAAGGGTTTTTTATGAAAGATCAACGTATCGTTGAATTTGCCAAGGTGTTGGTAGATTATTCCACAAGGGTCGGCAAGGGTGATGTGGTTCTGATCAATGCCGCCGGTCTTGAATCTGCACCGCTGGTCAAGGAGCTTTATGCACTATGTCTTGATCGTGGGGCAAGTTATGTTGAATATGGTTTTTCCGTTCCCGAATTTGACCGGCTTTTTTTCAATCATGCCAACAGCGATCAGCTCGGCTATTTCCCGCAGCACAAGCTTGATTTCTATAAGAAACTGACTGTCTATATCGGTATTGGAGCTGGTGACAATACAATGGTTATGGCCAATGCCCGTCAGGATGCGATGGTTGCATACCAGAAACTTACCAGACCCCTTGTTGATCAGCGTGTCAAGCATACGCGCTGGGTTGTTACCCGCTACCCGACCCATGCTGCTGCTCAGGATGCCAGGATGAGTCTTGATGAATACGAGGAATATCTGTTTTCAGCCTGTTGTATTGACTGGGAATGTGAATCGGCCAAGCAGGAACGTTTGAAGTCTCTGCTGGATGCAACCGACAGGGTCAGAATTGTTGCACCGGATACGGATCTCTCGTTCAGTATCAAGGGGCTGCCAGGCATAAAATGTGACGGACGTCTGAATATGCCTGATGGTGAGGTTTTTAGTGCGCCTGTCAGGGATTCGGTCCAGGGATATATCAAGTATAACTGTCCCAGTCTTTATCAGGGGAAAGAGTACAACGGGGTTCGTTTTGAATTCAAGGACGGCAGGATTGTCGAGGCGACGGCTGATGGTGGTATGAGTGAATCATTAAATAAGATTCTTGATACAGATGACGGGGCACGCTACGTTGGTGAGTTTGCCATTGGCGTTAATCCCGGTATTCGTCAGCCGATGCGTAATATATTGTTTGATGAAAAGATTTTCGGTTCGATTCATTTTACGCCGGGGCAGGCCTATGATGAGTGTGATAATGGTAATCGTTCTGCTGTTCACTGGGATCTGGTTCGTTTGCTGACAGATGATGGAGAAATCTGGTTTGATGATCAGTTGATTCAGAAAAACGGGTTGTTTGTCCATCATGACCTGATTGATTTGAATCCATAATAGTGGAGATTTTCTGTATGACCGAAACTGATGGCATAGAGATTGACTTTGAGATCGAAGACTTTGATTTCAGGGATATGGATGAGGAACTGCGCGTAACGGAACGTTGTCAGACATTATTGAACAGTTTTTATAAACAGCTGCTGCTCGATGGCTATTCGCAGGAGTCAGCGTCAGATCTGGCCTACAAGGCGGATTTTTACATTCGAGATTACCTAGTGGATTTTGCCCGACAGAATGTTGTTAGCCCCAAGCCTGGTGTGATCGGTCATTTTGCCGCAAACTGGTTTATAACCCATACGCTGGATCCGGATATGGAATCGTTGGAGAAATATCTGGCCGCCATTCGCGAATTTTATCGTTTTCTCTGTTCCAGGCATTTTATCGATTCAACCGAATTGTCTGCCCTGGAGACTGAGGCCGGTAATTTTGATTACTATAAAACCAGGATTGATGATTTTACAGCGATTTGTGGTGAGGGGTATGCTGCCTGGGAAGCAAGTGGCATACATTTTTAACCTGCTAATCTGCAGGAAGGAGTCATAATGGATGCATCGGCAGTAAAATTTGATATGTTGTTGAGCAAGATTGACAGGCTGATTGATCGTCTGGCACCGGAGGCCCCTCCCAAGCCTGATTTTGAAAAATATCTGGCGTTTCGCTGGGAAAAGTTCGCTGAGTCCGGTTATTTGAAGCCGGTGGAACACCCGCATCTCTTTAATCTTGCTGATCTGGTCGGGGTTGACGATATTCGTGATGATGTGGTCAGAAACACGAGGCAGTTTGTTTCCGGTCTGACAGCCAATAACGTTTTGCTCTGGGGGGAGCGTGGTTGCGGCAAATCATCCCTGGTAAAGGGTTTGTTAAAGCCATTTGCAAGCCAGGGGCTCAGGATTGTAGAACTCAAACGCTGGGATATCATGGCACTGCCTCATATCGTATCACAGCTGCGCAGTTCGGAATTTTATTTCATCCTCTTTTGCGATGACCTTTCCTTTGATGAGGGTGAGGGGGACTACAGGGCTCTTAAAACCTTGCTGGATGGTGATATAGAAGAACGTCCCTCCAATGTACTGATTTATGCAACATCAAACAGAAGGCACCTTATGCCTGAAAAGGCCCGCGATACGCGTGGAGATGATGAAATACACCCTGAAGAGGCGGTTGGCGAGCGTCTGGCGTTGTCAGACCGCTTTGGACTGTCATTCGGGTTCTACAGCTTTGATCAGGATGAATATCTGGCAGTGGTCTATCAATATGCCAAGGCAAGGCAGCTTCCCTTCAGTGTGGCTGAATTAAGGGATAAAGCGCTCAAGTGGAGCATGTATACAGCGAAGAGGAGCGGAAGGTCTGCCCGGCAATTCATTGATGACCTTGAAGGGCAGTTGCGTCTCTCTGATTCTTGCTTACAGGATGGAAACAGGATAACAAAATGATTGGCGATCTTTGCGTTATGCTGTATTTAGTTGGTGATTATAAAATTTATTCATGATCTTGAAGTTGAAGTGGAGACAATTGCAATGACCCAAGCCATCATACCAGAGACAGTCAGAAAATTGCTTGCATCCCAACCGATTGAGTTGCCCATCTTTCATCCGGTTGCATTAAAGTTGCAGAGAATGTTGTCTGACTATGATTTTACGGTAGAGGAAGTTGCCATGGTGGCAAACGAGGATACCGGTCTGGCTAGTCAGATGCTCAGAATGGCAAATTCTCCCATGTATATGGGGCGCACCAAGGTGGCCACGATCCGGGAGGTTGTTATCAGACTCGGGGCCCAGCAGGTGATAAACATATCCATTGCAGCATCACAGGCCACCGCCCATACCTCTACGAACCCGGTTCTTGATCGCTATATGAAGGCACTCTGGGAACATAGCCATGCATCTGCCATTGGATCCCGCTGGCTTGCCCAGTCATGTGGCATGCGTGGAGCGGTTGATGAAAGTTATCTGGCAGCATTGCTTCATGATGTAGGCAAACTGTATCTGTTGAAGGCGATTGAGCGTTTGGTAAATGCCGGGATTATCAGTTCCATGTTTGATGATGAACTGATTTCGGAAATATTTGATGCCATGCATGTGGAACAGGGACTCAGGCTGGTTCAACACTGGAATTTTCCAGCAATGTATTGTGATGTAATTCGGGCACACCATCTTGAAAAATGGGATACGGTCAATAAAATGCTGGCGATTGTCCGTTTTGTGAATCTTGCCTGTATGAGTGTTGGGCTTGGTCTCAAACATCAGCCGGATCTGGTTCTGATTGAAACTGAAGAGGCAGAGGTCCTGGACATTGGCGCGTTACAGATAGAGGAGCTGCTGGCATTGCTGGATGAAACCAGAAATTTTGAAATCTGATGTCTTGACGTATTTAACCGATATAGCGTTGATGTTTTTATAGCTCTGTTTTATCGAAATGATTAGGGAAGGGAAGCATATATGTCTTTCGAACCACGTTCCATACTGGTAACCGGTGGTGCCGGATTCATCGGCTCCAATTTTATTTGTCACTTTATGGCCAATAACCCTGAATGTCGCGTTACGAATCTTGATGCGCTTACCTATGCCGGTAACCTCTGGAATCTGCAGAAGGTTGAGCATGATCCTAATTATCACTTTGTTAAAGGTGATATCACCGATAATGTACTGTTAGCCAATATCCTTGGTGTACAGAAAATTGACGCAGTGATTCATTTCGCCGCCGAATCCCATGTGGATCGTTCAATCAGTGGCCCGGAAATTTTTGTCCGTACAAATGTACTCGGTACCCAGATACTGCTGGAAGAGAGTCGTAAACATTGGCTTGCCGGGGTAGTGGATGATTTCCGTTTCTTTCAGATATCCACCGATGAGGTTTATGGATCTCTGGGGGATCATGGCTTTTTTACGGAAGAGACCCCCTTGGCGCCTAACTCACCCTATTCAGCCAGTAAGGCCGGTGCTGATATGCTTGTGCGTGCCTATCATGAAACCTATGGTCTGCCTACTTTGAATACCCGTTGTTCAAACAATTATGGGCCTTACCATTTTCCTGAAAAATTGATCCCGCTTATGATCAACAATATCGTTAATAAAAAACAGTTACCGGTTTACGGGGATGGCAAAAATGTTCGTGACTGGCTACATGTCAGCGATCATGCCTCTGCTGTTGAGCGTATCCTTAAAAATGCCGCGCCAGGCTCTGTTTACAACATTGGCGGCAATAATGAATGGTTCAATATTGATATCGTCAATCTTGTCTGTGACCTGCTTGATCAGAAAATGGGGCGAGCTGCAGGTGAGAACAGGTCGTTGATCTCCTTTGTCAAAGACCGCCCTGGCCATGATCGTCGTTATGCAATTGATGCCTCACGGTTGATGAAGGAGCTTGATTGGCAGCCGTCATACACCTTTGAACAGGGAATTGCCGAGACAATCGATTGGTATCTGTCTAATCAGCAGTGGGTTGAGCAGGTGACCTCAGGCAGTTATCTCGATTATTATCAGAAACAGTATGGTGATGAATCATGATCCTGGTTACTGGCGCTGGCGGTATGCTCGGGTCGGATCTGTTGGCTGAACTTGGTGACAGGGGCAGGGGCGTTGACCTGGGGGATATGGATATAACCTCAGCCGAGGATGTCGAACGGGTTTTGACAACCGTGAGACCAAGGGTGGTTGTTAACTGTGCCGCCTATACGGATGTTGATGGCTGTGAAACCAATCTTGAAACGGCCATGCTGGTTAATGGAACGGCTCTCTCTCACCTTGCCGCTGCAACAACCAAAATCGGGGCCAAGCTTGTGCAGATCAGCACCGATTATGTCTTTGACGGTTGTAAAGGCACCCCTTGTCTGGAGGGTGATCCAACAGCTCCGCTCAGTATTTATGGCAAGTCAAAGCTGCTGGGTGAAAATAATACCATGTTCAATCCAAATCATCTGATTGTCAGAACCCAGTGGCTGTATGGTCTGCATGGTAATAACTTCGTGGAGACAATGCTGCGTCTTGCCTCTGAAAGGGATAGCCTGTCCGTTGTCAATGATCAGATCGGGTCGCCGACCTGGACGGTTGAACTTTCCAAGGCGATTATTGCCCTGATTGATCATGATTGCCGTGGTATCTATCATGCGGCTGGCTTCGGTTGCTGCTCATGGAATGATTTTGCAGCGGCAATCTTTGAAGAGACCAACATCCAGATCAAACTTTCCGCCATGACCACCGATCAGCTGAACCGCCCGGCAAGGCGTCCCTTGTATTCCGTGCTGGACTGTAGCAAGCTGGTAGCTGATTCAGGTTTCAGGTTTAAGCCGTGGCGTGATGCGTTATGCAGCTATCTTTCCCTGAGGTGATTCGGTTAATGGGTTTGGTAACATATTGAATTGAATTGTTTTTTATGGAGGTTTGTTAATGGAACGCGGTGAAAGACCCTGGGGGTCATACTCTGTGCTGGATGAAAACTCCAGTTACAAGATCAAGCGTATCGAGGTGCTGCCTGGCGAGCGTCTCTCCCTGCAGAAACATCATCATCGCAGTGAACACTGGATTGTTGTGTCCGGTATTGCCAAGGTTGTCTGTGATGGTAGTGAGTTCTTTGTAAACGTGAATGAGTCGACCTTTATTCCAATTGGAAAGAACCATCGCCTTGAAAATCCGGGCAAGATCCCTCTGGTGATCATTGAAGTGCAGAGCGGTGAGTATCTGGGCGAAGATGATATTGTCCGTTTTGATGACGATTATAACCGCTGTGCTTCAATTGCGGAGTGACGTTTTATATCAAACCTGTAATTCTGGTTTTGCGGCGCATTCTTTGCGCTTCAGACAGGAGGCAAATTGTATATCGTAATTCTTGCCGGTGGATCTGGCACTCGTTTCTGGCCATTGTCCAGAAAGTCCAGACCTAAACAGCTGATCTCCATAAGTGGTGATCGAAGTATGTTGCAGCGCACGGTTGAGCGTGTTCTGCCGTTGAAACCGAAGCGCATCCTTGTGATTACAAACAGTCTGCAGGCCGATGAGACAGAACGTCAGCTTTGCGGTTATCGTGGTGTTCATATTGATGTCATTGCCGAACCGCTTGGCAGGAATACTGCACCGGCGATTGGTCTGGCTGCAACGATCATTGCTGCCCATGATCCGCTGGGGGTCATGGTTGTGCTTCCTGCCGATCACTTTATCAGGAATGAAGAGGCATTGCATGATTCACTCCTTTCAGCGGCCAAGGCGGCCCGCAAGGGTTATCTGATGACCATCGGCATTGTCCCCTCCGCACCGGAAACCGGTTACGGCTACATCGAGGCCGATCTGGAGTTGCGTGGTGAAGGGCCGTTTCCAGTGAAACGCTTTATCGAGAAGCCGCCGCTTGAGGATGCTGTTTCCTATCTGGAGAGTGATTCCTTCTTCTGGAACAGCGGTATGTTCGTCTGGCGTGCGGACGTTATTCTGAAGGAGATGGGAAGGTACCTGCCTGATCTGCACGATAGCCTGTCCAGGATTAACTTTCATAGTGATGTCTGGGAACTATCTGATCTGGAGCACCAGATAGAGGCGATGTATAATGAAGTCGCTTCCATATCCGTTGATTACGGCATTATGGAGCATTCTGATAAGGTCATGGTCGTTCCGGCCGAGATGGGATGGAGTGATGTTGGCAGCTGGAGTGCGCTGCCCGATGTTGTGCCGTCCGATGACACCGGAACCGTTTGTGTAAACAGCCGTGGTCATATCATGGTTGATTCTTCTGACTGCCTGATTTACACCGATAACCGCATGGTTGCCACGGTGGGTGTTACTAATCTGATTGTGGTTTCCACGCCTGACGCAATCCTGGTCTGTGACCGCAGTCGTGCTCAGGATGTTAAAAAGGTGGTTGAAATTCTGGAACTTGAAGGGCATCAGGAACTGCTCTAGTTTTTGTCCCTGGATATTCTGCTTTTGCCGTCCAGAAGCTTGTTTTGGCGCATGTTAGCGTGCCGGCCCATGATTGAAATGGGGCGGCACGCATCTTTTATAGATATTTTTTTTGATGCTATTGTCAACTTTGATGTTAATATAGGTTGACTACTGGAGGGGGCGTGAGTTTATCCATCGTTGAAGAAATCGAGCAGATCAAGCAGAAGGGGCTGTTTCGCAGGACGCGCTTGATCAGTGGACGTCAATCAAAACAGGTTTGCCTGAATGGCGCTGATGTCATGTTGCTCTGTTCAAATAACTATCTTGGACTTGCTGAGCATCCGGCCCTGTGTGAGGCATCAATCAGGGCGGTAGAGCGTTTTGGGACATCGAGCGGGGCATCCCGTCTGGTTTCCGGCAACATGGAACTGCACGAAGAGTTGGAACAGGCTGTTGCCGATTTTAAACAGACAGCGACGGCATTGCTCTTTAATAGTGGTTATGCAGCCAATACCGGCATCATTTCCGGACTTGTCGGGCGGGGTGATGTCATCTTTTCCGATCGTTTGAACCATGCCAGTATCATTGATGGCTCAATGCTTTCAGGTGCCAAGGTATACCGTTATCAACACAATGATACGGAGATGCTTGCCACAATGCTTGAAAAACATCGCGGCAATGGTCGATGCCTGATTGTGACGGATGGCGTCTTCAGTATGGATGGCGATATTGCCCATCTTCCCCGGCTAGTTGAGTTGAAGAAACATTATTCTGCCATGTTGATGGTGGATGATGCCCATGGTTGTGGTGTACTTGGTGAAAATGGGCGCGGTACAGCTGAACTGGCCGCTGTTATGGATGATGTTGATATCCACATGGGTACATTAGGAAAGGCTTTGGCCAGTTTTGGTGCATATGCCGGTCTTTCGTCCGAGTTGCGTGATTTGCTGGTAAACCGCTCACGCAGTTTTATTTTCTCAACGTCGCTTCCACCCGCAGTTCTTGCCGCTTCCATTGCTGCCATAAAAATTGTCTGCTCTGAAGAGGGAAGGGTGCTGCGTAAACGCCTGACGGAGAATACGCTCCTGTTCAGATCGTTGCTTCGTGAGTCCGGTTTTGATACCGGAACAGGGACGACCCAGATCGTACCTGTTATCTCAGGCGAGGCCGAGCTTACCATGCAATATTCCGACTCCCTTTTAGAGCAGGGTTTTTTTGTTCAGGGGATCCGGCCACCGACCGTGCCGGCCGGATCATGTCGTTTAAGATGTACTTTGATGGCAACCCACTCCGCTGATGATCTTTCTCGCGCCGCTGAAGCAATCATAAAAACGGGTAAACGACTTCGTGTGATCTGATGCCATGTTACCATTCCAGCGATAATTGTGATTTATGGTATGAGGAGCAAGGCGCAGGTCCTGCTCTCATGTTTTTGCATGGCTGGTGCATGTCCTCCTCTGTATGGCAGTTACAACGGGAATCGTTCACATCCCGGTTTCGTGTGATTACAGCTGATTTTCGTGGCCATGGCAAATCAGAGCCTGGCGATGGCTGTTTGGCCTTTGACCGTCTGGCTGATGATATCATTGTCCTGATGCAGCAGCTTGATCTTCAGCAGCTGATTCTTGTGGGGTGGTCCATGGGGGCTGAGGTTGCCCTGGCCATAGCAGCAAGGGTTCCTGAACGGCTCTCTGGTTTGGTTCTTGTTTCTGGTACACCCTGCTTTACTGCGAGTGATGATTTTCCACACGGTTTGAATCGCAGCGAGTCAGCTGGCTTGGATTTGATGTTCCGTCGTAACCTTACCAAGGCTCGGGAGAGGTTTACCAAGCGTATGTTCATGCCGGATGATCTGGATCAACATGAAAATGGTAGGGTGATCGGCGATATTCTCAAATCAGTACCATGCCCTGATATTACGGTGATCAGCAACAGCCTTCGTGAACTCGCCGAGGCGGATATGCGGGCACTGCTCCCCGGGATTGGGACGGCATCATTGATTGTCAATGGCGACAGCGATACTATCTGCCTGCCGCAGGCATCCGATTTCATGGCCAGCCAGCTTGTCAATAGTCGGCATGTAACCATAAAGGATTGCGGTCACGCACCGTTTTTGACCCATCACAAATATTTTGATGAATTAATCTGTAATTTTTACCGGAGGCTGTTTGGACAGGATTGTTGAGAAGAAAAGGATAGGGCGCGGTTTTCATCGTCAGGCCGGAGAGTATGATCAGCATGCCGTTGTGCAGAAGCGTGTTGTTGCTAATCTGGAACGGCTGATTGAGGCTCATTGCAATTATTCACCCAGACGACTGCTTGATATTGGTTGTGGTACCGGGGCTTTGATTTCCAGATTGCATAAACGTTTTCAGGATAGCGAGCTTGTTGGGCTGGATCTGGCATATAATATGGCATTGAAATCATCTGAACGTCTTGACAGCAGGACTTCGTTCGTCAATGGTGACGCAGAACAGCTCCCGTTTCGTGACGGTGCCTTTGATCTGGTCGTTTCTGCATCGACACTACAGTGGGTTGAAAGATTGGATAATGTCTTTGCTGAGTGCTGTCGGTTGCTTGCGCCGGGCGGTATTTTCTGTGCGGCATTTTTTGGAGGCAGAACGCTCTGGGAGATGCAGGATAGTTACCGCAAGGCTTTATCTGATTTCGGAGACCATGCCGCCCGTTACAGTGGGCGATTGAAGCGTTTTAAGGATGCTGCAGAGGCACAGGCAGCGCTGGCTGGACTGGATTTTGAACAGTTGTTTGTCGCCACTGAGACCGAGATTGAGTACCATCCTGACGTGCCTGAATTACTGCGCTCCATAAAGGCAATTGGTGCGTCAACCGCGGCCAGTGGTCCCTCCGCAGGATTGGGATGGCGGAGGATACTGCAGGGGATGGCAGGTTATTACAGGGAGAATTTCAGAAGGGATGGGCTGATTCCTGCAACATACGAGGTGGTTTATCTGGTAGCACGGAAGAAAAACGGTTAACAGGGAGG
This sequence comes from uncultured Desulfuromonadaceae bacterium, assembly GCA_964292275.1. GTDB lineage: Bacteria > Desulfobacterota > Desulfuromonadia > Geobacterales > Pseudopelobacteraceae > CAXYUZ01. The sequence goes on from CAXYUZ010000008.1 coordinate 11,819, forward strand.
CTGGGTATGGTTCAATGCCGCAATAATTTTTTTTGCCAGCGGATGGACCACACTGTATCGGACTTCCGCACCTTCACGCTTGCCGGCAATGACCCCTTTTTTCTTGAGTAACGCCAGATGCTGTGAAACCGTTGCCTGCTGCATGCCAAGACATTCCCAGATATGTTTCACATTGCATTCCTGGGTGCAGAGACCGGCAACGATTTTAAGGCGTACCGGATGTCCGAGAACCTTTAACATTTCAGCCTCTTCCAGATATTGTCTGCTGATTGAAAATTCCATAACAAAACCTCTATAAAAAAATGTCAAGATGAGGCTCTTGCAAAAGTCTTATCAAATGTCATTCCGGCAGGTTTCTAGTCTAAATCTGCTGAAAAGAATGGATCCCCGACAGAACCATTCGGGGATGACAAATATTTTGCAAGTGCCTCAGATTATATTCTGTTTCTCTATGCGTCAAGATGAAATGAACCGTTGCAGCTGATTTAAGATTGCTTTGCCGGTGACTATCTGTTGAAAATTGACCCAGGTCATAATAATTCTGCCTGAATCTCTTTATGCTGAAAACAAGATTAGTAAAAAAAAGAGGTTCAGGGAGGTTTTTATGTGTGATTGCGGATCTTCAAATGCATCTGGCCGCGGGCCGTTTGCGGAGGGAAAGGAACTGGTTGAGTTTGTTATGAAGGCCCATGGTGGAACAGTTGCCGGGAGTCCTCTGCCCAATGGCGGGATCGAGCTTGCCTGTCATGGCTGCGGCAGCCAGTTTATTTTGAGGACTTTTGTGCAGACTTGTCCTGAATGCGGTGGTGTTCATGCCGTTTCGCCACCCCGTGCAAATGATCCGGCAGCCGTTCAGTTTGCCGGTAAGGATTTTACCCTCTGATTTGTGCAGACTAGTTTTGCTGGTTTAACCCTTTGGTTACTTTTTCCAGGCACGGCACTTTTTGCGCTCCTCTTCTGATTCGACCTCTGTCAGAAGTTCAAGGTATGTTTCATAACGTTCTGGCAGGATTGAGCCGCAGTTCAGCAGTTCCAGTATTGAACAGCCAGGTTCAGAGCGATGTTTGCAGTTACTGAAGCGGCAGTTTATCGGACTGCATTGTTCAAATCCGGGGAAAAAACGGGACAGTTGTTCTACGGTTATATCAACCAGGCCGAAGTCCCTGAATCCTGGTGTGTCAACCAATTCACCACCATCTGGAAGTGTATGGAGTGTGGAGACGGTGGTGGTGTGCCTGCCCATCCATTTATAGTCGCTGATTTCGCCGACCTGGAGATTGATTTCGGGACAGATTGCGTTTAACAGGGAACTCTTGCCAACACCGGTTGAGCCGACAAAGGCACCCCGGTGGCCGTGACTAAAAAAAAGTTTCAGCTGATCCAGGCCCGCAGCTGTAATTGTGCTTACCTTAAAAATCTGGACAGAGCCTTTGTAGATGGTGTCAATAGTTTTGCCCATCTCCAGAGACTCCTCCAGATCACATTTATTAACAATGATGAATGGCAATAACCCCGCTGCCCTTGCAGCTATGATGGCACGGTCAATGAATCCGCCAGTTGTCTGTTGAGCCAGTACAATTCCAAGCACATCCAGATTGGCTGCAACCAGATGGATTCCGTTACGTGCGTCACGCCGTCGCAGCTCTGTCTTGCGTGAAAAACGTTCCAGTAACTGGTCTTTCACCGCTACATGGTCACCAACCACATGCCCTGAGTTGCGTTTGACTCGAACCATGGAGCGCGAGCCGTGATCAAAGAGTACCTCCACGCAAATTCCGTGGTGTGCGACGATAATCCCATTCTGGACGGGGTGGTCTTCGGTTGCCTTTATCTGATTGTTTTGCCTGTTTCGGGTTTGATTTGTTTTCAAATCAGTACCTTGTTCACAGGCAGCGCAGCAGCTTGATCCCATCCTCAAAAAGGACCTGCATCTTGTTGGGTGCAATCAAGGTTTTTACGATCCCATAGCCAAAGGTAGGGTGGTCAAGCAGTTCGTTGACGCGGAATTTAGTTGTCATGCTGTAGGGCTTTGCCTTGTCCAGCATCATATTCGGGCGTAGTGAAGCCCATTCATCGCGGTCTGATTGGGATGGATCCTTTCGGGATGATCGCGGGGCGGCAGCTGTCTTCTTGACTGCCGGGTCTGCCTTGGCGGCCCGCTGTTGTTTGGCGGTTGGTGGTGGGTAATAATTATGTGTTCCACCGCATGTGTTACATTCAACCTTGACTACTTTTCCATCAACCATTGCCACTATTCTGTGATTCAGAATATCACGGCAACGAGTGCAACGGGCTTCGATGATATCTCCTGCTGATAGTTTACTGGTGCTCATTCTGTTCCTGTCTTCCATTGTAGTATTGCACAAAATAGAATGTGCAGTCGGGTTGGTGTGGTTGGATAAATAGTAAAACCGCAATTATTTACGGATTTACATGGTTTTCCGGTTTTATAGGAAGGTCTTATCCAGGTTTCTTTTGTTTGTTCACACGATGGCCATTTTGTTGACCATAGCGGTTATTTCTGTTTGACCGTAATGCGGTTTTTGGTAAATGAAACAATCCTGAATCCGATTCTGGACAGGCTGTTTGCCAGATAGATCGGGTTTTCAGGGTAATTCACGCTGAACTCGCCTGGTGCCAGTGCCTCAACCTCTGAAACCCAGGTAATGCTCTGCAAGGCCTCCCTGAGGGCCAGTGTCTCTGCCGGATCCTTCTGGTCGCTGATTTTGAGTGTAATTCTACTCCCCAGTTCCTTGATTCTGCTGTTAATCTTTTTGGAAATACTGGGGGTTACCTTTTCGGCAAGATTCTTCAGCGCAGTGGCATAGGCATCATTGATATCAGCTGCCAAGCCATTGGCCTCATCCGTACCGGCGGCAATTATTTTTATCTTTCCGGCTGAATCCTTTGTTATCAGGCGGTATGAAATTCGTGCAGTAACATTGTTGAAGGGCATATTGATGCCATAACCGGCATCTTCACCACGTTTGTTTGATAGGGTACTTTCAATCTTGCCGATCAGCATGCTGGTTGTCATGTGCCGGTAAAAAAGATTTCTCAGCGCTGCCTGTTCCCGTCCCTTAAAAACAGATTCAACATTTTTGGCAGTAATAATCTGGTTTTCAGCAATGTCATGTATCTTGAAGCCCTGTTCTGTCAGGCGTTCGATGATTGTGGCGGAGAACAGGTTTTCTTCGTCATAGCTGTCACCGGCAGCCCCTTTTGGTTTTTTGGCCGGTATAAAGACCGATACAGATGTGTTCAGTGCCAGTGCCGAAACAGCTGATCTTGCCTGGACGGATTCAACGCAGGCATTGATTGTCACGGATACGGTATGGTCATCTTTTGTTTCTTTGATCAGCTTGTATCCGCTGATGACGCCCTGAACATGTGTTGTAATGATATCATCCAGCAAGGAGCTGTTTTCAACAATTGTTCGGCTTTTTATATCAACACCGGCAACCTGCTCCACGGCGTAAAGCTTGGCCCGGTTGATTGCCTCGATCCTGGCCTCATTGATTCTGCCAGATATAATCTCGCTTTCAGTTTTGACATCAACACATACGGGTTTTGCTTCAGTGGTATATGGGGTAATTGAAGCAAGTAGTGTCAGGGCTGCAATTAAAAAAACTGATCTCATCATTGTCTCCATTTGACCGTTCTGACGAAAGCAGGAAACCAAAGTGCTCAGTATACCTTAACTGGCGCTTGTGTCAAAATTATTAAGCAAGATTGGCTTGTCTTGTGTTATTTTGACATATTAACTGTTCCAGGGCTTTGAAAAACTACTGCGGAGAGCCGTCTGCGGCGTTGCGCGGTACTCGCAACCTCGGCTAACTATCTATTATGCTTAGGCTGCTTCGTTCCGTGCGCCTTGTATCCGGTCTTCCTCATGACGTTTTTTAAGCCCTGGTAGTGGACGCATCAGGTTGACACATGGTGTCCATATGGTGTAGATAACTGGCAATAAATGATATATCCCATGGAGGGTTTGATGGAACTTAAGAAAGTAATAGGCGCTATTATGATTGCCGCAGGGGTTGCTTGTTTTTACTCGGCTTTCACGGTTACTGCAACGGAAACGCTTACGGATTGGATGATCAATCATGTGCCTGATTTGAAGGGGCAATATTCTGCTAAACAGTTGTTGATTGCCTGGGGTGGTATGCTTGCCGGTTTGGGTGGCCTTCTCGGGTTCCGAAAGGTTTAGGCTTATTATGTTTCAATCTCATAAGGGGATTGGAATGACGTATTTATTCAAGGGATATTTCGCTGTCTGGCGGAATATCCCTTTGTTTATTCAGCTGTAAAATATCCAGTTTTTGAGCTGTTATCCTGTAATAGCTTTTGTGCCTGTTTAATCTCTAACCCAGTCTGATCAGGATTGCACCTGCCAGTATAAAACAGGCAGATATGATTCTGATTCTCCCGAATGATTCCCCGAGAAAGATGATCCCAATCAAAACCCCCACCATTATACTTACCTGCCGAACCGGGACTGCATAGCTGACTGGCGCCAGATTCAAGCCATAGCGAAATGTCAGAAACGAGGCCATCATGATCGGGCCACTATATAATATCAACCGCCAGTTCTCTTTGAATTCGGATATGATATGGCTGTGATATTTGGGGCGTAGCAGGTTGATTGACATCAGTAGGAACATCATCATGACCAGGAAATAGGTGAAGTAGAGCGGAGGACACTGTTTGACGCCGGTTTTTTCAGCGATTGAACCAATGGAGTAGATGAAACCCGCGGCAAGTGAAGCCCTTACGGACTGGCTGCGCAGGTCACGGAAGGGTTTGATCATATCCGTGAGGGAAAGTCTGCGTAGCTGGACCGTGTAAGTGCCGAATATGACCAGCATGATGCCCATTATTCCATGCAGGGTTAGTCGCTCGCCCAGGATTGTCATCCCCCAGATTGGAACATAGATGATCGATGTCTGGGTGAGTGGATAGACAACCGAAAGATCGCCCCCCTTATAGGCGCGCCCGTTGAGGAGGTGGTAGAGGACAAAGCAGACGGCACCGATTGTAAGCATTGTGAATGTATACAGGTTGGGCCAGACGAAGGTTTCGTTGATGAATGGAAGCGTGATTGTAAACAGGCTGCCGGACGCTACAAACATCCACCAGATAAAGACGGTTTTATGGCGGCATCTTTTAACGAGCAGGTTCCACAAGGCGTGCATAACCGCAGAGGTTACTATCAGGAGAAACGCTAACGAGGACATTGTGGTGAATATTAGAGATTTGCTGCAGACATGTCAACAGCACAGGGGTGCCTATTTGGGCAAAAACCGGAGGTCCTTATGGTGTGATGGTCGAATTTAAAAACAGAAACGCCCTTTCCGGAAGTGAAAAAGGCGCTCTGTTTTATATACCAGATTCAATTTGCTATGCGCATTCCGAGTAGCCGCAGACGTGGCAGACGGAGCAGCCACCCTCATGTTCGACAATGCCGCCACACTCCGGGCAGGCACCGCGCTCCTGCCGGGCGGTTTCTGCGCTGATGTCATAGCCGTTGTCGATCATATGATTCTGGATCGCCTTGGCTACTGCATCGGCGCATGATGTTACCCGACTATCGCCAAAACCTGACGGGCAGTGGCAGGAGATGCCCAGCAGCTGCTTGATGACCTGTCTGGCCTGGATTCCGCTGCGCCATGCCAGAGAGACCATCCGGCCGATTGCCTCACTCTGGGATGCGGCGCAACCGCCAGCCTTGCCCATGGTTGTGAATAGCTCGAACAAGCCGTTTTTGTCCTCGTTGATTGTTATGTACAATGGGCCGCAGCCGGTTTGCATCTGGTGCGTGCAACCGCGCAGTGCCTTGGGGCGTTCACGCTTGATGGACTTTTTATCATCCTCGACCAGTACGGATTCCAGCGGCACCGCATCCTTTTTACCGGTGGAAAGCACCTGCTCGTCGCGGGAACCGTCACGGTAGATGGTAACACCCTTGCAGCCGGTCTGATAGGCAAGCATATAAACCTTTTCAACCTCTTCAATCGTGGCTGAATTGGGGAAGTTGACGGTCTTGGATACGGCATTATCCGTATATTGCTGGAAGGCCGACTGCATCTGGATGTGATCTTCCGGTGTAATGTCGTGAGCGGTTACAAAGATCTCCCGGATGTCCGCTGGTACCTCTGTCATGCCATGGAGGGTTCCATGTTCGGCAATCCGTTTCATCAGTTCTTCCGAATAGAAACCGCGCTCCTTGGCAAGCTGTTCAAAGTAGGGGTTGACCTCAACCATCACATTTTTGTCCATGACTGTCCGCAGGTATGAAATGGCGAAGAGTGGTTCGACACCGGATGATGCATTGGCGATGATGGAGATGGTACCTGTCGGTGCGATTGTGCTGACCGTGGCGTTGCGCATCGGTTCAGCTCCCTTTTTATCAAAAATTGAACCTTTGAAGTTAGGGAATGAACCACGTATTTTTCCCAGTTCACGAGATGCCTGATGTCCTTCATCGTTGATGAATTTCATCACTTTTTTGCCCAGTTTGACGGCCTCTGGAGAGTTGTAACCAATTCCCAGCAGGATCAGCATATCGGCCCATCCCATAACGCCAAGCCCGATTTTGCGGTTGGAGTGGGTCATGTCATGGATTTGCTGCAACGGATAGCTGTTTGCTTCAATGACGTTATCCAAAAAGTGTACGGAATTGCGGATAGTTTCCTTAAGTCTCTTCCAGTCAACGGTGCCCTCTGTGACAAATTTGCCGAGGTTTATTGAACCAAGGTTGCATGATTCGTATGGCAGCAGGGGCTGCTCGCCGCATGGGTTTGTTGATTCAATTTCGCCAATGTGCGGAGTCGGGTTATCTCTGTTGAGACGGTCGAGGAATATGATTCCCGGTTCGCCATTTTCCCAGGCTTGTTTGACAATGCGTTGGAAAACCTTGCGGGCGTTGAGTGTCCCCTGTGGTTTTTTGTCCCGTGGATTGAACAGTTCGTATTCGTAATCATTTTCAACGGCCTGCATGAATTTTTCTGTCAGTCCTACAGAAATGTTGAAGTTGTTGAGCTGCTTCTGGTCTGCCTTGCACATGATGAAATTCATGATATCAGGATGATCAACGCGCAGGATACCCATGTTGGCGCCGCGACGTGTGCCGCCCTGTTTGATCGTTTCGGTAGCAATGTCGAATACACGCATGAAGGAGAGTGGGCCGCTGGATATGCCGGTGGTGGAACTGACAACATCGTTGGCCGGGCGGAGGCGTGAGAATGAAAAGCCGGTCCCGCCGCCGGATTTGTGGATCAGGGCTGTATATTTGACGGCATCGAAGATCTCATCCATTGAATCTCCGACAGGCAGTACAAAACAAGCTGAAAGCTGGCCCAGTTTACGTCCGGCGTTCATCAGGGTTGGTGAATTCGGCAGAAATTCGAAGCTTGTCATCATGTTGTAAAAGGTATTGCTAAGTGCAGTAACATCGGCCTTTTTGTCAAAAACCGCATCAGCTGCGGCAATGGTGTCAGCAACACGCCTGAACATGTCGGCCGGGTTTTCAAGCGTCTTGCCGGTTGCATCCCTGCGCAGGTAACGCTTTTCAAGGACAGTCAGTGCATTTTTTGAAAGATTGGGGGTAGTTTCATTTTTCATCGAATTCTCCTGTTTGTGAAAATTGTAATAAAATCAATATGTACGTATAAAATGAACGTGTGTTTGTGTGTGGCACAATATTTAGTGGAAGCGGAGTGAATAAACCACAACATATATGGTGTGTCAATATAATATTTTAATTGCATCTAACATATTGAAAGAACATACAAACCGTTTTGGGAACTCGGTTATCACACGTAAAAACTTGAAACAATGAATGTACATGGCATTGCAAGTATGTTAAAAAGTGAAAAATGTTAATGTAAAAAAGGACAAAAACCGTGCATATGCACGGGGGGCAGAGTCACTTTGATAGATAATATTCGACACACATTTTGTTTGAAATTTTTGATTGTTTTTGTATCTGTCTTTGCGTTGGCAGGATGTTTTATGCCCTTCGGCGGTAGCAAGGAGAGCAGGGCAGTAGCCAAGATGGATTCAGGACAGGATCTTTCAAAATCTTATTCCGATGCTTCAGGTTCTGCTTTAAAATCAGCGCCTTCCCATGGCTCAACCAGCTCTTTGTTTCAGTCGGCTGAAAACCGCTCCTTGAATTTGAAGGCAAATACCTATTATGAAAATGCCACCTTGGTTGAGGATGTTGTCTGGCGGGGCACAATACTGATTCGTGGTTTTCTGGTGATCTCACCGCAGACTACTGTCCGTATCGAACCGGGAACAGTTGTGCGGTTTATGAAAAGCACAGTTTCAGATCATAAACCACGTCTGGTTATCATGGGCAGGATTCAGTGTGATGGTACGGTTAAAAATACGGTTGTTTTTGAGTCCGCAAATCAGGCGCCAGCCCATGGAGATTGGCTTGGAATCCAGATTTTATCCAGCGATAAGCGCAACCAGTTCAGTAATGTACGTATCAGAGGCGCTGAAACAGCCGTTGAGGCCCGCTTTTCAACAATAGTGGCCAATGGCGTTGAAATTACTCATTCATTGAATGGCATCGTGCTTTATGACAGTAATTCCACGCTGGATTCCGTAACGGTTAATGGTGCGTCCAAGGCTCTGTTTGTGCGTAATAGTGAACTGGATATACGTGGCGGTTCCTATAATAACAATCAGATCGCACTGGATGCCGCTTCCTCTTCGGTTTTGCTGGTAGGTTCCGGTTTTTCAGGGAATGCAAACGCCTTGGCGATTGCCGGTGATTGCCGGGTGCGGATCAGTTCCTGTGAATTTATTGACAACGGCTCGGCTGCCATAATTAATGGCGGCGAGGGGCAGATTATAAGATCAAAATTTGTTCGTAACAGGTCTGCGGCATTACAGCTTTCGGCGGCACGTTACAGGATCAGCCAGAATTTGTTTACGGCCACGAATGGTGATGCAATCTGTTTGAATGGTGGGCATACGGTTATCTGGAACAGTGCCTTCAGCAACAACAGCGGTTTTAATCTGAAGGCTGTCTCTGTTGAAGATGTCAATGCAGTGCTTAATTGGTGGGGCACGTCCGATGAACTTGAAATCAGAGGTAAATTAAGCATAAAAGATAATAGCCGCTCTATTCCCCAATTTGTTTTTCCGTGGCTTTCGGAAAAACCGTCTTCATTACCTTGAGTTTCGATTACCAATGACCATCTATCTGGATAACGCCGCCACAACATTTCCAAAACCGGATTCTGTATATACAGCCGTCATGTATGCCATGTGTGAGGTTGGCGCATCAGCCGGAAGGGGGGGCTATCGCAAATCCCTTGATGCGGCACGACTGATCTTCCGGGCAAGGGAGACCGTTGCAAAGCTGTTCAGTATTGCCGATTCTTCGCGGATCATCTTTACCCATAGTGCCACCGAGTCGCTCAATCTGGCCCTGCATGGTGTTCTGCTTGCGGGGGATCATGTAATTACAACATCAATGGAGCATAACTCCATGCTCAGGCCGATGTTTGCCCTGCGAAAAAACGGTGTTGAGATTACGATTGTGCCGACTTCCGCTGAAGGGATTGTTGATCCTGATGATATTCGATCTGCCCTGCGGCCCAATACGCGGATGATTGCCGTTGGTCATGTATCAAATGTCTGCGGTGCCTTGCAACCAGTGGATGCCATCGCGGCTATTGCCAGGGAGGCGGGGGCCTTGTTTCTCATGGATGCAGCCCAGTCAGCTGGTGTTATTCCCATTGATGTGGTTGGTTCCGGCATAGATCTTTTGGCTGCGCCTGGCCATAAAGGGTTGTTTGGTCCCCAGGGGACAGGCTTTCTGTATGTAGCCCCCGGTGTGGCATTAAAACCGATCATGCAGGGAGGGACCGGTAGTCATTCTTCAAGTGAGGAACAACCTGATTCAGTGCCGGACGGCTTTGAATCAGGAACTCAAAACCTTTCCGGGATATCTGGTCTGCAGGCTGGCGTGGATTTTATCCTTGAAACGGGTCTGGCTGCAATTTCCTCAACGGAGCGTGTCCTGATCGAAAGGGTGGAACAGAGACTGTCCGCATCTTCAAAGGTCAGGCTGGTTGGCCCGTCTGATCCTGCCAAGCGGGTCGGGGTACTCTCAATGATCTTCTCAGGCGTTGACCCATCGGAACTGGCACATATTCTTGATCATGATTTTGATATTGCCGTGCGTGCCGGACTTCACTGCGCACCCTATGCACACCGCACGCTTGGCACCTATCCCGAGGGTACGCTGCGCATCAGCCCCGGTTATTTTTCAACAACCGCAGATGTTGATCTGTTTTGTGATGCAGTTGAACAATCTCTTTGATATTATTCTGATTATCCTATCTCCAGAAAGGCTGACAACATGAAAAATTTCGTCCTTGATACAAATGTTCTCTTGCATGATCCACAAGCGCTTTTCAAGTTTCAGGAAAACAATATTATTATCCCGATCACCGTCATTGAAGAAATTGACAAGTTTAAAAAGGATATGAATGAAACCGGACGTAATGCCCGTCAGATATCCAGAATACTTGACTCAATGCGTGAAAAGGGTTCATTGGCTGCCGGGATTGATCTTCCCGGTGGTGGTAACTTGAAGGTCGAGATGTTTTCAGAGAAATACTATCAGTCCTTACCGGTTGATTTGCGCTATGACAGCGGCGATAACCGCATACTGGCTGTCGCACTGAATATGCGTGACTCCAACCCTGATTATCAGATGATATTTGTTACCAAGGATACAAACCTGCGTATCAAGGCAGATGTCATCGGGTTGCTGGCAGAGGACTACGAGTCAGACAAGATCGACATCCAGGATCTTTACAGTGGAACCAGAAATATTGATGTGACCGCTGAAGAGGTGGATCGTTTCTATGGTCAAGGCTGGCTGGATGCGCCTGCCGGGATCGAACCGAATGAGTTTGTAACCATAACAGACAGCAATAACCCGTCACATTCGGCAATCTGTCGTTATGATGCGACAAGTGCCAAGATTGTGCCTGTGCGCAAGGTTCCCAAGGAGGGAATCTGGAGCCTTTATGCAAGGAACCGGGAACAGTCCTTTGCCATGGATGTTCTGATGGATGATTCCATCAAGCTGGTAACATTGGTCGGTAAAGCGGGTACTGGCAAAACCTTGCTGGCGATTGCCGCCGGTCTGCACAAGGTTGCGGAAGAAAATATTTACAACCGCCTGCTGGTCTCACGCCCGGTCTTCCCGTTGGGTAAGGATCTCGGCTTTCTGCCCGGTGACATTGAGGAGAAATTGACCCCGTGGATGCAACCTATTTTTGACAATGTCGAATTGTTGATATCGGGGCATGAAGCGGAAAAACGGCACAGCAAGGGGTATAAGGAGTTGATGGCCATGGGGCTGTTGGATATCGAGCCGTTGACCTATATCCGTGGCCGTTCGATTCCCAAGCAGTATATGATTGTGGATGAGGCCCAGAACCTCTCCCCCCATGAGATCAAGACAATCGTCACCAGGGTTGGTGAGGGGACTAAAATCATCTTGACCGGCGACCCGTACCAGATTGATAACCCGTATGTGGATTCATCCAGTAACGGTCTGACCTATCTGGTTGAAAAATTCCGTGGTGAAAAAATTGCTGCCCATGTGACCCTGACCAAGGGAGAACGTTCGGAGCTGGCTGAGTTGGCTGCCAATCTGTTGTAGCAAGCTTTAGTTTGAATAAGGTATTTTAAATGATTGTTTTGTCAATAGAAACCTCTTGTGATGAGACGGCAGCTGCACTGGTCAGGGATGGACGCGAGATACTATCGTCTGTCGTTTCATCGCAGGTCGCCGTTCATGCCGAGTATGGCGGCGTTGTGCCGGAGATTGCGTCGCGCAAGCATCTGGAGATGATTTCCAGTGTGGTGAACAGTGCGCTGGATCAGGCCGGATTAACGCTGGATAGTGTTGAGGGGGTTGCCGTCACCAGGGGGCCCGGTCTGTCAGGTGCCCTGCTGGTCGGACTTTCCGCCGCCAAGGCGATTGCATTTGCACGGCAGATCCCTTTTGTCGGGGTTCATCATATTGAAGGGCATCTCTTTGCCTGTTTTTTGGAAAGGCCGGTTGAATTCCCCTTTCTGGCCCTGGTGGTCTCGGGTGGCCATACGCATATCTATCAGGTTAGCGGTTTTGGTTCCTACAAGACATTGGGACGTACAAGGGATGATGCGGCAGGTGAGGCGTTTGACAAGACGGCCAAGATCATGGGGCTTGAGTATCCAGGCGGTATCAGGATCGACGCGCTGGCCAATGGTGGTAATCCTCGGGCGGTCCATCTGCCGCGGCCATTGATGCATGACGGTTCACTCAACTTCAGTTTCAGTGGCTTGAAAACAGCCATGCTGAATCATATCAATAAACATCCACTGACAATACCGGGGCAGGAGGCAAGCGATCTTTGCGCCTCTTTTCAGGAGGCCGTTTGTGATGTGCTTGCGTTCAAGACCGCCGCTGCCCTGCAGCTGACCGGTATCAAGCGACTAGTTGTTGCCGGCGGTGTGGCCTGCAACAGCGCCTTGCGTGCCAGGATGCAACGCATGGCGGATGACATGGGTGTTGATCTGTCGATTCCATCCCCATCACTATGCGGTGATAATGCCGCGATGCTGGCGGTTCCCGCTAATTACTATCTTGAAAACGGATTTAGTTCTGCAATGACTCTGGATGTCACTGCTACCTGGAATCTGGATACCGTGGGTGCTGAATTTAAATGAAAAATGCGCGTAAACCGTTAAAGTCCCTGGGGCAGAACTTCCTGGTTGACCAGAATGTTATCGATAAGATCATCAGCGCCGCCCGGCTTGAGACCGGCGATCATATTCTTGAGGTCGGGCCGGGCCGGGGGGCGTTGACCTCTCAGTTGTCTGAAAAGGCCGCTCGCCTGCTGCTGGTTGAGTATGATCATGCCCTTGCCGCTATGCATAAGGCAACCTATGCCGCAGACTCGCGTGTGCTTGTCGTGGATGGCGATATTCTTGCCGTCAATCTGGATGCGCTGCTTGCTGAAGGGGAGGGGGGATGGAAGGTGGTCGCCAACCTCCCTTACAACATATCCACCCAGGTGCTGTTCAGGTTTATGGAATTACGTACCCGTTTTACCCGTCTGGTTCTGATGTTGCAGAAGGAGGTTGCCGATCGCCTGGTTGCCCCGCCTGATACATCCGATTACGGGGTTACGACGGTGCTGCTCGGGCTATGGTTTGATATCAGGCGTGAATTTATTGTTCCGCCCGGCTGTTTTCATCCCCGTCCCAAGGTTGATTCGGCGGTTGTCAGCTTTGTTCCGCTTACGGAGCCGAGGGTTGCTGTCGGTTCAGAGGATGTTTTCAGAAAGGTGGTCAAGGCGGCTTTCTCCATGCGGCGTAAGACACTTCTGAACTGTCTTCGCCGGGTTGATCTGCCACTTGCCAAGGATGTGATAGAGATGCTGGATGAGTGTGACATTGCCGGGCAGAGACGTGGTGAAACACTCTCCATGGATGAATTTGCCAGGTTGTCGCGCTGCTTTACGTCGAATTTGAAGAATGGTGATCAATAAACCGCGTTGCGGATGTTGATTTAACCGGTTCTGTGGAGATATTGCCGTCATGCCAGACGTTTTTCAATATATTAGCATCGGATTATCACTGGTCTCTCTGGTGCTGGTCTGTCTCGTTATGATCCGGCTTTATCGCCCTGACGGTTCCGCAAAGATGGAAGCACGTCTGGATCAGCTGGAGCGGATCTTGGAACGCCAGGAACGCGCCCTGCGCGATGAAATTGCAACAACGCGTGAAGAGATGCTCAATTCCGCACGTCTTGGACGGGAGGAAATGACCAGGACCCTGGCCGCCATGGGCGATTCTCTCTCCCGCAGGATTGCTGAAATCGGTGTTATGCAGAAGAATCAGCTGGAGGTCTTTGCTGCCCAGCTTAAGAATATGACCGCCAGCAATGAAGCAAGGATGGATAAGCTGCGTGACGTGGTTGATCAGCGTCTGCTGCAGATTCAGGATGATACGGCCAAGAAGCTTGAACTGATGCGCGCAACCGTTGATGAGAAGCTGCATGATACGCTGGAGCGCCGCCTTGGCGAATCATTCAAGCTGGTCAGTGAGCGTCTTGAGCTGGTTCAAAAGGGGTTGGGCGAGATGCAAAGCCTGGCCAGCGGGGTTGGTGATCTTAAAAAGGTACTGACCAATGTCAAGACCCGCGGGATTCTGGGTGAGATTCAACTTGGCAGCCTTCTTGAGCAGATTCTGGCGCCTGGCCAATATGACAGTAATGTTGAAATCAGACCAGGCAGTGGTCAGCGGGTTGAGTTTGCCTTGAAGCTACCGGGGCGTGCTGAAGTGGATGGTGAAGTCTGGCTTCCGATTGATGCCAAGTTTCCGCTGGAAGACTATATGAGATTGGTCGAGGCGCAGGAACAGGGTGACGCACTGCTGGCGAATGATGCCGGTAAGCTGCTTGAGCGGGCAGTCCGGGAGAGTGCCAGGAATATCCGTGACAAGTATCTTGATCCGCCGCGAACGACGGATTTTGGTGTTATGTTTCTGCCGACAGAAGGTCTGTATGCCGAGATACTCAGACGTCCCGGGCTGTTTGATCTGCTGCAGCGTGATTACAAGGTCATTGTTACCGGACCGACCACATTGGCGGCGCTTTTGAACAGTTTGCAGATGGGTTTCAGGACTCTGGCCATTGAAAAGAGGTCTTCCGAGGTCTGGAATATGCTTGGAGCGGTTCGTACCGAGTTTGCAAAATTCGGGCAGGTTCTGGACAAGACCAGGAAAAAGCTTCAGGAGGCCGGGAATCAGATTGAGCAGGCCGCAACCCGCAGTCGTGTGATTGAGCGCAAATTACGGGATGTACAGGGGCTTCCCCCGGCAGAGGCAGAGGTGTTGCTGGATTTGCCCTCTTTATCTGAAGAAAATTCAGAGGTTGACGGCTGATGTCGGAGAAAAAGCATATCCTCAAGGCTGCAGGGGTGCTGGGTGGCGCCACCATCCTTTCCCGTATCCTGGGGATGGTACGCGATATGGTCGTTGCGCGTCTGTTTGGCGCCGGTTTTGCCACAGACGCCTTCTTTGCATCGTATCAGATTCCGAATATGCTGCGACGTTTCTTCGCTGAGGGCGCCTTGACCTCCGCCTTTGTGCCAACCTTTTCAGCCGTTTTGTCGAAACAGGGCGAAAAAGGGGCCAAGGAACTGGCAAATATCTGCTTCACGCTGCTGACGATTGTCATGGCAGGGGTGACCCTGATCGGGGTTGTCTGTTCTCCACTCATTGTTAATCTCATGTATCCAGGCTTCCATGATGTCCCCGGCAAGTTTGAATTGACCGTTCTGCTGAACCGTCTCATGTTCCCCTACATCTTTTTTATCAGCCTGGTGGCACTCTGTATGGGGGTGCTTAACACCCTGCGGCATTTCTTTACCCCGGCTATTTCAACGGTTTTTCTGAATATCGCCATGATTTTGGCAGCGCTTTTTTTGCGTGATTTTTTCGAGGTTCCGGTTACAGCACTTGCTGTCGGTGTTTTGATCGGTGGTCTTCTGCAACTGGTGCTGCAGTTACCGGTGCTCTGGAAAAACGGATATTCACTGCGTCCCAACTTCTCATTTGGCAATTCCGATGTCAGGCGTATCGCCCTGTTGATGCTTCCATCTGTTTTTGGTGTTGGTGTCTATTACCTGAATATCACGGTCAGTGCTATTCTGGCATCACTGCTTCCGCAGGGGAGTGTTTCCTTTCTTTATTATGCGCAGCGTCTGTTTGAGTTTCCTCAGGGTATATTTACCGTCTCCATTGCCCAGGCCGTATTGCCATCCATGAGCAGACAGGCATCGGAGGGGGATCTGAACGGTATGAAGGATTCTCTCTCCTTCGGATTGCGTCTGACCCTGTTCATTACGATACCGGCCATGGCCGGTTTGATGATCTGTGCAACCCCGATTTTCAGCCTGATTTTCATGCGTGGTGCATTTGATTACACCCAGGCCGTCAACTCCTCTCAGGCCCTGTTTTACTATTCATTGGGATTATCCTTCGTGGCCCTGACCCGTGTCCTGGCGCCGGCATTCTACGCCCTTAAGGATACCAAAACCCCGGTCTGGACAGCACTGGTGGCATTTATACTCAATTTGGGTTTCAGCCTTGTTCTGATGGGCCCTCTCAAGCATGGTGGACTTGCACTGGCAACCACATTATCTGCCTGTGGAAATATGCTGCTGCTGCTCTATTTTCTGCGCCGCAAGATCGGACCATTTGGCGGACGCAGGATTGTTGCCACCGGGGTAAAATCGCTGTTCGCCACAATGCCGATGGCAGCTGTTGTCTATTATATCTGCAGCAAGCTTGATTGGTCTGTTGGTGGGCATTACCTGTCCAAAATTTCTGTTCTCGGCAGTGCCATAACCGCAGGATTACTCGTCTATGCCCTTATGGTCAGTCTGTTCCGTTCAGAAGAGGCGTTGGCAACGATATCCATGATCAAGAAACGTTTAAATCGCTGAATCTCTTTTCTGGCCCCATAAATGTTGCTCCGCAAATGACAGACGTAAATAATCTGATATGCTAGCGATATGATTTTATCCCGTTACAGGACATCTTTTAGCTCTCCCCAAGGGACAGGTTCAGTAGAGGCCACTGATCTTGGTCTCTGCAAGGTCTGCCTGCCTGGGGATTCAGCTGTCGGTTCTCCTGGCTCAAATGTACTGCCTTCCTCTCCGCTTACCAATCAGGCTGCCCAGTTGTTGCATGAATATTTTTTGGGAAAAAAAGTTGAATTCAATCATCTTCCCCTGGATCTGGATGGGATTTCCAGCTTCAGAACACGTATTTTGCTGCTGACCCGATTGATTCCATATGGTGAAACCTGGAGTTATGGTCAATTGGCGGATCGGGCCGGTTTTAAAAAAGGGGCAAGGGCGGTTGGTGGTGCAATGGCTATAAATCCTCTGCCTGTAATTATCCCTTGTCATCGTGTTGTTTCTGCCAAAGGGAGCTTAACAGGTTATTCAGCAACCGGCGGAATTGTGTTTAAAAAATATTTATTAACTATGGAACATGTTGAATTTATAGGGGAGAGAATTTTAAAATAGGTAAATATTTTCAGGGCATTTTTTTATTGAGATATTAAATTGCTTGACACATAAAAAAAACTTGACAGCCATAACTGCCCAAAATACAACGAAATAGTATAACTAGTTGAATTTGTTGTATTTTTTAAATGTATAAAAAACAAGCAATTCGTAAAAAAACGTTGCAAGAATACGAGTTTTGATTTTTATCAACATAGTTATTAACATGTTTTCCCCAATCTTTGTGGATAAGCTGTAACGTGCTTGTAATATACTAATTTTAAAAAGTTTTAGTATTAAGAAAATTAATTCTCAAGTTTTTTTGCCTCTTCCCATAACAGATCCATTTCTTCCAGAGACGTTTCATTCATATGTTTTCCTTTTTCTGAAAGAGTGTTTTCTACGTACTGAAACCTTTTTTCAAAACGGCGGATGGTTTTTCTGAGCGCCTCTTCCGGGTTAATTGATAGAAAGCGGCCAAGGTTTACGGTCGCAAAGAGCAGGTCTCCCAGTTCAGCCTCCATTCTGTCGCTGTTGTTTTCGCTCATTGCCTCTTCAAATTCATGCAACTCCTCAACAACCTTTGCCATGACATGGTCAACGTGTTCCCAGTCAAATCCAACTCTGGCGGCTTTTTCAGTGATTTTTTGCGCCTTGAGTAGTGCCGGTAGGTCGCCTGGTACACCGGAAATGGCTGATTTTCGTTCGGCACCTTTTTCAATCTTTTTGATCTTTTCCCAATTTTCAATCTGAGCATTGCTGTCCTTAATTTCCATGTCACCGAAAACATGTGGATGGCGGCGTATGAGTTTGTCGCATAGTGTGTCCAGGACATCTTCAATCGTGAAGTCACCGGATTCTTCCGCAATGGCTGCATGGAAAACCGGCTGTAAAAGCAGATCTCCCAGTTCTTCCCTAAGATGCTGCGGTGATTTCAATTCGATGGCCTCAATGACCTCATAGGTCTCTTCCAGTAGGTATCTGGTCAGGCTTTCGTGTGTCTGTTCCGCATCCCATGGACACCCTCCAGGTGCACGTAGTTGCCTCATAATATTAACAAGTCTATCAAAGCTGTTCTTTTGGTTGTTCATTTGTAAGCTCTCTTTTAGCACTATTTGGGTTGGTCTTTGCCTTCATCGAATTTATATAGCTTTGCAGGGAATTTATACAATTAATTTCGGGAATAAATATTTTTAGCTGTTACTGTTAGTTGCATTTAAGATATCTCTGTACTACATTACAAAACCATCTGGACGGATCTGAGGTTATTCAATGGTGTTTTCCAGTTTTTTCAGGATTAAATTAATCAATAAACTCATTATCAGCTTTTTGATCAGTGCTCTTTGCATGATGTCAGCGCTTGCCTATTCAGTGCTCGGGCTGGGTGCTATTCATAAGCGTGAAACTGATATTGCACATAATGATCTTACTGCCGCAACCGTAACGATTACGCTCGGTGAGGTCTTGATTGCGCAGCAGAGATACGTTGGGCGTTTTCAGATACTTGGACAGTCAGAGTTCAAGGATCTTTATGATCAGAAGGTTGAGAGATTCCAGAACGGACTTGTCACACTCAGGCGTGTTTACCCCGAGAACAGGCTTGTTCAGCTTGAGAAAGATTATCTTACCTACTCAAAACTTGCCGGTCGGGTTTTTCAGGGAGAACCTGTTGATCCTGCTGAACTTAAACGACTGTATTTTCAGTTAGAGCGTTCCATCAGCAAGATTCGTGAAGATCAGATTGTAAGTTTGGAACAGAAACTGAAAATTTCTGGTCAGAAGGTCTCTGATACCGTTTCATGGTCCATGGGGCTGGCTGTTGGTGGTGTTGCGGTTGCTTTTCTGATATCCGGGTTGATGATCTATTTCCTGGCTTCATCGATTCGTAAATTGCAGAAGGCAACTTTGCGTATAGCCGCCGGTGATTTCGATTATGATCCCTGTATCAAGTCGGGTGACGAAATTGGCGCGCTTGCCCAGGATTTTATGCGTATGGCCCATCGCCTCAAGGAATTGGAACAGTTAAGTCTGGATGCCAGTCCCTTGACAAGATTGCCGGGAAATATTGCAATCGAACGCTGCATAAACAGACGACTGCGTGACAAGAAATCATTTACAATGTGTTATCTTGATCTGGATAATTTCAAATCCTACAATGATCGTTATGGTTATATCAGGGCAAGTGACGTGATCAAGGAAACCGGGCAATTGATTTATAATGTGGTTAAACAACTGGATGATACGGATACCTTTGTCGGACATATTGGTGGGGATGATTTCGTTGTTATTATTTCAACCGAGCAGGCTGCAATGGCTTGTCAGGAGATTATAAAGGGTGTTGATGCAATGATGCCAACTTACTACTCCGCTGAAGATCGTCAGGCAGGTGCTATTGAAGGGGTAGATCGGCATGGTGTTGAGCGCATTTTTCCTCTGATATCAATATCCATTGCTGCCTTGGTTTGTGAACCAGGCGACTATGGGTCGGCTGCTGAAATTGCTACTGCAGCTGCAGCTGTAAAGGATAGCGTCAAGGTTTCAACAGGAAGTAATTACAAAATCGTCAGGAGGGGGTTTTGTGAGGTTTGATTTCAGGTTGGTTTTATTGAGTATGTTAATGATGCAGATTACCGGTTGTGCGACTATTTTGGAAACGGAAACATCAAAGCAGGTTGAGGTTGTTAAACCGAATGTTTCAGATCTTGCCAAGTCATTGGAATTGCTTGGGGCTGGTAACGAGAAAACTGCCCGTGAGTATCTTGAACGGGCAGTAAATGCTGCGCCGTTGGCAGGTGTAACGGATGAGGCCATTTTCAGGTTGGCGATGTTGTCACTGCGTGATGAGAATGGTCGTGGTGGACAGAATGCGATTAATCTGCTGGAACGTCTCAAAACTGAATATCCGCACAGTATATGGACCAGGCAGGCTGCCCCGTTGATGCTTTTCCTGACATCGAGCAAGACATGTCGTGACAAACAACGTGAATTGAAGGTTTGTAAAGAGCAAAATTTTGCCCTTACGCGTGAAAACCGTGAATTGCGTATGACTATTGAACGTCTGAAAAGCCAGGATATTGAGCTGGAGAAGAAATACAGATACAGGCGATAGGTTGTTGAGTCTGAAATGTCTGATTCCTGCATAGGCCCTGTTCAGTGGGCCTGTGCAGGAAATTGTATTTGATTTATGATTTGTCAGTATTATCCAATCACTTTGATTTTCGTCTTTCCCCGCTGAGATAATCACCCAAAAACTGCGCCTTATGCTCCATGAAACGGTTGTTTGCAATCGATTCGCGGATTTCACTCATCATCTGTAGATAAAAATGTACGTTGTGAATAGCGGAAAGAACGGCTGAAAGCACCTCGTTGGCTGTAAACAGGTGGTGCAGGTATGCCCGGGTGAAGTTGCTGCAGGTATAACATGTACAGCTGGGGTCGATTGGATAGAAATCTCTTTTGTAGTTTTTGTTTGTCAGGCGGATTTTGCCCCGTTTTGTAAACAGGGTCGCGCTGCGGGCATAGCGGGTTGGTATGACACAGTCGAACATATCGATGCCACGTTCAACACTTTCAAAGATGTCTTCAGGTAGTCCAACACCCATCAGGTAGCGTGGTTTTTCTGTTGGCAGGTGAGGGGCTGTCCAACTAACAACCCGTTTCAGAAGCTCCAATCCCTCACCAACACTAACACCGCCGATTGCATAACCTGGCAGATCAAGTTTGCGCATCTCTTTGGCACACATGGCTCGCAGATCCTCAAATACACTTCCCTGTACGATTCCGAATAGCGCCTGACCATTATCAACCATGGCATTTTGGCATTCCTTCAGCCAGCGAATGGTTTTTTTTGTGGATTGTTCGGCGTAACTCCGTTCGCAGGGGTAGGGGATGCACTCATCAAATGCCATGATGATATCGGCACCCAGATCCTGTTGAATTCTGGTTGCAGTAGCTGGATCGAGATAGATTTCCTCGCCGGATATTTCATGCCTAAAAAAAACACCATCTTCAGTGATCCGTTTGTTTGGCAGGGAAAAAACCTGAAAGCCGCCGGAATCGGTCAGGATCGGTCTATCCCAGGCCATAAACTTGTGCAGGCCGCCGGCCTTTTTGACCAGTCCTTCGCCAGGCTGCAGGTGAAGGTGGTATGTATTACTGAGAATGATTTGGGCCCCGGTCTCTGTAATCTGTGCTGGGGTGAGCGGTTTCATGGCGCCGTGTGTTGCAACCGGCATGAAGATCGGTGTTGTGATGTCACCTCGAGACGTGGATAATACACCAAGTCTGGCGGAACTGTTTCTATCGGTTTTAAGTAATTTGAATTGCACCTATGGTCTCCTCTGTCAGCTGCTGGCCCGTCTAAAAAAGCCAATTAATAAAATAGATATGTTAACTGGAACAAAACGTTATTGGAAAATCAGGATAACTGTAAGATTATAACAACAGTCTACGCTATAAATGTAGAGTGAATAATAATGAATTGGTATTACCAATTTAAGTTGTATTGAATAGGGAAAACAGGTATAAACCCTTGCAAGGTACTAGCAGAATGTAGATATAAATGCAACTTATGTCGCTGCCTGCCTGCTAAAATGGGCTGTTTAGCGAGTATTTTTTTTGTATTGCATTAGTATAAAATTGTTGCAATTTATGGGGACTACGACTAGGATTGGCAGGATTAATGGAGCGGCGGGAGGCAAAACACAACGTACGTGTCAGTTGTTTCTTGATAAAAAATCAATTTTTCAAGGAGGATGGTATGCAGGTTGTCACCAGAATACGTTGGCGTGGCCCACCACAAGACCTTTGACTCCGAAGAAGTTCATCTTATTAAACACTGTTTCCAAGCAGTATAATAATCCAGTAAAGGAAGGATAGATATGCAATTTTTCACCTCGTCTATCGGCAGAAAGATCATTATGGCTGTCACCGGACTAATGTTAGTCGCGTTCGGTGTTATCCATCTGATCGGTAACACAACCATCTTCGGATGGCTCCCTGGTGGCGTTAACGCCTACGCTCACCACCTCCATGCGTTCCCTCCAATGGTAATCGCATTCAGGGCTGTTATGTTAGTGATTGCAGCTGTTCATATCTGGTTCGGTATTCAGCTGACCGTTGAAAACAGCGGCGGACGTCCTCAGAAGTATGCTGTTACAAACGACAAGAAGGCTACCTTCGGCAGCAAGAATATGATCTGGACAGGCCTGTTCCTGCTCGCTTTTATCGTTTATCACCTCCTGCACTTCACAGCCAAGATGATGCCTAATATGAATCTGGTTATGGATGAGCACGGCGTTGTAGATGTCTACAAAATGATTGTAACCGGTTTTAATGACAAAATGGTTCTCGGTATCTACGTTGCTGCGATGGCTGCACTGTTCCTCCATCTGTCACACGGTATTCAGAGTATTTTCCAGACCTTCGGTATTACCAACGACAAGACTCTTCCGGTTATAACCAAGGCCGGTGTGCTGGTTGCTCTGGTACTGTTCCTCGGCTACGTTACAATTCCACTTTCGATTGTTTCTCAAATTTTGAAATAGGGGGCTACTGTGATACTTGATGGAAAATGTCCTACCGGACCCATTGAAAAAACCTGGGATAAGCACCGCTTCGATCTGAAGCTTGTCAATCCTGCAAACAAGCGTAAATATAACATCATCGTTGTTGGTACCGGTCTGGCCGGTGGCGCTGCTGCAGCATCACTCGGTGAGCTTGGCTACAATGTTCAGGCCTTCTGCTACCAGGATTCACCACGTCGTGCCCACTCCATCGCTGCACAGGGTGGTATCAACGCTGCTAAAAACTATCCGAACGACGGTGACTCCATCTATCGTCTGTTCTATGACACCATCAAGGGTGGCGACTTCCGTGCCCGTGAGGCAGACGTATGGCGTCTTGCCCAGGTTTCCAACAACATTATTGACCAGTGTGTTGCCCAGGGCGTTCCGTTCGCACGTGACTATGCCGGTTACCTTGACAACCGTTCATTCGGTGGTGCACAGGTTTCCCGTACATTCTATGCACGTGGTCAAACCGGACAGCAGTTGCTCCTCGGTGCCTACACTGCGCTGTCCCGTCAGATCAAGGCCGGTACAGTAAAGATGTACAACCGTCGTGAAATGCTTGACTTGGTTGTTGTTGACGGCGTTGCACGTGGTATCACTGTTCGTAACCTGATTACCGGTCAGATTGAGTCATACGCTGCTGATGCAGTCTGTCTCGCAACCGGTGGTTATGTAAACGTATTCTACCTCTCCACAAACGCAATGGGTTGTTCTGTTTCTGCAATCTGGAAGGCACATAAGAAAGGCGCTTTCTTTGCTAACCCATGTTACACACAGATTCACCCGACTTGTATTCCACAGGCAGGCGATTATCAGTCAAAACTGACTCTGATGTCCGAATCACTCCGTAACGATGGCCGTTGCTGGGTTCCTAAAAACAAGGCTGATGTAGGCAAACATCCAAACGATATCCCTGAGTCTGATCGCGATTACTATCTGGAGCGTAAATACCCTTCATTCGGTAACCTTGCACCTCGTGATATCGCATCACGTGCTGCCAAAGAGCAGTGTGATGATGGCCGCGGCGTTGGGCCTGGTGGCCGTGGTGTTTATCTTGACTTTGGTACTTCAATTCAGCGCGTCGGTGCAGATACTATTGCAGAGCGTTACGG
Organism: uncultured Desulfuromonadaceae bacterium; assembly: GCA_964292275.1. Classification (GTDB taxonomy): domain Bacteria; phylum Desulfobacterota; class Desulfuromonadia; order Geobacterales; family Pseudopelobacteraceae; genus CAXYUZ01. Next base: position 35,606 of record CAXYUZ010000008.1, read on the forward strand.
CAACCTGTTTGAAATGTATGAGAAGATTACAGATGAGAACGGTTACAAGCGCCCAATGCGTATGTATCCAGCTCCGCACTACTCCATGGGCGGTCTCTGGGTTGACTACAACCTGATGAGTAACATCCCGGGTCTGTTTGTTCTTGGTGAGGCTAACTTCTCTGTACACGGTGCAAACCGTCTCGGTGCATCCGCTCTCATGCAGGGTCTTGCCGATGGTTACTTCGTTATCCCGAACACCATCGCCGGTTACCTCGCAACTGTTAAGCCGGGTGAAATCAAGGCTGATCACTCTGAATTCAAGAAGTGTGAAACCGATCTCAACAACTACAACAACAAACTTCTCTCCATCAACGGTAAAAAGACCGTTACTGAGTTCATGCGTGAGCTTGGCAGCCTGATGTGGGAAAATTGTGGTATGGCACGTACGAAAGAATCTCTTGAAGAGAACCTCAAAAAAATTCCGGCACTTCGTGAAGAATTCTGGAAAAACGTCAAGGTTACCGGTTCTGGTAATGAGCTCAACCAGCAGCTTGAAAACGCTGGTCGTACAGCAGACTTCTTCGAGTTCGCTGAGCTTATGTGCCGTGACGCACATCACCGTAATGAATCTTGTGGTGGTCACTTCCGTCTTGAATATCAGGACCAGGGTGAAGCACAGCGTGACGACTCCAACTACTGTTATGTTGGTGCCTGGGAGTTCAAGGGTGATAACAAAGAGCCAGAACTTCATAAAGAACCATTGAAATTCGATAATGTACATCTCGCCGTAAGGAGCTACAAATAATGAGTGATCACAAGACCATGACTCTTACATTGATCGTGTGGCGGCAGAAAGGTCCAAACGATCCAGGCAAATTTGAAACCTACACAGCCAAGGACATCACTGAGCATCACTCCTTTCTCGAGATGTTGGACTGTGTGAACGAAGATTTGATCAAAGAAGGTAAAGATCCGATTGCATTCGACCATGATTGCCGTGAAGGCATCTGTGGTATGTGTTCACAGATTGTAAACGGTATGGCCCACGGTGGCCAGGAACGTACAACCGTTTGTCAGCTCCATATGAGGACATTCAAAAACGGTGATACAATCTATATCGAACCTTGGAGAGCCCGTGCTTTCCCGATCGTTCGTGACCTGATTGTTGACCGTACCGCCCTTGACACCATCGTTCAGGCTGGTGCCTATGTATCATGCCACACCGGCGGTGTACCTGATGCAAACGCTATCCTGATCTCCAAGCCAGACGCTGACTACTCAATGGATGCTGCTGAGTGTATCGGTTGTGGTGCATGTGTTGCCGGTTGTCTGAACGGTGCCGCAATGCTCTTCACCGGTGCCAAGGTTTCTCAGTTTGCCGCACTTCCACAGGGCAAGCCTGAAGCAATGAAACGTGTTAAGGATCTTGTTGCTGCTATGCAGGAGTGTGGTTTTGGTAACTGTACAAACCACTATGAGTGCCAGGCAGCATGTCCTAAGGGCATCAATGTTAAATTTATTGCACGTATGAACCGTGAGTTTATCAAGGCACAGTTCTGCTAATTTGTTATTGATTTATTTTTCCGGGGCAGCCTTATGGCTGCCCTTTTTTTATTTGTCGGGTGGCTATGGATTTGAATCTTGCTCATATTGTTTTCAAAATTCAATGCGATCAAGGTTGCCTGCCTGTTTTTGATCTATATCAGCAGCTACGCAGATTTGATGGCTTTTTCAGGCGGATTGTCTGCAGTGATTGTTCGTTTGCCGTAGACGATAGCTGTTTTCTGAATCCGGTTTGCCCGTTTAAAATGATTTTTGGCCAGTGGTTATCTGCGGACCCAGAGGTTGTCAGGCGTCATCAGAAACCACCGTTACCATTTCTGTTCAAGGTCAATTCTTTACAGGAATCGACATGTTGCATTGACCTAGCATTGATATTGATCGGACCGGCCATACAGCTTATGCAGCAATTTATTGACGCTGTTATTGAGCTGATTGATTCATTTTTTACAGTTAACCGGTTGCCTGCTGCCGTGAAAGGTGTCTACAGCATGGGAATTGATGGGGTTTCTGTTGATCTGGCTGCTGTTGCAACTGCCCCCGTCCTTGTTTCGGTTAATGATATTCTTGCAAGCGTTCCGTATTGTGAGAGTGTTCGGGTATCATTTGTCTCTCCAGTACGGCTTTTCAAAGCCGGTTCTGTGATAAGGGTGTTCTCTTTTTCCGGTTTTTTTCGTGCCTTGATGCGTCGTTGCTCTGCCATGACAGCCTACTATGGCGGTTATAATCTTGATTTTGATTACAGTCGTTTGTCATCAGCTGTCGATGATCAGGTTGCTGTTAAAACCTCCACTGTTGGTTTCAAAACATATCTAAAACCATTTGATTCAATGGGTGGTTTTTATGGTTCTTTTGAGGTTGTGTCGCCCTCTATGGAATTTGTCCAGATTCTGTCACTGGGCAGTTATTTGAACCTTGGTAAGTATTCAGCCTATGGATTGGGTAATTATCAACTTGTAACTGAATGAAGCTTACTGTCTGTTTTTGAGTTTTCTTGACGATTTTTATAAAATGATGTAACTTGTTCAAAATACTTTAATTTTACAGTGGCTTAGTGTGTTTTTGACATCATTTACAGTTGACGTTGAGGATTGGTTTCATATTTGCGGCTTTACTGAGTCGCTCAATCTATCACGTGGTGACTGGCGAGTTTTTGATAATACGTTGAAATTGCTGGATCTTTTTGATGAAACAGGTGTCAAAGGTACCTTTTTTCTTCTGGGTTCCGTGGCAGAGGCGGAACCACAGCTTTCGGTCAGGATTGCAGAGCGTGGCCATGAGGTTGCCTCCCATGGCTTCTCCCACAGCTTGGTACATGAACTTGGGCCGGTTGAATTCAGGAGAGAGCTTGCCCGGACTTCAGCATTGATCGCGGATCAAACCGGTTATCCACCCGTAGGCTTCAGGGCGCCACAATGGTCACTGGGAAAAAGGACCCCCTGGGCCTTTGAAATTTTGGTTTCCGAGGGATATCTTTACGATTCAAGTTGTTCCCCATTACCTTTCGTTGGTGATCCTGATGGCTCAAAAAAACCTTATATTATAAACACAGAATCTGGTAATTTATGGGAAATTCCACCCTTGGTGACCGAGACTCCTTTGGGGAGTCTTCCTGTTGCTGGCGGGTGGGGTTTTCGCTTTTTCCCGTTGGGAATTATTTTAAAGGGGATGCAAAAGGCACAATCCACAGGTTATCCGTCTGTTTTTTATATTCATCCGCGCGAGGTGGACCCGGACGGCCCCAGACTTAAGTTGCCACTGCATCTTCGATATCCGGTTTATGGTTCCAGGAAGGATGCATCATTGGTTATAAAACAAATTTCCAGAGTCAGCTCCAGTATACCGCTCAGGCAGCATGTGGAATTATGGCCGTCTGCGTCCTGATACCTGCATATAACGCCGCGTTGACACTGGGAAATGTTCTTGCTGAAACTTTGCAGCAAGGTTTTCCGGTTGTCGTTGTTGATGACGGTTCTTCTGACTCGACAAGTCAGGTTGCGTCTCTTCACAACGTCAATTTGATTGTGCATCCATGCAATCAGGGTAAGGGGGCTGCGCTCTTGTCTGGTTTTAATTGGGCGATCGAGAATGGTTTTGATGCGGTTATAACCCTGGATGCTGATGGACAGCATGACCCTACTTTTATCAGCAAACTGGCTGAATCCGGGGTCTCCGGACGTTACGGAATATTGATTGCATCACGTTTCAGTCTGTTTGATCAGATGAGTGGTCTGCGCAAGTTCTGGAACCGTTTTGGCGTCTGGTGCATGCGTAAACGAACGGGTTTTGAAATCAGCGACAGCCAGTCCGGTTTCAGATTCTATTCCGTTGCCCTGCTCCGCTCGGTTGTGTTGAAGAAACAGGGGTATGATCTGGAGATGGAGATATTGATGAAGAGCTGGAAATGCGGCTTCTCCATCGGCTCTCTTTCTGTGCCGCCCAGGGTTGCTGATGGCCGCTCAACGAGTCATTATCGCCCTGTTCGTGATACCTGGAATATTTGTATGACTTTTTTACGTTATATGTGAAGGAAGACCATGATTAAATCGTTAAAAAATTACACCAAGGAAAAGGTGCTTTCATACCTGCTCACATTGGCAACCAATTCTTCTGATGAAACGCTTGTCAAGATGACTCACCTGATGGAGATGATTCCAAAAAAGGATTATTACAAGGATAGGATTCGCTGGATCAGGAATCTGATCATCGAAAAACATCCCAGCATCGAGTTTCCACGCCGAATTCTGCGTGATTTGCACCCCAATCAGCGTGATAAATGGATCAGCAACCTTGCCATTAATCATCTCCTCAACGGCACCAACAAGCGGAAAGAGTGGGCTGACGCAAATGGATTTTATCCGCCATCTACGGTAGTTATCAGCCCGACAATGAAATGCGATCTCAACTGTTATGGTTGTTATGCCGGTGACTATGGTAAAAGTCTTGAACTGACACTGGATGAACTTGATTCGGTTTTGATGCAGATGAAGGAGATGGGAATCTATTTCGCCGTCATCTCCGGTGGTGAGCCGTTTTATATGAAGGGCATTTTTGATGTGTTTAAAAAGCACAGTGATATGGCTTTTCTGGTGTTTACCCACGGTGGTCTGATTGACGAGGCGATGGTGGCTAGGTTGACCGAGGTTGGCAATGTCATGCCTGCCTTCTCCCTGGAAGGGTATGAGAAGGAAACCGATGAACGGCGCGGTGCCGGACATTTCAAAAAGGTTATGCGTGCCATGGACCTGCTGCGTGAAGGAGGGCTGTCATTCTGCGGTTCCTTTAACCATTCAAGCAAAAACAGCGATATTATAACTGACGGTAAATATCTGGATATGTTGATTGAGAAGGGTGTTTTTGCCATGTGGCTCTTCTCATATGTCCCTGTTGGGCGCAAGCCTGAGGTTGACCTGATGCCGACACCTGAGCAGCGTGACAACCTTCGCAAGCATGTGGCCGAGTTCAGGGCCAGTAAACCTCTGGTCGTGATTGACTTCTGGAACGATGGTCCGATGGTCTCCGGCTGCATGGCTGGCGGCAGAAAATATATCCATATTAATGCCAATGGCGATGTTGAACCTTGCGTATTTTGCCACTTTGCCGTTGATAACATCCGTAAGACGACCCTGCGCGAAGCACTTGGCTCTCCGCTGTTTCGCAAGATTCGTCAGAAACAGGAGCATGACAATCTGCTTCGCCCCTGCATGCTGATTGATCATCCCGATAATGGACGAGAACTGTTCGAGTCAGAGGGGGCATATCCAACCCATCCTGGTGCGGAGGAGATATTTACAACATTGGCGGATAAGATGGATGACTATTCTGCAGAGTATGCCAAGATAGCTGACAAGGTTTGGGATGAAGAGTTTAAGGAGCATCCTTCTCGCAAAAAAAGGGGTTCTGACAATTAGTGGATTGATTGTTGCTCTTTTATGACGATATATAGCCGACTTAATCTGTTTCTGATCGATCTGTTTATGCGGTTGGTACCGCGTGCACTGGTACCGCCAATGGCCTTTTTAACAACATTTACGTTTTATCTGTTGATTGGGAAACAGCGTCGGGCCGTTCGTGCCAACCTGCGGGTTGTTACCGGACGTCGATTTGTAGAGCCGCTGGTTATCTCCCTTTTTTATAAATTTGGTCTGAACTGGTGTGATATCATGCTCACCATGCATCTCTCCGGTCAGAAACTGCACTCACTGATTGGCCGGAGCAGTTCATCAAAGCCGCTGGATGATGCCCTGGCAGCCGGCACAGGTGCTATTCTGGTCTCTGCCCATCTCGGCAACTGGGAATTGGGCGGTCTTGGGTTGGCCGATTTAGGTTATCCGGTGAATGTTCTGACCTTTCGCGAACCTGATGAAAGTGTTAATGAAATGCGCGAGGCACTTCGTAATGATCGCGGAATCCGTTTTATCTATGTTGATCGGGATGATACGTCACCACTGGCAATCATTGAGGCAGTTAATGCGTTGCGGCGCAACGAGGTTTTGGCAATCCTGGGGGATCGGGACGGCTCTTCAAACACCATAAAGTTGGATTTTTTCGGGCGTCAAACCAATATTCCGGTCGGTCCAGCCTATCTGGCACTTGCCAGTGGGGCTCCGGTTATTCCGGTTTTTGTCGTCAGTGAGCATAATTCATACGCAACCATTATGGAGGATGCAATATTCTTTACTGGTGGCCATGGCAAGCATGGTAATGCCGTTAGGAGTGGTCTGGAACAGCTGATCAAGGTTTTTGAAAAATATATCAGCAGATATCCTGACCAGTGGTACAACTTTTATGATTACTGGGGAGACCGGCAGTAATCTGCTGTTTTTTCGTTTAGATTTTTTTAGTTTGATATAGATATCAATTTATTTAAGTGAGGTTTTCATGACAGAAGAGTTGATTACACAGGTTAAGCAGATGATTATCAGCAGTTTACGCATAGACGGCATGACACCTGAAGAAATTGATAGCGATGCCCCGCTTTTTGGCGAGGGACTCGGACTCGATTCGATTGACGCCCTGCAGCTTGTTGTTGCCATGGAAAAGGAGTTTGCAACGGTTGTTCCCGATGCAGCTACTGGTAGCAAGGTATTTGCATCCGTTCGCAGCATGGCCGCCTTTATCGAGGAAAACAGGGGCTAAACCGGAAACTGCAGTTTGTTAGATTATCTCATTTATACCCATTTTAAATCTGACTGATTTCTCTGCTGGGTGGTTTCGCATTGATTATGCGACATGCTGTTCAGGTTTCATCGTTGATTTAACAATGGAATTACAGGTGTATTTCGCTTTATGAATGTTCTTTTGCTGCGTCCCCATCCTGGTAATGACCGTTTTGGTTTGGGGCCTTTTTTCTGTGTTGAGCCGCTCGGGCTTGAATATATCGCAACCGCTCTGATTGCGCGTGGTGATCAGGTTACTATTGCGGATCTCCGCTTTCGTCCCTCGTCTGCCATGACGTGGGTAAAGAGAACCAGACCGCAGATTGTCGGCATTGGTTGTCTGCATGCCCTCGAATTTGACAGGGTTATTGAGACGGCCCGGGAGATCAGGCGTGCCGCCCCAGATGTATTCATTATGGTTGGTGGTCATGCCGCCGCCGCCTTTTCAGCCGCAGTCGAGGCGGATGTCATTGATGCCATTGTGGTTGATGATGGCGAAGAAGTTGTACCTTTGCTGGCTGAGGCCATTGATAAAAAACGACCATTAACAACCGTACCGGCCCTGCGTCTCAGAACCCCGCAAGGTTGGATCTCCACCTTTCCGCTGCAGCAGCGAACCAGCCTGGATATCGTTCCTCTACCGGCCCGCAAGCTGGTCGAACGTCATCGTTCCGGCTATCACTGTCTGCTCTTCAAGCCGGTCTGGCTGATTGAAACAGCCCGCGGCTGTCCCCATAACTGTTCATTCTGTTCTGTCTGGCAACTGTATCAGCGTTCCTGCCGTGAACGAAACCTGGCCTCTGTCGTTGAAGATTTCGCCAACTGTGGCGATGCCGTCTTTGTTGCCGATGACCTCTTCTGGTATAACCCCGAGCGGAGCCTTGAGCTTGCGGCGGCATTGAAGAAACGCGGCGTTTATAAACGCTGGATTCTGGTGCAGACCAGAACGGATTTGATTAGACGCAGTGCACATCTGATGGAGGCCTGGCGACCACTGGCCAAGGATTTTGATATCTTTCTCGGCCTTGAGGCCGCCAGTGACAAAGGGTTGGCTGGCCTGGACAAAGGTGCTGATGTTGAAGACAGTGTCGAGGCGGTCCGAATTGCCAGGGAACTGCGTTACGGCATCAATGGAAACTTTCTGGTTGATGCGGACTGGGGAGAGGATGATTTCCGGGAGTTGTGGGGGTTTGTGGAGCAGTACGGCCTGCAGCGTGCCGGTTTTACGATTCGTACACCACTGCCGGGCACCGATTATTATCGGCAGATGGAGCATAAACTGGTTGGACAGCAGTGGTCGAATTTTGATATGCACCATCTGCTCTGGGAACCGAGGATCGGCGCCCAGCGTTTTTTTGAACTTTATGCCGAGACATGGCGGCGTTCGATCCTCAATACAGCCGGTGATAAAGGGATCATGGACTGGATCAAGCAGGTGCGTCCTTCGCAGATACCCTATATACTTCGAGTTCTCTGGAGAACCCAGCGCATGATGAAACCAGCTGAATATATGCGTGAACATCTTGCAACACGTCCATCGAGTCAAATTCGGAAAGGTCTGTGATTGAATGAAGATACTGTTTGTCTCACCAGGTTGGCCGAAGGGAAGATTGTGGGGGGAATTGACATTCAAATTTCCCACACTTTCACTGGCCGCAATTGCGGCTGTAACGCCTGCTGAATGGGAGATAGACTTCTGCGACGACAATCTTGCCGCCCCGGATTATTCCACTGATGCCGATATTATTGCGCTGACCGCCATGACCGCCCAGGCGGTTCGTGCCTATGAGATAGCAGACCGTTTTCGTTCCATGGGTAAAACTGTTGTCATGGGCGGCTTTCATGCCAGCAATATGGCGGATGAGGCGAGCCGGCATGTCGATGCGGTGGTGATCGGCGAGGGAGAACTTTTATGGCCGCGACTTCTGGCCGACTGGCGCTCCGGCAACCTGCAGTCACTCTATAAATCCGATGCGTTGATCGATATGACGTTGATCCCGTCTGCCCGGCGCGAGCTGTTCGACAAGAACGGATATCTGCTGACCAGTATCATGCAGACCACTCGTGGCTGTCCACATAATTGCGAATTCTGTTCCGTGACATCCTTCTTTGGGCGACAGTACCGTAAAAGACCGGTTGAAAAGGTGTTGAGCGAGATCGGTGCCCTGAGCAAAAAGGGGTCATTCATCTTTTTTGTTGATGATAATTTTGTGGCTGACCGGAATTACTCACTGGCTGTTTTCAGGGGTATGAAGGGGATGGGGTTGAAGTGGATGTCCCACGCGCCAATCGATTTTGCGAAGGACGCCGAGTTGATTCAGGCCGCCGGTGAATCTGGTTGTATCGGCATGTTTGTCGGTTTTGAGTCGTTGCAACAGAAATCGCTTGTCGCCATGGGAAAGAAAACCAATCAGAGCGGCAATTATCTGGAATATGCCAGAATCTTCCGCGATCATGGCATCGGTATACTAGGTTCCTTTGTGCTTGGATATGATGGTGATACGCCGGATGTCTTTGAAAAAATATTGCGGTTCAGCGAGGATGCCAGGCTTGAGGCCGGTATCTTCCCGCTTTTGACACCTTATCCCGGCACCGCTGTGCGGAGACGGCTTGAGGCAGAGGGGAGAATTTTCTCCAATGACTGGCGTGACTACGATATGGAGCATGTTACCTTCCAGCCATCGGGCATGTCTATTGAAGAACTTCAGCAGGGTTATGAATGGTTAAATAAGTCTTTTTATTCGCTTCCCTCCATGTATCGCCGCATCTTCAAGTTTCACCGCTCCGTACAGGTGTTTGGGCCGATGAACTTTGGTTTCAGGTCTGCTCTTCGCCGTAAAAATCCACAGGTTTAATTGGGAAAGGTTAAATTTGCAAAACCGATGTAAGTATGATCATGGTCAGCAGCAGGTAAAATTTTTATCGTTGCAGCGCCCATATTCTCCGAGGCGGGAACGACGATGAACTGCTGGATGTTTCCCGGACAGCCGCTTCGCCATGATCAGTCGTTGCTGACGACTGATACGGATTGTGGTATTGCCGAGATCTGCCGCTCCGCAACCGGTTTTGATCCCTGTCGTTGGGAGGATTGCGGTGATCGTGCAAGTGAGCATGTCAGGCTGCAGATATATGGCACTGCCGCCAGTCTCCAGCATTGCCGTCTTTTGCGTGATGGTGGCGGGGCGCCGGACCTGATTATTGAACATAGTATGGGTATTTATGCCGCCTTGGCCGCATCCGGATCGATTCGTGAACAGGATGCGCTGGAGCTTACCGCCAGGGTTGGTGATGCACTTTATCGGATGTCCCGTGATGCTTCCTATGCGTTGGGGTGTGTCATCGGCCTTGCGACCGACAGGGTCGAGCGTATTGCAGCGGATAGTTCGGTGTATCTGGCAAATTACAATACTGCCAGCCATTTTTTGATGGCAGGTGAGCGCAATGCCGTACTTGCTGCAAATGAGTCGGCCTTAGCGGCTGGTGCCTTCTCCGTATCGATCTTTGACTGCGATGCCCCGCTGCATACCCCGCTGATTGAGCCGCTATCCGCTGATCTGGCAACGATCTTTGCCGACTATCACTTTGCCGATCCGCGTGTGCTGTTACTCAATCATATCAACCAGCGTCCGTTGAATGCTGAGGAGATCCCTTTCTTTCTGCTGGATGAACTGCTCAGGCCGGTTTGGTGGCAGAACAGTTATCTTGCCGCCCGGGCCCAGGGCGCCAGCCGTTTTATTGAGGTCGGGGCAGGGCAGGCGTTGACAAAATTGAACAGGTGGGTAGATAGTCAGATATGAAAAATTTTGAGACAGTCATACAGGTTCGTTTTAACGAGGTTGATGTCTACAATGTCGCCTGGCATGGGCATTATGTCAGCTGGCTTGAGGTGGGTCGCAATAATTTGGCTAACCAGTTCGGGGTTGACGCATTCCAGTTGATTGAGGCTGGGTATCTGGCACCGGTTGTCAAGCTTGAGCTTAAGTATCTGAAACCGGCCAGGTTCAATGACAGATTGACCGTGCGAACTACATTTATTCCCTCGGATTCTGCCCTGTTGCAGTTCAATAGTGATATCGTCGATGTCGATGGTGTCATTTTGGCCAGCGGCAGCACCACGCATGCGTTGACGGATATGAACGGTGTTCTGCAGTTTCGATTGCCGGCGTATGTATCCGAGCGGCTTGATAAAATGATTGAATGGTTGAGGTGCCAATGAAGGTTCTGCTTTTATCCGCTAACCGCGAACGTGATCCATACCCGGTCTTTCCGATTGGGCTTTCGTTTCTGGCTACACCGCTCAAGGCGGCTGGACATGATCTGAACGTCCTTGATTTCTGTTTTGAAACCGATCCGTATCGCTCCCTGGAGGAGGCGTTGCGCCTGCAATGCCCGGATGTGGTTGTCGTTTCCCTGCGTAACCTGGATAACGTGACCTGGCCGGACAGCCGGTCATATCTCCCGGCTCTGCGCAAGATCACCGATACATGCCGGCAGCACGCAAAGGTGATTGTTGGCGGTTCCGGTTTTTCTCTGATGCCGCTGGAGGTTCTGGCTGCGTCTGGCGCCGATTACGGTATTGCCGGAGAAGGGGAGGATGCGTTGCCGGCACTGCTGGAGGCAATTCAGGCCGGTCATGATCCAGCCGCCATTCCTGGTGTAGTTGTTGCCGGTGCGGATTCGTTTGTCGCGCCCCAGTTGCTTTCAAGCATCTGTACACCGGATCGCTCACTCTTTAACGTCAGCCGCTACCATAGCGATGGTGGCATGGCCAATCTGCAGACCAAGCGCGGTTGTCCGTTTTCCTGTACCTACTGTACCTATCCCCATCTTGAGGGGAGGATCATGCGGCTGCGTCCAATCGATGAGATTATTGCCGAGATCCGCACCCTGGTGGAGCAGTTTGATGTAAACTACATTTATTTTGTGGATGATATCTTCAACTATCCGACTGATTTTGCCGAGGCGCTCTGCCGGCGGATGATAAGTGAAGGATTGCCGATCAACTGGTCGGCTTTCATTAACCCGGATTTTATCACCCGTGAACTGCTGCAGCTGATGCTGGATGCCGGTTGCAATGCCGTTGAATACGGCAGTGACTCCGGTTCGCAGACGATGCTGAACAATCTCAAGAAATCGTTCACTGTCGAGGATATGCGTTCAGCCTCACGGCTCTGCAAGGAGATGGATGTTGATTTCTGTCATTACATGCTCTTTGGCGGCCCCGGGGAAACAAGGGAAACCATACTGGAGAGCTTTGAGCTGATGGATGAGTTGGAGCCGACAGCGGTCATCGCCATGACCGGGATCAGGATCTATCCGAATACCACCCTGCATATAACGGCTATTGCGGAGGGGTATATCACCGCCGATACCCCCTTGCTTGATCCGGTTTTTTATATCTCGCCGGCAATCAAGGATAGCTTTTCCGAGATTGTCACCTCAGAGGCCATGAAGCGCAAGAACTGGGTCGTGCCGGGGCTGGAGGTCAATATCAGTTCGGCCATGCTCGATGCCATCCGGCTCTTCAAGGTCAGGGGGCCGCTCTGGAAATTGATCAAGAGTATCTCCCGCAGCCACCACAGGCCGCTTGCCTGATGTTGCTGATTTCCAGTTCTGGACTTTTTAATGACTGGCCGTTATAATAAGCGTCATTTTATACAAATGGGGCGTTTATGGAATTTAAGGATTCAATCGTAGTTGTTACCGGCGGTACGCGCGGCATTGGGCGGGGGATTTCACTTGCCTTTGCAAGTCAGGGCGCCAATGTATTTGCAGCCTACCTTGCCAATGATCAGGCCGCCAGGCAGCTTGAGTCAGACGCAGCCGGGCTTCCCGGCAGCATAACGACTGTCCGGGCGGATGTCTCCAATTCAGAGGACGTTCAGAGGCTTATGAACAGTGCCTCCGCAACTGGCGGTTATATAGATGTACTGGTAAATAATGCCGGTGTGATCAAGGATTGCTATCTGATGATGATGCCGGATGATGACTGGGATACGGTAATTAACTCCAATTTGAAGTCACTGTTCCACTGCTGCAAGTGGGGGGTGCGCAAGATGATGGCCCGCCGTAGCGGAAGTATAGTTAATATTTCATCTATTTCCGCCCTGATCGGCACGGCCGGGCAGAGTAATTACGCCGCTTCCAAAGGGGGGATGATCAGCCTGACCAGATCCCTGGCCCGTGAGGTCGGCGGAATGGGAATCCGGGTCAACGCGGTTACAGCCGGTATGATTGATACGGAGATGACAGCTGCCCTTAAGCAGGAAATTGTCGAACGGATTGTGAAAAGCTCTGCACTGGGGCGAATCGGGAGCGTTGCAGATGTTGCCGACGCGGTACTGTTCCTCTCTTCAGGTCGCGCCTCTTATATTACAGGCCAATCGCTTGTTGTTGATGGTGGTATTGCATGAGCAAACGGGTTGCTATAACCGGAATTGGTGTCTTTTGTGGTGTTGCCAAGAACAGTCTGGAATTTGCCGAGGCGCTTGTCGAAGGTCGCTCCGGTGTTGAAACGATTGATCTCTTTGATGTTTCCAGTTTTCCCTCCCGGATTGGTTCCCAGGTAAAGAATTTTAATTCCCTTGATTATTTTGATCGTAAAGAATCGCGGAAACTGTCCCGCTCCGATCAGTTCGGTCTGATCGCGGCCGGCGAGGCACTGCACTCCAGCGGTGTCGAAGGATATTACTCCCCTTTTGAAACCGGAATCTCCATGGGTGGGGGCGCTGCCGGTATGTTTCAGGGTGAAAAATGGCTTAAGGCCCATCTGGCCGGAGTCAAGGAACACCCCTCTCTGCTGAGGGGGATTCTTCCTGATCAGACAGCAACGGATATTGCCAGACGATTCAATCTCTGCGGATACCAGAATACGGTCACAACGGCCTGTTCCTCTTCGGCGACGGCGATTGGCTGGGGTGCCGAACTTGTTGCCGGTGGCCATCTGAAAATGGTTGTTGCCGGCGGTGCCGATACCCTTTCAATCCTGACCTTTGCTGGATTCAATGCCCTGCGTGTTGTTGATCCGTTACCCTGTTCACCGTTCAGCCTGGGCAGGCAGGGGATCTCACTCGGTGAAGGCGCTGCCTTTATGGTTCTTGAGTCTGAAGAGGATGCACTTGCCAGGGGTGCGAAGGTATATGGTTTTGTTAGTGGCTATGCGCTTGCCGGCGAGGCCCATCATATGACCGCCCCCGATCCGAGTGGTGTTGTGGCAGCGCGTGTCATGCGGGAGGCGCTTTTAAACGCAGCGATTGATCCTTCACTGGTTGGCTGGGTCAATGCCCATGGAACCGGTACCCCGCTGAATGATGTGGTTGAATCCCAGGCAATGAGGATGGTTTTCGGGGAGCGTGTCAACGATGTTCCTTTGATCTCCACCAAAGGGATGACCGGGCATTGCCTCGGGGCTGCCGGTGCCATTGAGGCGGTTGCCACCGTAGTTGCCCTCAATCGGGGCATTATTCCTCAAACACTCAATTTCAGGGGGCATGATCCTGAGTGTGATCTTGATTATTGTCACGACGGCAGCAAGCCAAGTGGCTGTTCAGTCGCCATGTCCAATTCATTCGCCTTCGGCGGAAATGTAACCTCACTGGTGCTTTCAAAATGATCCATTCATTCGAAAATGTTGTTATAAGCGGCTATTCTGCCATTACAGCCGCTGGAACAGGTGTGGCTGCCGTTACTGATCTGGCTGCTGCTGGGCGTGATGCCTTTACGATTTTGCCGGAGGACGTTCTACAGGGTGGTTGCTATCGCTGGGGCAAGGCCTCCGCCTTCAAGGTCTCCGAGTATATGTCGCCCATGAAGGCCCGTAAGATGGATCGCTGCAGTCAGTATGCCGTTGCTGTTACCGGGCTGGCGCTTAAGGATGCCGGCCTGGATCTGAAGACCCTCTCCCTTGACCGGATGGGGATTGCACTGGGGAGCGGTTTCTGTGGTGTTTCAACCTCTGCCGAATTTCTTGGCGGTTATTTTGCGGACGGGGTTGACGGTTTGATTCCGATGATCTTTCCAAACACAGTGCCCAATTCACCCGCCAGCAATGCCTCCATCGAATATGGTTTCAAGGGACCCAATGTGACCCTGATCCAACGGTTCTGCTCCGCTGAATCGGCTTTTCTGATGGCCTGCCGTTTTATCGAGGAGGGCAGGGCGGATGTCGTCCTGGCCGGTGGAGCCGATGAGGTTACGCCGCTGATGCTGCAGGGGTTGCATGAGATGGGGCGTTTTGAGCCAAATACCCCGCCATTTGGTGAGGGCTGCGGCATTATTGTTCTGGAAAGTGCCAGTCATGCTGCCAACCGAGGCGCCTGCATTCGTGGCCGGGTGGATCAGATCCGCACAATCGGGTTGCTGCCAACCGACCGGGAGTGCGAGGCCATGGAACTGCTGTTGGGCGGTTGCGGTGCTGTCTCCCTGTTGACCTTATCCGGTACCTGTCTTGATCATGCTGCCATCATGGCTGCCCTGCCAGTGGCTGACAGGCGTCTGGAAGTTGGCCCCTGCATCGGCCGCTCCCTTGGCATGGGTGGCGTTTCCATTGCCGCTACTGCTGCATCGCTTCATGCCGATGAAACGGCCCTCCATCTATCCGCATCACCGGAAGGCCCGTTCTTCTCAATTTGCTTAAGTGGTGGCGCCCCTGTTTAATCCCGATCCGGCTGCATACCTGCCCCATCGCTACCCGTTTCTGATGCTGGACAGGATTGTGGCAGTTGAAACAGGTGTTTCCGCCTCTGCCGAAAAGCTTGTCACCGGCTTGATAACACCCTTTCCGCAAATTTTGTTGATCGAGATGGTTGCCCAGCTGGCAGGGATTGCCGCCAGCCATCAGGATGAAGGGGGCGGTTTCATTGCGTCGATTGACAGGACTATCTTTTCTGGCCGGCTGGCAGAGTCGGGTGATACCCTCCTCGTTTCGGCCGCTATCATCAAGTCATTCGGCAGGCTCTGTCTTGTTGAAGGCACTGTTACATGCAATGGTATTCAGCTCGTAGAAGCGCAGTTGACGCTTGGTATCGGAAAGGTTTGAAATGGGTAATAGATCTTTAATTTCAGTGGTTTTAGTTTTATTTGTTCTTCTTTTACTTCCGCTTGTCGGCCATGCCCGGCAGATTGCGCCACAGGATGGGCTGGAGGCCTTGCGCAAGGCCTTTAGCGGCATAAATGATTTTACGGCCGATATATCCCAGGAAAAAAAACTGTCCGTTATGAAGAGGACGATGAAGATGAACGGGGTAGTCCGTTTTCGCAAGCCGGATCTGTTTTATCTTGAAATCGTCTCCCCTTATAAGAGCCGCATGCTGCTCAACGACGCGGTTATCGAGCAGGTCATGGGTGGGAGTAATGAACGCAGCAGAATCATACTTCCCCCTGAGCAGGGGTTGAAGGGGTGGTTTGTGCGCTTTAATCAGCCGGTAAAGTCAATCCCGGACGGGATGAATATTCAATCGGACCTGACCGGTTCCGTTTATACCGTTAACGTGCTTCCCAAGTCCAAGGGGCAGATCCGACAACTTTCAATTGTTTTTCAGCAGGATGGAACAATCAAAAAGATTGCCATTACTGAAAAGAACGGCGACCGCTCAACAATGCTGTTCAAAAATATCAAACGCAATACCGGATTGACAGCAAGGGACTTCCGCCTCTGATGCCTTTTTGATGACTGTTCTCTCCGTATTATTCCAATTTAAATTGACTGATCAGATCTGGGGAATTATGAAACGTTTTATTCTATTACTCTGTTTATCGCTTCTTCTGATATCCGGTTGCGCCATGACACCCAAGGCACCGCTCGTTTACAAGGATGGCGCTGTTGTTGAAACATTGTCTGCCAATGCGGTTTTTTCCATTGCCAAGGATGGTCAGACCATGTCTGCCAGTGGTTTAATGGTCTATAAACGCCCGGGACAGATGCGTCTGATAATCCTTTCTCCCTTTGGAACAACCGTGATGGAGCTCTTTGTTTCAGGCGATCATATCGCAATCATTGACACATCTAACGGAGTTGCCTTTAGTGGGCTTTTCAAGGATCTGCCGGCTGGCGGTGACGCCGATAAATGGCGTCAGGCGCGCTGGATCATGGAGATTGATACCCCTGATCTTAAGCGTAAGAACAGTTCCATTGAACGGATCAACAGTTCCGGGATCAGGGAGCTCGTCAAGTATGCCGATGGAGTAGTTGTCTCCAAAAAACTTGCCGATGGCAAGGAGGCCAGTTACGATGAATATATCGTCATCAACGGTGTCCCGTTGGCAACTGAAATTGTCATGGAAAGCCCGATTGGCGACCGTTTTAGCCTCAAGATCAGTGACCCCGAGGTGAATGGCGAGATTGCTGCGGATGCCTTTGAGCCTAAAATGAATGAATTAACCGTTTATCCGCTTTCAGCGTTAAAGGGATCATAGTTGAAGTTGCTGATTGAGTTGATACGCCGTTTGATTGCCGGTTGCAATCGTGCCAGTTATCGCCATCTGGAATGGATTTACCGGATTACATCGCGATCTCCGCTGGCAATTACTCTACTTTCGACGCTGCTGGTCGTTGTATCCGGTTTTGTTGTCGCTTCCACCCGCTTTGAGTCCGATATCTTTAAATTATTCCCCTCCAGACTGCCGGCATTGAATCTGATGATGGATTCCCTGAAATGGAGTGGCAGTGCCAAAGAGGCATATTTTCTGCTGGAGGGGGATCCCGCGCAACTACCTGGTGAGGCCCAGAAGCTGGTGACACGGCTTCAGGCCTTGCAGGTCAACTCCGAACCCGCTTTCAGCCGGGTTACCTGGCGTGTTTATGACGAGTCAGAAGGGGGGCTATTCAGTGATTTTATCGCCTATGCCGCAGCCCATCCCCAGCTTTTCGTACCTGAAAGTGAATTGCCGCGCTTAAGAGAGTATCTCTCGCCAGTCAATTTTGATAAGAGTCTCACCCGTATGGAGAATGAGCTTGCCGGGCAGCTTGCCGGTGGCATGTCATCCCTGTACAGCTCTGACCCGCTTTTTTTGAGGGAGCTGTTTCTGCCCAGGCTCAAGGCCGCCAGCCAGGCGCTTGACCTTGATCCAGCCTCACCATATTTCCTGTCCCGGGATGGCAAGGTGATGATTGTTATTGCCGAACCGGCCCATCCGGTCAGTGATATGAATTTTGCCAGAGAACTGGTCAAGGGGATCAATCAGGCGCGGGCCGGACTGTCGGTTTCGGTGACATGTGCCGGTGCGCATATCAGTGCCGTTATTGATGAATCGGAGATGAAGGGCAATATCACCTCCAGCGTATCCCTTTCGCTGGTAGTTGTTTTGGCCATTTTCTATTTTGTTTATCGGCGTTTATTACCAACCATACTGATCCCGGTTATTATCGGATTCAGTGTTCTGCTCTCCCTGGCAAGCGCCTCTTTCTTCCTCCCTTCCATGCATATCATTTCATTTGCCTTCATGGCGCTGATCATTGGTCTGGGAACGGATTACTCCATTCAGCTCTACGACCGTTTCCACTGTGAGCGGGTCAAGGGGATTGACCTGGAACGCTCATTATACCTGACGGTTGTCGAGACCGGGCGGGGGGTGTTTACAGCAGCCACAACAACGGCACTGCCGTTTTTTGCAATGATGGTCTCTGATGTCAGGGCGCTCTATGAACTGGGACTCCTGGTCGGCTTGGGGGTGATTTTTTCATTCTACGCGACTATTTTTTTCCTGCCGCCGGTATTGATCTTCATGGAACGCTTTGCAAAGACCGTTTATCGGCCGCTACCTGCCCTCGGTCTGGGGGCTGTCTGGCGTTTCTGCGCCAGAAGGCCTCGTCGTGTGATTTTGTTCTCGCTTCTGATCATCGTCTCGGGGACGCTTGCAACGATATTCGGGATCCACTTTGACGGCGAACTCAAGAATCTCCAGCCGCGTCATTCAGAGGCCTTTCTGACTCAGGAAAAGATTGAACGTCATCTCAGCCTTGCCCCGCGACAGATGATGATCGCCGTTGAGGGAGCAGATCCGCGTTTGATTCTGCAACGTTCCGCGGCCATCGGACGATTGATTGCAAGGTATCATCAGGCCGGCCAGCTAAGTGGATGGTCTTCAATCAACAGCGTTATCAATGAATATGATCAGCAAAAGGCGATCCTGCAGGGGCTGACAGCTGGTGGAGTCAATCCGGGAGCAGCGGATCTGCTGAATGGGGCGTTTGTCAGACATGGCTTCGAACCGGATTCATTCAAGGCCTTTTCAACCGCACTGCAAGGTTTTGCCACAGCAGCGCCTATTGCCGAGACGGATGGGATTAGTCGTCTTCTGGAATCACCCCTGCGAGCAGTCGTCAACCGGCATCTGATTCATGACCAGGAAGGTTATCATTCCCTTAGCTATCTCTATTACAATGATAATTCCTTTGACCGGGAGGCCTTCATCAGGGAATTGACAGCCCTGGATCCCAAGGCCAGGGTGACGGCGGTTGAGCTTGTCAGCCAGCAGCTGGCCGATTCCGTATCCAGCAGCTTTGGATTGAGTTTTGTTCTGGGTGGCACACTGGTGCTGATGCTGCTTTTGGCACAATTCAGAAGTTATATGGGTATTTTTTCATCCCTTTTTCCGCTGTTTACTGGCATAATTGCCATGCTTGGTTGTCTTGTCGCCTTTGGTTCCGGCCTGAACTTCATGAACTCGATGGTGCTGGTGACGCTGGTGGGGATGGGAAGCGACTATGGGATGTATATCTATTACCGCAGCGGTGAAACGGATAGCGCTGCGGCAGAAACAAATTACGTCCAGGCTGGAAGGGCCGTGCTTTTATCCGCGTTGACAACCATAGCCGGATTCGGCTCACTCGCCTTTGCGGATTTTCCAGCGCTTGCCTCAATCGGCTGGGCAACCAATTACGGCATTTTCTTTACAGCATTCTTTGCGCTGCTTACACTGCCCGCAATCCTTTTTTATCTGCGTTCGCGCAGAGATCCATAACTGTCTGCAGGAAGGTTTTGATCATGATCAACCTCATCAGAATATTCATTATCGCCTCAATTATCCTTACCTTGCCCCTCGCTGCCAGTGCTGATCTGGGTAATGACATTAAAAAGAACGGTCGAGAAACCTGTGAGGCCGTTATGCAAACCGGCAGTGAGGTCAAGAATAACTCCGTACAGTTTGGACACGAGGTTAAGGATGGTGTTGTCCGAAACGGTCAAGAGATCAAACGTGATGTTAAAAAAGGCGCTGAGGATATCAAGAACGGTTTAAAGAGCGTTTGCAGATCTGTTAAGAACGTTGTTCGTGGCGATTGAATCTTTAATTTTGAATTTGGATAATAAGAATAAATTTGTTGCTTGAAAGGGGGGGCGATGTACTCACTGGAGCCTTCACGTTGTGCCGAGATGATCCGGCAGTCCAACAGCACGGTTGTGCTGACCGGGGCTGGAATCTCCACCGCAGCCGGGATACCCGATTTTCGTGGGCCTAACGGACTTTACGTCACCAGACGCTATGACCCAGAACTGGTTTTTGAAATCGGTCATTTCAAGCAATCTCCACGTTACTTCTATGAATTTACCCTTGATTTTGCCCAAGCGGTCAAACAGCTACAACCAACCTTTACGCATACCTTTCTGGCCGATCTTGAAAATAACCGTCTGCTGGACGGGATTATTACCCAGAATATCGATATACTTCATCAACAGGCTGGCAGTCGTACGGTCCTGGAACTCCACGGTTCCTATCGTCATGCGACCTGTCTGGCGTGTCATAGCCGTTTCAGCGATCTGGACTATGACTGGTGGACCACGGAGATGGAAAACAGCAGTTCCAGCCCGGTTGTTCTTTGCCGTTTCTGTAGCGGTCTTGTCAAGCCGGATATCGTCTTTTTCGGTGAGTCGGTGATGGATTTTGATACCGCAGAGGAACTGGTCTCGCGGGCAGACCTTCTGCTGGTACTTGGATCATCGTTGAATGTTACCCCGGCATCGCTGCTGCCACGTTACACAAAGGCAAACACCGTAGTTGTCAACAAGGGTAAGGTCATGCTTGAACCGGCCCGTAACCGTTTTTTTGTCGAGGCGGATCTGGATGAATATTTCAGGCAGGTGGCAGGTTTTATGGAGTTGCCTGATAAAGGGAGGAGTAACTGATGATACCGGCCAGAGTTAACGAAATGTCTTCATTCATTGCCATGGATGTCCTCGAAAAGGCCCAGGAGATGGAGCGCAACGGCATTGATGTCATTCATCTCGAGATTGGCGAACCAGATTTCCCGGTGCCGGAATGCGTTAGTGATGCGGTCTGCCAAGCCCTTAAGGACGGTAACACCCATTACACCCATAGTCTCGGTATGTATGAACTGCGCCAGGAGATCTGTGATTATTACAAACGTACCTATTCGGTTACGGTTAACCCTGATCAGGTCATTGTGACATCCGGCACATCGCCAGCCATGTTGAGTCTGTTTTCAATGCTGTTGGAAAAGGATGACGAGGTGATCATCCCTGATCCTCACTATGCCTGTTATCCTAACTTTATCAAATTTCTCGAGGGGCGTGTGGTTACGGTTCCCGTTTTTGAAGATGATGGTTTCCAGTACAGGCCGGAAGATATCCGCGCCAGAATCAGCGAACGCACCAAGGCGATTTTGATCAATTCGCCCGGTAATCCAACCGGTACCCTGCTCTCTGCCGAGCGCATGAAGGCGATCAGTGAGCTGGGGCCATATATCATCTCCGATGAGATCTACCATGGCCTGGTTTACGAGGGGGAGGAACACTCCATCCTTGAGTTCACCGAGCATGCCTTTGTGCTGAACGGTTTTTCAAAGATGTATGCCATGACCGGTCTGCGCCTGGGATACATGATTGTTCCACCGCAGTTTGTCCGCTCAATCCAGAAGTTTAATCAGAATTTCTATCTGGCTGCCAATTCCGTTTCACAGATTGGTGGAATTGCCGCTTTAAGACATGCTCAGGACGATGTGGCCAGGATGCGAGAGACTTACAATCAGCGCAGGATATACATGATTGAGCGGCTGAAGAAGATGGGATTCAGAATCAAGGTTGAGCCGACCGGCGCCTTTTATGTCTTTGTTGATGCGCGGCATATCTCAACCAATTCCTATCAACTGGCCTTCGATATCCTTGAAAAGGCACATATCGGGGTGACACCCGGGATTGATTTCGGCAAGGGGGGGGAGGGGTATATCCGTTTCACCTATGCCAACTCTCTGGATAATATCAGGGTTGCTCTTGACCGGCTTGAAAAATATCTTCTGGAACGCCTGTCTGCTAATTGATATACCCATGTTTTTACCATAGTCGAATGTCTGCTGAGTTGATCCCATAGTCGATC
Source organism: uncultured Desulfuromonadaceae bacterium (assembly GCA_964292275.1). Taxonomy (GTDB): domain Bacteria; phylum Desulfobacterota; class Desulfuromonadia; order Geobacterales; family Pseudopelobacteraceae; genus CAXYUZ01. The sequence goes on from CAXYUZ010000008.1 coordinate 57,634, forward strand.
AAGGAGATTCAAGATGGAAGATGAAAATATTGTATCGTTGGATCGGGAAAAGTCGGCAAAGAACCTGACCATGCTGATCTACTGTCTTTATGCTGCGTCATACCTGGTCGGTTTAACCGCCATCGTTGCCATAGTCCTCAATTACGTTAAAAAAGATGATGTTGCCGGCACATATATGGAAAGCCATTTCCGCTGGCAGATGCGTACCTTCTGGTTTGGACTGCTCTGGTGCACCATTGGTGTTATTGCATGCTTTATTATTATCGGTTTTGCTATCCTGGCCGTGGCCGGAATCTGGATGATCTACAGGCTTGTCAAGGGGATTGTCTATTTGAATGATGGCAAACCGATGTATGTCGCATGATGACAGGGTTAACGGTCTGATCCGGTCTGAGTCTGATTTTATGAGCAGGTTTGATTTACTTAAAGAAAGGTCAGGCCAGCGCATTCCTCCCACTCCGCACGGTGGATTGACAGGAACAGGTCGGCAATTTCCGGGTCGAACTGGCTGCCACTGCATCGAATGATCTCGGCGCTGACCTTGTCAAAGGGGAGCGCCTTGCGGTAGGGACGATCAGAGGTCATTGCATCAAGCGTGTCTATCAGCGTGAAGATACGGGCCCCGATTGGTATTCTGTTTCCCTTGAGCCGGTTTGGATATCCGCTGCCGTCAAAACGTTCATGGTGGCTGAGGATGATTTCAGCCGGCTTTGCCAGGAAATCAATCTCTGAAAGGATTGAGTAGCCGATCTGCGGATGCCTGTACATCTCCTCCCATTCCTGGGGATCGAGTTTTCCTGGTTTTAGGAGTATGTTGTCCGTAACCCCGATTTTTCCGATGTCATGCAGGAGGGCGCCTTTAGCCAGGTGTTCAAGGTCGTTGCCCCTGATCCCCATCTTGTTGCCCAAAAGTACGGCATAGTTCATTACCCGCTCCGAATGTGATCCCACCTCTTTTTCCCTGGCATCCAGCGCCTTGACCAGTGCGGCCAACGTATCGTTGTAGGCGTTTTTAAGGTCAATCATGGTGCGGTTTAGTTGCTCGGTTTTTTCAAATACCTTGAATTCCAGCATGTTTTGGTAGTGCTTCTTTTCCATGGCAAGGTTGCGGCGGTCCAGCAGATTACTGACCGTCAGAACAATCCGGTCCACACTGAACGGCTTTGCAATATAGTCATTTGCTCCGTAATGAATACAATCCAGGGCTGTTTTGGTATCCGTAAGGCCAGTGATCATCAGTACGGAGATATCCGGGTCAGTTTCCTTGATATCCTTGAGCAGTTCGACACCACTTCTGCCAGGCATCATGATATCCGACAATACAAGGTCAATATGCTGACTGCCCAGTACGGCAAATGCCTCGTCCACATCACATGCCTGATGACATGAGTAGCCGGCATGATTCAGAGACTGGCAGAGCAGGTTTCTGATCATTTCTTCGTCGTCTACAATCAGGATTTGTGCACTCATTTGTTTTTCCACCCAGGACATAATTAACAATAAATATAAGCTGATATTAATTACTATCATTTATTGTCATTATTGCAAGTGGCTGGAAAAAAGATTTTTATGTGTCTGGTATTGTGGATTGTGTGAGGAGATATGCGTATTGATGGGGGATTGATGTTTAAATGGATTTCAGTAATTGCACTTGCAAATTACTGCATCTGATCCTGGTATGGCAATTATGGACATGGTTTGGCAACAGACACCATGTCCATATGCATTTTTTTATGTTACTGAACGTCAAAGTTCAATTTTTGCCAGCAGCTTTTCAAGTTCATCGGCATCATGAACCGGTGGGTGACAGGTCCCAAATGTGCAGATGTTTACAGAGCCACTGCCCGAAGGGTTTTCTCTCCTGATGAACCAGTTAGCTGTTTTGTGATTTCCAATCACGCAGATTAACTCCTGAAGATCTTCTTCTTCGAATTCACCGCAGAATGTACAGATGACCGGTTCGTTTTCCAGCATTGCAAATGCCTGTAACGATCCAAGGTGTGACACCGGATTTTGCAATGAATCATCCAGTGGGATGGCCAGAATGGCATGGGCATGGTCAAGTAGTTCCATGCGGTCGCAGGCATGTCCCAGTCGAATCATGCACTTGGCTGCCATGGAAAATGCAGATGGGGTGACGCCGTCATGGTTAAGTGAGGCGATTGCCGGAATCTGTTCTGCATCCAGGCCTGTTTTAACAAGCGAGCCGCTTTCCGGGTCACGGAAGTATCTGAGCAGATCATCCATCAACGTCAGCGCCAGTTCCAGCCATTTGTCTTCCAGGCTTGCGTCGAAAAGTTCGAACAATCCATAACAGAGGAAGGCGTAATCCTCCAGAAAGGCAGGCACTTCAGATGGGGCGCAAAGGTAGCTGCGCAGCAGGCGGCCATCTTCACGGCGCATGTTATTCAGAATAAAGTCGGCACAGTCGGATGCAATGGCGAGGTATTCTTCATCACCGGTAATTGCGGAACACTTTGCATAGGCGGCGATCATCAGGCCGTTCCAGGAGGTAATAATCTTCTCGTCACGCAGCGGCTGAATCCTCTCGGAACGGAATTCCAGGAGACGCTCGCTGCATTCATCCAGCAGACCGGCTGTATCGTTAAGGTCAAGGCTGTTTTCGGAACAGAATGCCTCCAGTTCCTGCGAAATATTGAGGATGTTATGCCCCTCAAAATTACCGTTTTCAGTTATGCCGTAGAACCTGCAGAACAGTTCGGCATCTTCGCCAAGGATCTCTTCAACTTCATCCATCTTCCAGACATAGCTCTTCCCCTCTTGACCCTCGGAATCTGCATCCAGCGCCGAGTAGAATCCGCCCTCTGACGAGGAGAGCTCGTTGCTGACAAAGGAGAGGATGTTTTCAGCCATTCCAAGGAAAAATTCGTCTTCGCTGACCTGGTAGGCCTCCAGTGATGTCAGGGCGACCATGGCCTGATCGTAGAGCATTTTTTCAAAGTGTGGAACCAGCCACTTCTCATCAACCGCATAGCGGTGCAAGCCACCACCCAGTTGATCCCAGATTCCGCCCTGGCGCATCTTGCGCAGCGAATCAAGGGCCATTTTCAGCGCCTTGTCGTTGCCGCTGGCGCCGATCTCAATCAGCCAACTCAGGTTGATTGGCATTGGGAATTTAGGGGCCTTGCCAAAACCGCTGTTTTTGTCGTCATAAATTGCTGCAAGCTGTTTGAATGCCAGATCTCTCAGGTGATTCAATTCCGGGCATTCATTGCTGGGGGTGCGCTGCAACTGTTCCAGGGCACCCATGATCCCATTACAATTTTTTTCGATCTCGGCCGGATGTTTTGTCCAGAGAGCGGTAATGTTGGTCAATAGATCGATAAAACCGCCCATGCCGTTACGTTCGTTTTTGGGCAGATAGGTCATGGCAAAGAATGGCTGCTTGTCAGGGGTTAAAAAGACGTTCAGCGGCCATCCACCGCCGCCGGTCAAGACGTGGGCGACTGTCATGTAGAAGTCATCAATATCTGGCCGTTCTTCACGGTCAACCTTAATGCAGACAAAATTGCTGTTTAGGATATTTGCCACCTCTTCGTCAGCAAAGGATTCGTGGGCCATGACATGGCACCAGTGGCATGTGGCGTAGCCGATGGATAGCAGGATTGGCAGATTCTCGCTTCGAGCCTTTTCAAAGGCCTCTTCGCCCCATTGATACCATTGGACAGGATTCTCGGCGTGCTGCAGCAGGTATGGGCTTTTTGCAAAGATCAAACGGTTAAAGTTCTCTCCGCCATCCTCTGGTAGGGCTGTCTTGTCCATTTTTATCAGTTCTGCAATATGGGCACCGCTATCTTTATGTCTGATCACTTAAAACTCCTTGGATATTTTCAGCTACTACCACTTCTGTTTCATTGCAAACGAGATTATTTCCGGAAGGTTGCGCATGAAGGAGAGGAAGCTGTGCGGTGATTTCCAGAGCATCTTGGCGTAGCCGATGTTGATCTCTGAACGATGGTAAAAGCGACGAATGAATTCGTCGTACAGATCTTCCAGCTGATCCTTGGTCATGCCGTTTGGAATGAATACAAAGTTGACACAGTTCATTAATTCCCAGTTTTCATTGAATTCGCCGAAGTCACGTATGGTTTTGTAGACAGGGGCGCCCGGGAATGGGGTGAATTTGGTGACATTCACCTCGTCAAGCGGCAGTGAAAGCGCATAGTCAATGGTTCGCCGGATAGCAGCCTCGTCTTCACCCGGCAGTCCGACCATGAAGAGTCCCTTGACCCTCATTCCGGCATTGCGAACCATGTTCAGTTTTATGCCCACCTCATCGAGACCAAGGAATTTACGATGTTTTTTGACGACCTCCGGGTCGCCGGATTCGATTCCGAAGTTGACCTGCCAACAGCCGGAACGTTTCAGCAGGGCTAACAGTTCGGCATCGACATGCTCAAGTCTGGCAATACAGTTGTAGGTTACCTTGATTCCCTTTTTTTCCTTGAGATCGCAAAACTCGGCCACCCGTTTGCGGTCAAAGGTAAACAGGTCGTCATAGAAAAATACATGTTTTATACCGTAATTACGGTTGAGCATGGCGACATGCTCAAGGATGTATTCTGGAGAATTGAAGCGGAAACCGCGTGAAAAGACGGAGCGGTCGCAGTATGAGCATGAGTATGGACAGCCACGGCTGGAGATGATGCTGCTGTTGGGCGCCTTGGGATAGCTGAACAGCGGCAGGTTATAGCGCTTTGGAAACTGCGGCAGCTTATGGTAGGCCGGGAAGGGGAGTGAGTCGAGATCAGGGATTAGCTCTCTGATCGATGAAAGTGTTCCGACACCGTTGATGCGGCTGGCCACACCGGGGATATTCGCCACATTCTTGAATCCGGCTTGGGCCAGTTCTAGCATGGTGTTTTCCCCCTCGCCAATTACAAGATAATCAATCGCCGGGAATGAATCCAGAAGCGGGGCCCCGATTGTGCATGCGTGGGCACCACCAACCACGGTGACAATATCGGGACGTTTTTGTTTGAGCGCCTCCGCAATTCGGTTGCATTCCAGGAATGAAGAAGTTGTACACGAAAAACCGATTGCATCCGGTGAGATAGTGATGATTCTTTTGACCAGTTGTTCAACTGTTTCCGGTCGGGCATAACAGTCAATCAATTCAACCTCAATGCCATTTTGTTCAAGTACGGCTGCGATACTCATCATGCCCAATGGCGGCATCAGATTGAAAATTGTCGTAATATCTTTAACACCCTTCATGAAATTGCTGCCGTGCGGGTGTATAAACAAAACTTTCAATGTACTAACCTCCAAAATTGCCAATTTAAATCTTTTATAGATTGCATTATTACAATGTTGAACCGCTTCATGCCATAAAAAAAACCAATCTTTTCAGTCTGCCAGCATTCGCGCAAAGAAATCCGATGCCATCTCATCCGAATCCATCTGCTTTTCATCTGATGATGGCGAGGCCTCCAGCAGCAAATGTTCCGGTATTTCTGCAATGAAGCGGCTTGGATTCCTCTTTTCAATAGCGCCGTATTTTCTGCGTGTACGGCAATGGGATATCGTCAGATGCCTGCGGGCCCGGGTGATGCCGACATAACAAAGACGTCTCTCTTCGGCTACGGTCGGGTCCTCTTCGATGGATCTTTTGTGCGGCAGGATATCCTCTTCCACACCGACCAGATAAACATGGCTGAATTCAAGCCCCTTGCTGGAATGGAGCGACATGAGTGTCACAGCGTTCTGGCCATGTTCCTTGTCATCATCCGCCGGTTTATCCTCATCCATCAGTGATATGCGCTCAAGAAAGGCCGACAGGGTTGCGCGTGGATTCTGCTCTTCGAACATGGCCAGCGAGTTGACCACCTGCTCGATGTTCTCTATTCGTTTCCTCGCTTGGGCCGCATCGGTCATGGTTCGGTATAGTTCATCGTCAATGCGCAGTTTGTTGAACAGGGCATTGACCTGTTCTCCCAGCCGATACTGGCTGAAGCCGTCAATAACCCCTTTCATCATGGCATGAAAACCGGCAACGGCTTTTTTGGACGATTCAGAGATCCCGGAGATGTCGTGCACGCGTCCCAGCGCCTCAAACAGCGGCACATCGTTTTCCAGTGTCCACTGGTTCAATCTGATTAATGTACCATCACCAATTCCGCGGCGCGGAAAATTGATGATTCGCAGCAGTGAAGCCTCATCACTGGGGTTGTCGATCACCTTCAGGTAGGCAATGGCATCTTTGACCTCTTTGCGTTCGTAGAATTGTTGTCCGCCGATGACGACATACGGGATCCGCTCCTGGCGCAAGCGTTCCTCAAAGGCCCTGCTTTGGGCATTTGAACGGTAGAGGATGGCAAAATCGGACCAGGTCAGTTTGCTCTTGAATTGATCGAGCATGATGTTGTCGACAATCCGGGCTGATTCATCCTCTTCGTTCTCAGCGGCAATCAGGTCAATCTCACGACCCTGGCCGATGGCAGTCCAGAGGGCCTTGTCGGTTCGGATATTGTTGTTTTTTATGACACTGTTGGCTGCATCGAGAATTGAACTGGTTGATCGGTAATTCTGCTCCAGTTTGATGACCCGGCAATTTTTGTACTGTTTTTCAAAGTTGAGAATGTTCTGGATTTCGGCACCGCGCCAGCCATAGATCGATTGATCGTCATCACCAACAACGCAGATGTTGCCATGTCTTTGAGCCAGAAGTGAAATCAGCAGGTATTGAGAGGCGTTGGTGTCCTGGTATTCGTCCACCATGATGTAGCGGAATCGTTCCTGCCAGTAAGAGAGGATGGTCTTGTTGGATTGCAGCAGACGAACCGAGAGCATGATGATGTCATCAAAATCGATTGCATTGAAGCCTTTAAGCAGTTCCTGGTAACGGGGATAAACCGCTGCCGTTGCCAGTTCGATTCGGTCATCACTGCGTGGTGTAAATTCGTTGGGTGCCACCAACCCGTTTTTTGCAGCCGATATCCTCCAGAGGATGGTGTCGGGATCGCATTGTTTGGGATCGATGTTGCAATCGCGCATTGCCTGACGGAGCACACCTGATTGATCCGAGGTTGAGTAGATTGAGAAATTCGGTTTGAAACCAAGGATGCGGATATCACGGCGCAGAATCCGTACCCCAAGGGAATGGAAGGTTGAGATGATGATCCCCTCGGCGATCTTGCCAGCCATCTTGGCGACTCGCTCGCGCATTTCACGGGCCGCCTTGTTGGTGAATGTAACGGCCAGGATATTCTCGGCAGGGATCTGCTTGTTTTTAATCAGGTGAACGATGCGGCTGGTAACGACCTGTGTTTTTCCTGATCCGGCTCCAGCCAGTATCAGCAGGGCGCCTTCGGTATGATTTACAGCCTGCTGCTGTGGTAGATTCAGTTTTTTCATGGTAGACAAGCTTTAGCATATTTGCCCGATCTGTTGCAACGGGACTCTGGGGAATCCGGTTTAAGGGGGGCTGATTTTTACTTTCATTGCTTAAAAGCACCTTGACCTGCCGTAAGCGTGGTGTTATTGTCTCTAAAATTATTTTGCCTTTTAATACAGCCCGAGAGGTTGACAAAGGTGCCAACCATGATAGATCAGAATTCATTTATTTCAGAGAGTCTTGTTGCGCACATCGCGATAAGACTCTTTTTTTGTCTTCAAGGGGGTTGAAATGTCCGACCAAAAAACTGTGATTCTGGATGGATCTGGTATAAAGCGGGCTTTAACCCGCATTTCGCACGAGATCCTGGAACGGAATAAGGGGGTCGAAGATCTGATCCTGATTGGAATCCGTTCCGGCGGTGCCCATCTGGCTGCTTCTGTCGGTGAGATGATCGCCAGCATTGAAGGCGCCGGTGTTCCGGTTGGCACGGTTGACATTACCCTGTACCGCGATGATCTGAGCGGCCAATTACCACATCAGCCGGTCGGCAGAACAGAGATTCCTTTCAGTCTGGAAGGGAAGAAGGTTGTTTTGGTTGATGATGTTCTTTTTACAGGCCGGACGATCCGTGCCGCCATGGATGCATTGATGGATCATGGACGTCCCCGCTGCATACAACTGGCTGTGCTGATAGATCGCGGACATCGTGAACTCCCAATCAGGGCTGATTTTGTTGGTCGTAATGTGCCGACCAGTCTTAAGGAAAACGTGCAGGTTGTTTTTGATGAATCAAACCATGCGCTTGAGATTGTACTCGAGAAATAACCGGAGGGGGCATGTCAGAATTCAAACATAAGGATATTATTGGGCTTCAGGACTTGACCAAGGAAGAGATTGAACTGCTCCTTTCGACTGCCGAGAGCATGCGCGAGATTAATAATCGCGACATCAAGAAGGTGCCGACATTACGTGGCAAGACGATCCTCAATCTTTTTTACGAGTCTTCCACACGTACCAGAACATCATTTGAACTGGCTGCCAAAAGGCTCTCGGCTGACACTGTTAATATTTCCCCCTCGACCAGTTCTGCAACCAAGGGAGAGACGCTTGCCGATACCGCCTTGAATCTGCTGGCCATGAAGCCGGATATTATTGTCATGCGTCATGCGGTTTCAGGTGCCCATTATTTTCTCTCTCAAAAGATTCCCTGCTCGATTGTCAATGCTGGCGATGGTGCCCATGAACATCCATCCCAGGCGCTTTTGGATATGATGACCATGAAGGATCATTTTGGCCGACTGGATGGCCTCAAGGTTGCAATTGTCGGTGATATATCCCATAGCAGGGTCGCCCGTTCCAATATCCATGGCCTGACCAAATTAGGCTCTTCGGTGTTTCTGGCTGGTCCTCCGACCATGATTCCGCCCGGTATTGAGCGTCTTGGTAATGCTACCGTTTGCAATTCCTTGAAGGATGCGATTGAGGATGCTGATGTGGTTATGATGTTGCGTATTCAGCAGGAACGGCAGGGGAAGACGCTGATGCCAAACGCCCGCGAGTATGCCCGTTATTTCGGCCTTAATCCGGAAAACCTGAAGTTGGCCAAACCAGATGCAATGATTATGCATCCTGGTCCGATAAACCGTGGTGTCGAGATGTCCAGCGCCGTGGTTGACTGTGATCGTTCATTTGTTTTGAAACAGGTTGAAAACGGTGTGGCGGTCAGGATGTCCATGCTTTACCATGTTTGCGGCGGTGAACTCGAGTGAATCTGTTACCTGTTCTGAGTTCAAGGCCCTTTGTTTTGAACTACGAACTTTGAACATAGAAAACTGAATTTTTGAGGTGAATAATGAACCTTTTGATAAAAAACGGCAGATTGATTGACCCGCATAATGGCTTGGATGGAAAATTTGATCTTCTGGTTGAGGATGGGCTGGTTAGTCAGATTGCCAGTGAAATCAAACCAGAAAAAAATATTGAGGTGATTGACGCCTCCGGAATGCTGGTTGTGCCTGGGCTGATTGATATTCATGTGCATCTGCGTGATCCCGGACTGGAATACAAGGAGGATATCATTAGCGGCAGCCAGGCGGCAGTTGCTGGTGGTTTTACCTCGATCTGCTGTATGCCGAACACAAAACCGGTGATCGATAACAAGGCGGTTGCCAGTTATATCATCAATAAGGTAAAGAGTGACGGGCTCTGTAATGTTTTTCCAATCGGGGCAATTACCCATGGCTCCAATGGTGAACGACTGGCAGAGATGGGGGAGTTGAAGGAATCTGGCTGTGTTGCCGTATCCGATGACGGCAGACCGGTCTTGAGTCCGGAGCTGATGAGGCGCGCACTGGAGTATGCCCGTGGTATGGGTATCATGGTGATTAGCCATGCTGAAGATATTGCCTTGGTTGGTGAAGGGGTTATGAATGAAGGTTACACCTCCACCGAACTTGGCCTGAAGGGGATACCAAGTGTTGCCGAGGATATTGCCACGGCCCGTGATGTTATGCTGGCGGAGTATACCCATTCACCGATTCATATAGCCCATGTCTCCACCAAGGGATCATTACAGATTATTCGCGATGCCAAAAGCCGTGGCGTGATGGTTACTTGTGAAACCGCACCGCATTATTTTACCCTGACCGATGATGCCGTGCGTGGTTATAATACCAATGCCAAGATGAATCCGCCATTACGTGAAGCTGCCGATCTTGCGGCAATCAAGTCGGCTCTGGCTGACGGAACGATTGACTGTATTGCAACCGATCATGCACCACATCACAGTGATGAAAAGGATGTCGAGTTTAATTTTGCCCTGAACGGTATCATTGGCCTGGAAACCTCTCTGCCGCTTTCGTTGAAACTTGTTGAAGAGGGTGTTCTGACAATTAATCAATTGATTGAAAAAATGTCGCTTAAACCATCTGAAATTCTGGGTCTTGACCGTGGAACACTTTCGGTTGGCAAGCCGGCTGATATTGCCATTATTGATCAAAATGCCGAGTGGAAGGTCGAGGCGGAACAGCTCCGCAGTAAATCCAGAAACACACCCTGGCTGGGTGAAACCATGAAGGGTCAGGCTGTGATGACCATTGTTGCCGGTAAACTGGTATATAAACGTTAAAAACGAAATTTTGGAGTCTGATCATGAAAGCTATACTTGCTCTTGCCGATGGGCGTGTTTTTGAGGGTAAATCATTTGGGGCAACTGGTGAAGCAACCGGTGAAGTGGTATTCAATACCGCCATGACCGGTTATCAGGAGGTTCTTACGGATCCGTCCTATAAGGGGCAGATGGTTACCATGACCTACACCCAGATGGGCAATACCGGGATTAATCCGGAGGATATCGAGAGTCGCGGACTATTTCTGTCCGGTTTCATTGTCAAGGAATATCATGATTTTTACTCAAACTGGCGGGCCACCACAAGTCTGGGCAATTACCTTAAGGAAAATGGCGTTGTTGGTATTCAGGGGATAGATACACGCGCCCTGACCCGGCATCTGCGTGACCATGGTGCCCAGAACGGGGTCATCTCCACGGTTGACCTGGATCATGCCAGCCTGATTGCAAAGGCAAAGGCATTACCAAGCATGTCCGGACTTGATCTGGCTTCTGGTGTAAGCTGCGAAAAGCCGTATCACTGGAGCGAGGGAAGCTGGGATCTTGAAAACGGGTATCCACAGGTCGATCCTGCCAGCCTTAAATACAAGGTTGTTGCCTACGATTTTGGCATTAAATATAATATTTTGCGCTGCCTAATTGACGCCGGTTGCGATGTTACGATTGTACCGGCAGCCTTCCCGGCGGAAGAGGCTCTCGCCATGAACCCGGATGGGATCTTCCTCAGTAATGGTCCTGGAGACCCTGAACCGTTGGTACAGGTACAGGCTGAGATTCGCAAGTTCATAGGTAAGAAACCTATTTTCGGGATCTGTCTGGGACACCAGTTGCTTGGTTTGGCCCTTGGCGGAAAGACCGTCAAGCTCCCCTTTGGTAACCATGGTTCCAATCTGCCGGTCATGGATCTGGCCAGCAGAAAGGTTGAGATTACATCACAGAATCATGGTTTTGCTGTTGATCTGGATTCACTTGGTGACGTCGCCTGTCTTGGGCATGAAAACCTGAACGATCAGACGGTTGAGGGTATTCGTCATTGCACTCTGCCGATTTTTTCGGTGCAGCACCATCCGGAGGCCTCACCCGGGCCGCACGATTCACAGTATTTGTTTGGCAGGTTCGTGGAAATGATGGAGAAAAACAGGTAACGGGCGCTGCTTTTTCGCAATCTCGGCGTCATCCTGCGGGAATTCGCTGTGCGGCGTAGCGTTGCTACGCCTCCGCCGATTCCCTTGGCTGCCTTGACCTTGCGAAAAATTAACACCCGGACTGATATTCAAATGAAATACACAGTTCTTTTTAATACCGGTGTGTTGCTTCAGCGGGTGCGCACGGCTTATCAACGGCTTGCCGCCTGCGACCTCTGTCCCCATGAGTGCGGCGTCAATCGCATAAAGGGGCAGCATGGCGTCTGTGGGGCGGCCTTGCTCCCCAGAATCGCCTCGGCTAATCTGCACACCGGTGAAGAACCGCCCATATCCGGAATAAACGGTTCCGGAACGATCTTTTTAAGCGGTTGTTCACTGAAATGCCGCTTCTGCCAGAATTTTCCCATCAGTCAGATGGGGAATGGCGAGGATCTCACGGTCAAGGCGTTGGCCGAACGCATGTTAAAGCTGCAAAAACAGGGTGCGCATAATATTAATTTTGTCACGCCGACCCATTATTTGCCCCAGATTCTGGCGGCTTTACTGCAGGCAATAGCGGATGGGTTCAATCTGCCGCTTGTCTGGAATTCAAGTGGTTATGAGAAGGTTGATGTATTACGGCTGCTTGACGGGGTTGTGGATATCTATCTGCCGGATATGAAGTACGCGGATGATGCTACGGCGATTCGTATGTCTGCCGCACCCGGTTATCATTGTTTTAATCGGGCTGCTGTTTCAGAGATGCTGCGTCAGGTCGGTCATTTGCAGTTTGATCAGGATGGTTTGGCGGTGAAGGGGGTGATTATTCGTCACCTCGTATTGCCGGATAGGCTGGCTGGAAGCCGGGAAACCCTGCAATGGATCGTAACCAATCTGGGACATGAAACCCATATTTCCTTGATGAAACAATTTTTTCCGGCCCATAAGGCCATGGAAACAGATGGAATTAATCGCAAGATTACAGATGGCGAGTATGAAGAGGCATTGGAATGGCTGGAAAATTTTGAACTGGAAAACGGTTGGGTGCAGGATTAGTAATAGAAGATCATTTTTAGTGAGGAGTTGAAATATATGCCCAAAAGAACCGACATTAAAAAAATATTGATTATAGGCGCCGGTCCGATTGTAATCGGCCAGGCTTGTGAGTTTGATTATTCCGGCACCCAGGCCTGCAAGGCGCTGAAAGAGGAGGGGTATCAGGTTGTGCTGTTGAACAGCAACCCGGCCACAATCATGACCGACCCTGATTTCGCCGACCGGACCTATATTGAACCCGTAACGCCGGAGATCCTGGCCAAGATCATCGAGTTGGAACGTCCTGATGCGGTACTTCCGACACTTGGTGGCCAGACTGCGCTGAATACAGCCGTATCGGTGGCCGAGATGGGTATTCTGGACAAGTTTGGTGTCGAGTTGATTGGTGCCAAACTTCCGGCAATCAAAAAAGCAGAGGATCGTACGCTCTTCAAACAGGCTATGGAGAAAATTGGACTTTCTGTTCCACGTTCCGGCCTTGCCCACAATCAACAGGAGGCAATGGAGGTTGTCAAGGAAGTCGGTTTTCCGGCAATCATTCGACCATCCTTCACACTGGGTGGTTCGGGTGGCGGGATTGCCTACAATATGGAAGAGTATGAAAAGATGGCCGTGGCCGGTATTGATGCCTCGCCGACCGACGAGATTCTGGTTGAGGAGTCTGTGATTGGCTGGAAAGAGTATGAGCTGGAGGTCATGCGTGATACGGCTGATAATGTCGTTATTATCTGTTCGATCGAAAACTTTGATCCAATGGGTGTCCATACCGGTGACTCGATTACCGTTGCGCCGGCCCAAACCCTGACCGATAAGGAATATCAGATCCTGCGTGATGCCTCATTGAAGATCATCCGTGAGATTGGTGTTGATACAGGGGGATCTAATATCCAGTTCGGTATCAATCCCAAGAACGGACGATTGGTTGTCATTGAAATGAACCCGCGTGTATCGCGTTCTTCTGCATTGGCCTCCAAGGCGACTGGCTTCCCGATTGCAAAGATTGCCGCTAAACTGGCGGTTGGCTATACACTGGATGAGGTTACCAACGACATTACCCGTGAGACCCCGGCCTGTTTTGAGCCTTCCATCGATTATGTTGTAACCAAGATTCCGCGCTTCACCTTTGAAAAATTCCCGGCAGCTGACGCAACATTGACGACACAGATGAAATCCGTCGGAGAGGTTATGTCGATTGGCCGTACATTCAAGGAATCTCTCCAGAAGGCGCTTCGTTCCCTTGAAATCGGTGTTTCCGGTTTTGACTCCAAGTTTTTTGATCCGGCAGATAAGGGATATCGAGAGCTGAATATCAAGGAACAGCAGCTTCTTCTTGAAAAGCTCAGGGTTCCAAACAGCGAACGGATCTGGTTTGTTGCCGATGCACTTCGCAGCGGTATGACTATTGAAGATATACACAAACATACTGCCATTGATCTCTGGTTCCTGCACAACATCCATCAGATTATTAAAAAAGAGAGTGAGCTGCTCAGGCTTGAAAAGGCTGTCTTAACCAGGGAAATTATGCTGGAGGCAAAGCAGTTTGGCTTCTCTGATAAGACGTTGGCTAAATTTTGGGGGATGTCCGAGGATCAGTTGCGTGAACTACGCTGGAGCTTGAATGTAAGGCCGGTTTACAAGCGGGTTGACACCTGTGCGGCTGAATTTGTTGCCTACACACCATATATGTACTCCACCTATGAGGAAGAGTGCGAATCCGCTCCAACCGATCGCCAGAAAATCATCATCCTTGGCGGCGGACCGAATCGAATCGGGCAGGGGATCGAGTTTGACTACTGCTGTGTTCATGGTGTCTTTGCCCTTGCCGAGGATGGTTATGAGACAATCATGGTCAACTGCAATCCCGAGACGGTTTCAACGGACTATGATACGTCGGACAGACTCTATTTTGAACCATTGACACTGGAGGATGTTCTTGAAATTGTGGCCATCGAAAAACCGGTTGGGGTTATTGTCCAGTTTGGCGGCCAGACACCGCTTAAGCTCGCCGTTGCCCTTGAGAAGGCTGGCGTACCAATCATCGGCACATCACCGGATGCAATTGACCGGGCAGAGGACCGTGAACGCTTTCAGGAAATGTTGAACAAGCTTGAACTGCTTCAGCCTGAAAACGGCATGGCCCGTTCCTTTGAGGATGCGGAGAAGGTTGCCGACAGGGTTGGTTATCCGGTTGTTGTCCGTCCATCCTATGTCCTGGGTGGGCGTGCCATGGAGATTGTCTATGATGTTGATAATCTTCGCCGTTATATGCACACGGCGGTAATGGCATCACCGGAGCATCCGATTCTGATTGACAAGTTTCTCGATGCAGCAATAGAAATTGATGTGGATGCGCTCTGTGACGGTACGGATGTCATTATCGGCGGCATTATGGAGCATATCGAGGAGGCTGGTATCCATTCCGGTGATTCTGCCTGCTCATTACCCCCTTACTCTGTCTCGGATGATCTGATCAGGGAGATTCGCCGCCAGACGGCACTGATGGCCCTTGAACTCAATGTCAAAGGGTTAATGAATGTGCAGTATGCCATCAAGGACAACCGGATCTTTATCCTGGAGGTTAATCCGCGTGCGTCACGCACCTCGCCGTTTGTTTCCAAGGCTACCGGTCGCCCATTGGCAAAGCTTGCCGCCAGAATCATGGCTGGCAAGACATTGAAGGAACTTGGTATTACCGAAGATATCGTGCCGAAACATATTTCGGTCAAGGAATCCGTTTTTCCTTTTGTCAAGTTTCCTGGTGTTGATACTCTGCTTGGACCAGAAATGAAGTCAACCGGTGAGGTTATGGGTATTGGTGATACATTTGCCGAGGCCTTTGCCAAGGCGCAGTTGGGAGCGAATGTCAAACTGCCGTTGGCAGGCAATGCCTTGATCAGTGTACGTGAAGATGACAAGAAACATATTGTCACTGCCGCTGAAAAGTTGTATAAGGCTGGGTTTGGAATCCTTGCCACGGGCGGAACAGCTGCCTTTCTTAATGAAAAGGGGATTCCGGCCAAGCAGATCAATAAAGTCCTTGAAGGTCGCCCGCATATTGTTGATGCCATCAAGAATGGTGAAATCAATCTTGTTATGAACACAACCCAGGGTGCCCAGGCCGTTGCTGATTCGTTTTCCATTCGTCGTGAGGCATTGATGCATGGTATTGCATATTTTACAACAATCGCCGGATCAAAGGCCGCCGTTGACAGCATTGTTGCTTTGAAAAATCAAGATCCTGGTGTAAAGCCGCTTCAGGATTATCTTGGAGTTTAAAAAACAAATTAACAGCGATCGTTATCACTATATAAATGATCAAGGAGTTGCAGGTAGATGTCTCATTCGATACCATTAACAAAAGAGAGTTATGAAGCACTGCAGGAAGAGTTGAAACGATTAATTCGTGTAGAGCGTCCCAAGGTCATTCAGGATATTGCCGAAGCTCGTTCACACGGCGATCTTTCCGAAAATGCAGAATATGATGCGGCTAAAAATCGTCAGGGTTTTATTGAAGGGCGTATCCAGGAACTTAACGGCAAACTGGCTCGGGCATATGTTGTTGATTTGTCGAATATGAAACCCGACAAGGTTGTCTTTGGCTCAACGGTTACGCTTTATGATACATCAACCGAGGATGAAATTACCTATAAGATTGTTGGGGAGGATGAGGCTGATATCAAGCTAGCTAAGATATCCTGTACATCCCCTGTTGGTAAAGCGTTGATCGGGCACAAGCTGGACGACTCCGTCAAGGTAAAGGTGCCGTCTGGTATCAAGGAGTATGAAATAATTGATATTAAATACGAGTAGAATTGTACGGATATTTTTATCAGGAAAGGATGGCCTATGTCGTCAAAGATCACCAAGGATATGACTTTTTTTGAAATTATGCGGCAATATCCGGAATCGGTTAAGGTTTTGCAGAAATACAATATGGGCTGTGTTGGTTGTATGGGGGCCCAGAATGAAAGACTTGAACAGGGTGCCAATGCCCATGGCGTTGACATCAATGCCCTGCTGACAGATCTGAATGCCGCCATATCCTGATTGTAAACCGTAATCTAATAAAAGCGCCCTTTCAACTCTCTAGAGGTTGTCAGGGCGTTTGCTTTTTTGAATCATAAGCAACTTTGATGAATTTGACTTTGTTGAACATTGCCTATAATCTGCATCTGATTTGAACTTAACCCAAGATTATTCAATGGTTGTAGTGATATGCATATTGTCACCATTACAAAAGATCATACAATTAATATTCATGCAGATATTCTCAAACGCCTTGGGTTGAAACCTGGGGATGCTGTTTCTGTTGAGGATGGGGCAGATGGGGCTATTGTTCTGCGCAGGTTTGAACAGCCTGGCCAGTCGTTAACTGGGGATTTCTCTGCGTCTGGTAAGCCTGTTACAGCTAACACCAATCAGAATATTTCAACTGCTAATATCATTGCGGTCAAAAATCTTCAAACCAGAATGCAGTTCATCAAGGGTGTTGGTCCCAAACTATCAGAGATGTTGTCTCGCCGTGGGGTAGATAATGTTGAGGATGCCCTTTATCTTCTGCCACATCGTTATGAAGACCGCCGGGAGCTGTCACCAATTGTTAAACTGAAGCCCGGTTTTACAGAGATTTTTTTTGGTCGGGTTACCATGGCGGATATATTGACGTCAAAGGGGGGGCGGCGTTTTTTTGAGGTCGTTGTTACCGATGAAAGCGGCTCCATAACCTTGAAATGGTTCAACAGTAATCCTACCTTTATGAAGCGAATCTGGAAAATCGGGAGGAGCGGGGTTTTTACGGGTGAGGTTTCACAATACGGCTATCAGCGAGAGGTGCACCACCCTGATGTTGAGTGGTTGATTGACGGCCAGAGCGTTCAGGAATTGCTGGCCGCCGATCCAGTAAATTTTGGCAGGATTGTACCGGTTTACCCTTTGACCGAGGGGCTTGGCCAAAAAATGATGCGCAAGGTTATGCGAGAGGTACTGGATCAGTTTCTGCCTTCGGTTCAGGATCTGATTCCTGAAGAGGTTCGTAAACAGCTTCAGCTTCCAGACTTGAGGTCATCGTTAAGAGCTCTGCATCAGCCGGATGTAGATGCAAAGCTTTCTGATTTGAATGACGGCTGCAGTGCGGCACACCATGCAATTGTTTTTGACGAGTTTTTTTTCTGGGAACTTGGCCTGGCAATGAAGAAACGGGGTGTAACACTTGAAGAAGGAATAGCCTTTCAGGTTAATCACCGCTATACTAAAGAGCTTATCAAGCTGCTCCCGTTTGAATTGACCGCTGCTCAGCGCCGGGTCTTGACTGAAATTAAGAATGATATGATGGTGCCGCATCCAATGAATCGTTTGATTCAGGGAGATGTTGGTTGCGGTAAGACACTGGTTGCCTTGATGGCGGCGCTTATTGCCGTTGAAAACGGATATCAGGTTGCCATAATGGCGCCAACCGAGATACTGGCGGAACAGCATTGGCATAACATACAGGGCTGGTGCAGTAAATTGGGGCTAATAACGGTTCTTGTCACCTCTGGTTTAAAAGGATCCTTAAAGAAAGAGGCACTTGCGCGGATTGCCGATGGTACGGCACAGATTGTCATCGGAACCCATGCGGTTATACAGGACAGGGTTGAATTTGCCCGGCTTGGTTTGGGGATTATCGATGAACAGCACCGTTTTGGCGTTTTGCAGCGTGGACTGTTGAAAAAGAAGGGGTTGAATCCGGATATTCTTGTCATGACTGCAACCCCGATTCCACGCACATTGGCCATGACCCTTTTTGGTGATCTCTCCCTCTCCGTTATTGACGAGCTTCCGCCAGGAAGGTCTCCAGTTGAGACCAAGGTTTACTTTGAAACACGCCGTAATCAGGTTTATGATCTGATCCGTGAAGAGATTGTCAAGGGACGTCAAGGTTACATTATTTATCCATTGGTGGAAGAGACTGAGAACAGTGATTTGAAGGCGGCTACGCAGATGGCTGCACATCTGGCTGAAGATATATTTCCACAGTATCGTATTGGTTTGTTGCATGGCAGAATGAATCCGGAGGAGAAAGAATCGGTCATGGGATCTTTTAAGGCCCATGAACTCGATTTACTTGTTTCAACAACTGTTATCGAGGTCGGGATTGATGTCCCCAATGCTACAATCATGGTTGTCGAACATGCCGAACGGTTTGGGCTCTCACAACTGCATCAGTTGCGTGGCAGGGTTGGGCGGGGAGCGGCCAAGTCCCGTTGCATTCTTCTGACCCCTGGCAAGCTATCAGATGATGGCGAAAGACGTTTGCGGGTCATGGAATCCAGCAGTGACGGTTTCCGTATTGCCGAAGCAGATCTGGAGATACGTGGTGCCGGTGATTTTCTGGGTACACGACAATCCGGAATGCCTGATTTCAGGGTTGCAAGTATTATTCGGGATGGGGCAATACTTGAACAGGCCCGGAGTTTTGCCTTTAAAATTCTGGATAATGATCCGGAATTATCCTTATCCATGGAAAATATGAATTTACGCCGGGAACTATTGAGAAGATGGGATAAACGCCTTGATCTGGCTACCATAGCCTAGTTGCAGTATTTTAAATAGTATTGGATTTATGTATGCGCATCCTGACAATTGATCAAATAAGAGATGAAAAAATTCCTGGTTCCGTTGTGACTATTGGTAATTTTGACGGAGTCCATCGAGGCCATCTTGAGATGTTCAGGCGATTGGTTGAAGCCGGCAGGGAATTGGGGTTTCCTTCAATCGTTGTAACATTTTCTCCACACCCGCTTGTTTTTCTGGCGCCGGATAAGGCTCCGCCAATGATTACCACCCTTGATCAGAAAATTGCATTGATTGCTGAAGCTGGAATTGATTACCTTTTGGTGGTTGAGTTTACCCGTGCTTTTTCGGAAATTTCTGCTGATGAATTTGTTCGTGACATTTTGTGTGATTCATTACAGATGCGGCATATTGTCATTGGTCATGATTACGCATTTGGTCGAAATCGACAGGGTAATTATGAGACGTTGACCGTTCTTGGTAACGAACTCGGATTCACGCTTGAAGATCTTGATCCGGTCGGGGAGGGGGACACTGTTTTCAGCAGTACCCTTGTCAGGAAGATGATTGCCGCTGGTGACGTTGCCGGTGCCTCTGAAATTTTAGGGCGTTATCATCTGATTGTAGGTCAGGTAGTTCATGGTCGTGAAATTGGGCATATGCTCGGTTTTCCCACAGCCAATATTGCCACCTGCAATGAACTGATTCCGGCTGATGGTGTTTATGCGGTTATTGTTACAATTGAAGATCAACAGTTTTCCGGGGCATGTAATATCGGCGCCAGTCCAACATTTGAGACCCAGCAACGAACCGTTGAGGTGTTTATTCTCGATTTCAGTGGAGAGTTATATGGCAGGGATATCTCCATTTGTTTCATTGAGCGTCTGCGTGGTGTTAAAAAATTCTCTGATGTGAAAGAGCTTATTTCAGCCATATCACATGATGTCGAGACGACAAGGATAGCCGTATCACAAGCTGATCCTGCCAAAATCAAACTATTGCCGGGTAGGTCAGAACAGGAGACCTTTTGAAGGGTAAAATTGATATAAAATTTTGGATTGGTATTGGGATCAGCCTGTTCTTTATGGTTATTTTGTTGCGTAAGATTGAGTTTAAACAACTATCGCTGGCGCTATTGTCCATGGATTATCGCTATATTTTGCTGGCGGTTTTATTTACATTTATCAGTTATTTTTTGCGAGCCGTCCGCTGGCATTACCTGTTGATACCTGAAAAGCGCATCTCTCTTCGATCATTGTATCCGGCAACTATTATTGGTTACATGGCCAACAATATCCTTCCGGCACGTCTGGGTGAGTTTGTTCGCGCCTATGTCCTTGCACAGAAGGAGGGGCTTCAAACGCCTTCCGTTTTTGCCTCACTCGTCATTGATCGCCTCTGTGATGGTTTTACCGTATTGGTCATGCTTGTTATCACATTGTTTACAGTCAGTTTACCATTGAATATGGCCGATGCAGGATATGCCCTCAAAGTGGGGGGATTGATTACCTGTTTGTTGTACTGTTTTGTACTACTGTTTTTGTATCTCCTGAAACGTTTTACCAACAAAACACTATATTTTGTGGGAATATTATTACGACCTTTCCCAGATCGTCTTGTCAGGATGCTGATTCCGATGCTTGAGTCGTTTATTTCAGGTATCAAAATATCTCCCAGATATGAGCATGTCTTTGCCGTTATCATTTCATCCGTTCTGATCTGGACATTTGCCGTTCTGCCGGTTGATTTTATACTCAAGGGATTTGGCATAAACCTTCCTATCACCGCATCCATGTTCATCATGGTTTTACTGGTTTTTGCCGTTATGGTTCCGGCATCTCCTGGATTTATTGGTACATATCACTATGCCTGTTTTAAAGGATTGACTATTTTCGGTATTGACGAAACAGTTTCAATCAGTATTGCCTTGATTATCCATGCCACATCATTTTTTCCTGTGATTATTGCTGGTCTGATTCATATGTGGTTTGGCAAAATATCACTGGATTTTGCTCGAAGATCTGCCGGGTAATATGAATAATATTTTAAATACTATATTGAAATTATATACAAGCATCAGGCTTGATATCTTTGCAGTACTTGCTGTACTTGTTCCATTTGCAGTTTATATGGCAACGCTTGCACCATCAGTCACATTTTTTGATAGTGGTGAGTTTATAGCTGCAACAGCCTCGCTTGGCTCGGCACATTCTCCTGGCTATCCCCTGTTTTTGATGTACGCCAAGCCATTTTCATGGCTGCCATTTGGAAGTATGGCCTTCAGGATCAATGTTGCTACCGCCTTTTCCTCATCACTGGCCTGTTTGATGGTTTATATCCTGACCCTGTTTTTGTTAAAGGATGAGAAATATACCGATAACCCGCTGTTTTCAAGCTGGATTCCGCGGTGTATTGCCTTTTCGGCTGCACTTTCATTTGCCTTTACACCACGTCTTTGGTTGCAATCAAATCATGACAAACCTTATCCACTGCTTGCTTTTATTACTGCTACCATACTTTATCTGCTTCTGAAATGGCAGGAACAGAGCCGTACGGGCAATTCACAACCTAAATACATCTATGCCTCGGCCTTTTTGGCTGGTTTGGCAACCGCGTTGCACCAAACAGTTGTTTTATTTATTCCGGCTTGGTTTGTATTTATTCTGCTTCGAGGTAAACAGACATCAATAAAAGTCAAGGAATATCTGCTGGCAATAGCATTCGCTGTTTGGGGATTTGCCGTTAATCTGTATCTTCCGTTTCGTGCTACACAGAATCCTGATTTAAATTGGGGGGATACAAAAACGTTTACCCAGTTAATCTGGCATCTTTTAAGGAAAGGATATCCGGTTGAACCGCAGCAACGGGACTTTCATCTTCTTATTGGGCAACTAAAGGCATTTAATATTCCGTATGAATATTCTCTGTTCGGTGTCTGTCTTTTTTTTCTGGGATTATTTTACCTGTGGCGAACAAATAGAAATTTTATCATAGTCTATTTGGTTAGTGTTGTTACGTTTCTGCTGATCATAGTCGGTTATTTTAATACTCCTTTTGAGATGATATTCCTTACGGAAGAGTTTTTTACGCCATTATACCTTCTTACAGCGGTTGTAATTGGCATGGGGCTAAATTGTATTATTCAATACGCAATCAGTCGAAGTACATTACCAGATGTGTTGAATATGAAAGTTTACCTTGTTGTTACGTTACTGTTTTTATTGTTGCCAGCCTCGTTGTGTATTAAGAACTATAATGAAAATGATCAACATAATAATTACATTGCGTTTGATTTTGCGACAAATTCATTAAGATCTCTGCCCTGGAACGGTGTCTTGTTTACCTGGGGGGATAGTGGTGCTTTCCCTCTCTGGTATTTACAAGGTGTTGAACGTATGCGCGAGGATGTTGACCTGCCACACACACCGCACCTGGTTTTTGACTGGTATGTGAATGCCATGCCCCGCCTTTTTGAAACAAGCGGTATTCATAAAATTGATTACCAATCACAAAAATCAGAATATCTCCTTAAATATCTATTTAATAATTTGGAAGGTAAACGTAAAATTTTTATCGATTTTTCAACAAGATATTCGGTTGTATTTCCGGAATTTACATTTAATCAAAAGGGTATTATTTATCGTATCCGTCGTATTGATCAACCAGCCGGTTTAATGGATGTGTCAGTTTGGGATAATTATAGTCTGCGTGGTATTATCAGCAAGGATGGTTTTCAGGATATAGATACACATAAGGCAATCATGATTTATGGACATAGCTATCTTGAATCCGGAGAATATCTGATTAATCTAGGGCTTATAAAATCAGGCCAGGGTATGCTGCAAAATGCTGTCAATGTGTCAACAGAGCTTCAACCGTCTGTTGATCAGATTCTGATGCGCTATGGTGTGAAAAGGTAATTTTATGCTAGATATAATCAGTGGAAAAACGAATATTTACGGTATTATTGGACATCCTGTAACTCATTCATTATCACCTTTGATGCAGAATGCAGCAATAAAGGCATGTCAACTTGAGAGCGTCTATGTGCCATTTGACGTTAAACCTGAAAATCTTCAGGATGCTGTTAATGGTTTGCGCTGTCTTGGTATTAGGGGTTTTAATGTAACTATCCCTCATAAAACCGATATAATTCAGTATGTTGATTGTCTTGACCCAAGTGCAGATGCTGCCGGTGCAGTGAATACAGTACTTAATTCCAATGGTCATCTGACTGGTTTTAATACAGACGGTAATGGACTCTTGAAGTCTCTAGCTGAAGATCTTGATTTTATTCCTGAAAATAGCACTGTTGTCATGATCGGGGCTGGCGGAGCTGCTCGTGGTGCAGTTGCAGCGCTTTGTTGTAATGGTGCAAAAAAGATCGTAATAATAAATCGCACAATTAAAAAGGCTCACGAATTATCGAATATTTTTAGTAAAAAATATCCCAGTACAGTTTTTGAGTTTTGCTCACCTGATGAAGGAGTAACAGAGTTTATGTCCTGTGCAGATTTGTTATTAAACTGTAGCTCTGTAGGTATGAAAAATGAGTCTTTCCCATATTTGAATTTTACGGGAGTTTCCAAAGATCTGAAGGTCTATGATATGATATATTCACCTCAATTTACCCCGTTGCTTATTGAAGCTGCTAAAAATAATTTCCGTTTTTCAAATGGACTGGGAATGCTTGCCGGGCAGGGGGAGCTTGCTTTTGAAATCTGGAATGGTTTTTTGCCCCCTCTCGGTTTAATGAAGAAAACTCTTGCAAGTATTTGTATCGCTTAACAACTTGACATCCTTGTTTAATCCACATAGTATCTGACCAATTAGACTTTGGAGGAATTTATGCAGTCGAGCAGGCTGGGAGAGATCCTGGTTAAAAATAGCCTTATAACCAGAGAGCAACTTGCAAAGGCGCTCGAAGAGCAAAAGCTTTCAGGTGGCCAGCTTCGTCTTGGTTCTATTTTAATTAAAAACAATTTTATAGCCGAACACAATCTTACCTCGTTTCTTTCTAAACAATATGGCGTTCCTACCGTAAATTTGACTGAATATGACATTGATTCAGCTGTCGTTAAAATTATTCAGCCAGATGTTGTTCAAAAATATCAGCTTGTTCCAATCAATCGGGCCGGATCAACACTTATCGTAGCTGTCAGTGACCCATCAAATCTGTTTGCCATCGAAGATATAAAATTCATGACTGGATTTAATGTTGAGATGGTAGTTGCCTCTGAAAGTGATATCAAGGCAGCCATTGATAAATATTATGACCAATCTACTTCTCTGGCAGATGTTATGGGCGATTTTGAGCTAGAAGACATCGAGGTTGTTGATACAGAGGAGAGTGTCGATGTCAGTTCTATGGAACGGGCAACAGAGGATGCGCCTGTTGTTAAGATGGTTAATGCTATTTTGCAGGATGCCATAAGAAAAAAAGCTAGTGATATTCATGTTGAACCTTATGAAAAGCTATTCCGTGTTCGTTATCGTATTGATGGTGTTTTGTATGAGGCGATGAAGCCGCCAATGAAACTTAAGAATGCAATTACTTCTCGGATCAAGATTATGGCGGAACTTGATATAGCAGAGCGGCGTTTGCCACAGGATGGACGAATCAAGATCAAGCTTGGTGGTGGTAAGGATATGGACTTCCGTGTATCCGTCCTGCCAACTCTTTTTGGGGAAAAAATAGTTCTTCGTCTTCTTGATAAAAGCAATTTGCAGACAGATTTGACCAAGCTGGGTTATGAACCGGAATCTCTCGTCCATTTTAAAAAAGAGATACATAAACCATTTGGAATGGTGCTTGTAACGGGTCCAACCGGGAGTGGAAAGACCGTATCATTATATTCTGCTTTAACGGAATTAAATAAGGTTTCGGAAAATATTTCTACAGCTGAAGATCCGGTCGAGTTTAACTTTGCTGGTATAAATCAGGTTCAAATGCATGAAGATATTGGTTTGAATTTTGCCGCTACATTACGTTCTTTTTTGCGTCAGGATCCAGATATAATTATGATCGGAGAGATTCGTGATTTTGAAACAGCAGAAATTGCTGTTAAAGCGGCTCTTACCGGACATATGGTTCTTTCAACACTGCATACTAATGATGCCCCTTCAACTATCAATCGTCTTCTTAATATGGGGATTGAGCCGTTTCTGGTTGCATCGGCAGTAAATCTGATTACTGCACAACGTCTGGCACGACGTGTATGTAGTGAATGTAAGGAAGAGGATCCAATTCCAGTACAGGCATTGATCGATGCTGGCATTGCGCCTGATGAGGCCTCTTCAGTAGTCTGTTATCATGGTAAGGGGTGTT
The DNA here is from genome assembly GCA_964292275.1 of uncultured Desulfuromonadaceae bacterium. GTDB lineage: Bacteria > Desulfobacterota > Desulfuromonadia > Geobacterales > Pseudopelobacteraceae > CAXYUZ01. The sequence goes on from CAXYUZ010000008.1 coordinate 83,181, forward strand.
CTGCCTGTAATGGTACCGGTTATAAGGGGAGGGTTGGTTTCTATCAGGTTATGCCGATGCTGGAAGAAATCAAGGAACTTGTATTAAATGGAGCCAATACCGCAGAGATAAAGAGAGAGTCAATGCGGCTAGGGATCAAGACTATGCGTCAGTCAGGACTAACCAAGCTCCGGGAGGGGGTCACCTCTTTTGAAGAGGTTCTTCGTGTTACAGTTGCTGATGACTAAAAAGGGGATATATGCTCAACCTGCACCAGTTACTTAAAATTCTTGTAGAAGCAAATGGTTCCGATCTTCATATTACAACAAACTCAGCACCACAAATTCGTGTTGATGGCAAGTTGTTACCACTGGATTTCCCTCCCCTTAATCAGGTTGAAACAAAACAACTCTGTTACAGTGTTCTTACGGATACCCAGAAACATAAATTTGAAGAGGAAAGTGAACTGGACCTCTCTTTTGGAGTCAAAGGTTTGTCACGATTCAGGGGCAATATCTTTATTCAGCGTGGTGCTGTTGCTGGCGTTTTCCGAGTTATACCATATAAAATTCTTTCCTTTGAAGAACTTGCTCTTCCACCGATTGTTGCCGAACTTGCCGCAAAATCACGTGGTCTGATACTTGTTACCGGACCTACCGGTAGCGGGAAATCAACTACGTTAGCATCCATAATTGATTACATAAATCTTAACCGCCATGAGCATATTGTAACTATTGAAGATCCAATTGAATACCTACATCCACATAAAGGATGTGTAGTCAACCAACGAGAGGTTGGTGCAGACACCAAGGGATTTAAAAATGCCCTTAAATACGTACTGCGTCAGGATCCGGATGTTGTCCTTGTTGGCGAGTTACGCGACCTTGAGACAATCGAGGCTGCCTTAACTCTTTCTGAAACAGGACATCTCTGTTTGGCAACCCTACATACAAACTCTTGTGTTCAGACGATCAACCGTGTTGTGGATGTTTTCCCCCCTCACCAGCAATCACAGATCAGAGCCCAACTTTCTTTTGTTCTTGAGGGCGTAATGTCACAGATGTTGCTTCCCAGGGCTAATGCAAAGGGTCGTGCATTGGCGCTTGAGATCATGGTGCCAAATCCGGCTATTCGAAATTTGATCAGGGAAGATAAAGTTCATCAGATCTATTCACAGATGCAGATTGGCCAGGATAAATTTGGCATGCAGACTATGAATCAATCACTTTTTTCACTTTTTCAGCGTCGTCAAATATCTTTGGAAGAAGCAATTGGACGTTCTCAGGATCCTGAAGAGTTAAAGCAGATGATCAGTAATCCTAATACGGTTATGAATGCACAACGTCGTCCACCAGTACGATGATTATTTTAAGGAGAAAATCTGATGCCTAATTTTAATTGGGAAGCCCGTACCAAATCAGGTGGTGTGCAAAATGGCACAATTGAAGCTGCAAGTATAGAAATTGTTGAAGCCCAGTTAAAGAAATTTGGATATAGCAATATTGTTATTAAAGAACAGGTAAAAGGTTTCTCTTTCAAGCTTCCTTCCTTTAAAAAAGGTGGGAGTGTACAGACAAAGGACCTTGTTGTTTTTACAAGGCAATTCGCAACAATGATTGATTCGGGATTACCGCTTGTCCAATGTCTTGAAATACTCTCCAGTCAGCAGGAAAATAAAACATTCAAAGATGTTCTCTATAAGGTCAAGGAGAGTGTTGAAAGCGGATCCACCTTTGCAGATGCACTTGCCCAGCATCCCAAGGTTTTTGATCATCTTTTTGTCAATTTGGTTGCCGCCGGTGAAGTCGGCGGTATTCTTGATACAATCTTGCAGCGTCTTGCAGCCTATATTGAGAAGGCCCAAAAACTTAAAAAACAGGTTAAGGGTGCTATGGTTTATCCTATGACAATCATGTCTATTGCTGTGATTGTCGTTGGTGTTATTCTCGTATTTGTTATCCCGACGTTTGCTAAAATGTTTGCCGAGTTTGGTGGAGAAATGCCTTTACCTACAAGATTTGTTATTGGTATGAGCGCTTTTTTGAAAAGATATATTGTTGTAATAATATTTGCTGTTTGGGGTATTATATATGCAATAAAAAGATACTATAACACAGAAACTGGTAGAAAGAATATTGACAGAATGCTTTTGAAGGCGCCTATTGTCGGTCCCTTGATCCGTAAAGTTGCTGTTGCCAAGTTCACGAGAACACTGGGAACCATGGTAAGTTCTGGTGTGCCAATTATGGATGGACTGGAGATCGTTGCAAAAACAGCAGGCAATAAAATAGTTGAAGAGGCTATCTATAGTGTGCGGCAATCTATATCCGAGGGCAAAACAATGGCAGAACCGCTTGGTGCTTGTGGAGTTTTTCCAGCCATGGTTGTTCAAATGATCTCTGTTGGTGAGGCAACGGGTGCCATGGACACAATGCTCAATAAGATTGCTGATTTTTATGATGATGAGGTTGACGATGCTGTCGCTGCAATGACCTCAATGATGGAGCCTCTATTGATGGTATTTCTGGGAACAACCGTTGGTGGTTTGGTTATCGCCATGTATCTTCCAATATTCAAGCTTGCCGGAGCTGTTGGCGGATAATGATGGGTCAGGCCAGGCCGCTCAGGCTTTTTATTTATGCCAGAATTTTAGTTACTTTTTTGTTGTTGATTTCAACAGTTGTACTAAATATGCAGGAAACAAATGCCATTAGCGATCAATCCTATAGGGGATTGGTTCGTTTAATGGCATTATCTTTTTTATTCTCAATTATTTCCCATGTTTTTATAAAGTTTACTAAGTTTAATCAGTTTATTGCCTATTTACAGGTTATTTGGGACCTGTTGTTTGTATCTATTCTTCTGTTGTTTACCGGTGGAATAAACAGTCCGTATTCATTTCTTTATCTTTTATCAATAATGAATTCTGCCGTTTTGCTTGGTCGCAGGGAGGCTTTGTATACGGCCTCTTTGTGTGGAATTTTTTATGGTACAATAATAGATTTTCAATATTTCGGTCTATTATCAAGTTTTGGCTTAAATAAATTTGCTGCCATACAACCGGGTGGTATGCAGATTATATACAATATTTTTCTCCATCTTATTGGTTTTTATCTAACAAGTCTGATTACATGCTACTTGGCAGATTTGGCCAGAAGAAGTGAGGAAGCATTACGGACCAAGAGTATTGATTTTGAGGAGTTGGAGAGGTTAAGTGCTTCAATTGTTGCCAATATTGAAAGTGGTTTAATTACAATAACCCCTGATGGAAATATCAGGGTTTTTAATCCTTATGCAGAGCAACTGACTGGCAGACTTCAATCGGAGATATATAATATTCCCATTAGTTCTGTTTTTCCTGAAATTGCGTCTTTGATTGGAGAAAATGGCGCAATTACAAGTGGTGAAATATTATGTAATTTATCAGAAAATAATTGCAAAATTCTTGGATTCAGTTCGATACCCTTTACTGATAAGCATGGTAATACACTCGGCATAATAATTAATTTTAAGGATTTGACTTCAAAAAAGAAATTGGAGGAGGCGCTTAAACGTTCTGACAGATTAGCGGCGCTTGGTGAATTATCTGCCCGAATGGCACATGAAATAAGAAATCCTTTGGCATCCATGAGTGGGTCAGTTCAGTTGTTGTCTGAACATGGATCAATTACTGAGAGCGACCAACGCCTTTTAAATATAATTTCAAGGGAAGCAGATCGTCTTAATATGCTTATTACTGAATTTCTTACATATGCAAAACCCGTTTCTCCACGTAAGGAAATATTTAATTTGTTTGAATTGGTTGAGGAGATAAAGCTTTTATTAACATCAGATAAAAGGTTTCTAAATATTAGCATTAATAATAATATTCCCCTAAGCACTACAGTTAATGCAGATATTAATCAATTGAAACAGATATTTATAAATCTTGTTCAAAACGCAGCAGAATCTATTGGTGATCAGGGACAAATTGACATAAATACCACTATAAATTTAGATGATACGATCATTACCGTTAAAGATAACGGAGCTGGTTTGACAGCAGAATCAGCAAAACATTTATTTGAACCATTTTGGACCACAAAAGGTGAAGGTACCGGACTTGGCCTTGCTATAATTTACAGAATAATTGAAGAGCATGGTGGCATGATAAATGCTGAAACGGTACCTGAAGGTGGTTGTCTGTTTACGGTAACATTGCCAAATAGTTGATGTTTATGAGGGTGTAATGCAAAAACTGTTTTTAAAAAAAAGATATATACTTGTTTTCATGGCATGCCTTTCTGGCTTGTTTTATTATATTGATTATCAGATTACTGGTAATGTAAAAGATGTTGGTATTGGTTTTTTAGGAAACCTCGCTTTTTTACCAATTTACGTTATTTTTGTTGCAGTTATGTTTGAACAAATTATGCGTGAACGTGAACGTTTGTCTGTAATGAGTAAACTTAATATGGTTATCGGTGTGTTTTTTAGTGAGGTGGGTAATCATCTGTTAAGGGACACAATTAAGTGTGTGGTTAGTGGAGACAGTTTACGTCAGGAATTGAAGATTGATAACCATTGGAAAGACAATGAATTTAAAAAATCCCTAAATTTTTTAAAGGGGCATGATTACAAGATCAGTTGTACACCTGAAGCCTTGATTATTATGAATTGTTTTCTGCTGAATAAACGTCAATTTCTTGTTGGATTGCTGGAAAATCAGACGTTGCTTGAGCATGATCAATTTACTGATCTTCTCTGGGCCGTGTTTCACCTGACAGAAGAGCTAAATTCCCGTACAAATTTTGAAGACATACCTCAAACGGATATCGAACATCTTAATGGCGATATTAAACGTGCATTTGGACATCTCTCAAGGGAGTGGGTACTTTATATGAAACATCTCAAGTGTGATTATCCATACCTTTTTTCCTTGGCAGTGCGTATGAACCCGATGCTTGAGAATCCCGATGTTCATGTTTATTGATGAGGCGGATTCAAGTTCGAAGTGCAACAGCCAGTGGTGGTTTGGTGTAACACATAT
>CAXYUZ010000009.1:0-87767 GCA_964292275.1 uncultured Desulfuromonadaceae bacterium
CAGCGAGCGGGAAGATGGGGACAAAATTCAGCAGTTTTTCAAAGGTCTGTTAAGGCGTGATCTTAAAAAATCAGCATGAGACTGCCTGACCCGAAAAGGAATACGCTTATCAGCACCCATTTGAGATGTACTTGTAAATCCGATTGTCTCTGGTGGATCAGGAAGTACTATATGGGGGAGTTTGGCAGAAGGCATTACTCATCACACCTTTGCCCTTTTCGGGCGTTCATACGATTATGGATGGAATTTGCCAATGATGTGGCGTTTACTTTGGTCACATCATTCAGGATGGCTCTTTTTATTGAATCCCGGCAGGCTTGGTCAATTTCAGCATGGCTAAGCCCCTCACTGTCTGAAAGTACAGTTTTCCAGACAAATTTGGGTGCCATAAATGTACCGAGAACATTTTGAATTAATGCCTTACGCTCTTCAAGAGAGGGAGCGTCGTAGTAAAGCACATCATCAAAGCGGCGGAATAGTGCCTGATCAAGTAATTTAGGGTTATTGGTTGCGGCAACAATCAGGCTGTCAGATGTATCTTGCTCGATAAACTGCAGGAATGCGTTGAGCACACGCCGCATTTCACCGACATCATTGTCCAAAGAGCGTTCACCACCGATTGCATCAAACTCGTCAAAGAGATAAACACCATGCTCTTGCTGCATTAGATTGAATATCTGGCGCAATTTCGCGCTAGTCTCCCCCATGAACTTGGTAACCAGCCGGTCTACCTGGATTGTGTGGAGAGATAAATGCAGTTCCTTGGCAAGCACTCTGGCTGTCATGGTTTTGCCTGTACCTGGAGGGCCAATAAGCAGAATTTTGCGTCGATGTGAAAGTCCGAACGATTTAAGCTTGTTTTGCTGCCTGTATTCGTGGATTACCTGCTGAATGCGTTCCTGCAACGGTGTCTGAATTACTAACGCAGATTTTGAAACCTGTGGTTCTTCTGTAAACACAAGCCCCCGTAGATCTTGGGGGAAATTAAGTACCTTAGGGCCCCGCTTCTTTTGTTCTCGCTCAACAATATCACGAATGTCATGTGCAAGAGCTGGATGCCCCTGCTTTGCCTCGTGAGCAGCAACTTGCAAAGCAACGGTGAAAAATCTCTCTGGTTCATTGCTAAAGTGCGAACGAATAAGAGATTTAATTTGATCTGCTGTTGCCATAGTTTTACCCTCTAATTCATTTAGAAAACAGAAATGTTAACATTTTGTACATTTTTTTAGGTTTTGGCGTCAACGAAAGAATCCAGTAATAACTTTTTATCCCTGCACGCAGGGGCGAGACGCATCGTGCTTTAGTAAATATTGCAATTAAAAACTTCCTATCCCTGCATGCAGGGGTGATACTGATATTTTTTTAAATTTCAAAACTTTCGGGCCGACCATCAAGATACATGTCAAAAATTTTTCCTAAAATCATTTGCTCGGCCGGAAAATCAGTCAATGATAGTAGTTCTTTTTCCGCTAAAAAGATAAGATTTTGTTTTTTATCTTCTGACAAAGCACAAAACAAACTATTAAATTCATCCCATTTATCATTAGTTTCTTTGTCTATTTTTATGATTTCTTGATCTTTTTTTATGACCGCTTGACGGACCTCTGCAGATTTAATTTTTTGCATTTTTTCGGCATAATACCAATCATTTCCGCTAATTAAATCACTCAGCATGCGCATAACAAAGGCCCAAGGGTCGTCGCGGTCGGAGTCGCTCAGGGCACGCTTTATATTTTCCTCTACTTCCTCTGCTCCCGCCTTGTTTATTGCATCCGCCAGCAATTGCATATGCCGCGCTGTTCTTTTTTTAAGAGGGAAAAGTTTCACGATTTCCTGCATTTCAGTTAGTGTATTCGTTCCGTCAAGTACAGTAATAGTAGTAGTACTGTTACTACCCCCGTCCACGGGGGGTGCCAGGGGGGTTGACGGGGGGTCAGCGGGGCGTTCTCCGTCACGCAACCAACCTTCTACTATTAATCTCAATTTATCTGATTTTATTAATTTTGCTTCTGCCTCAATACCAAGCCGCGCACTGTTTTTCTTTTTACTATCAGCTGATTGTTTGAAAAAGCCTCGGTTGTTTTTGGCCCAATCGATTATTAATATTTCCCGGGTTGTTCTATCTTCCAGCAACCAGCCAACCTCAACCAGCCTATTTATTAATTTGGCAATTGTGTCTTTATTATATCCAGTTTCCGCTGCAGCTATATGGTGATTAATTGGCCAGCAGCCGCACTTTTTAGCTTGGGGGGCCGAAATAGTATAAATCGCAAAGAATTTTTCTTCGGGGGTTAGATCCCCAAAATCAGGGGATTGCCAGATCGCGGCTGATATTGTTCCATAATTCATGCCACACCCCCAAATAGAGCTAGCTGCGCGTTGTTTTTAGTTGGAGCGGCAAACATTATTTTACGGCGTTTGCCACTGATTTTTCGTCCAAAATCGGCAATTAACATGGATAGCTGATGCGGCGCCAAATCTACTTTTGCGGCTGCTACAGACATGGTATGACCATAAAGTATCAAACACATTGCTGTTTTAAGTTTTGGCGAAGCCCAATGATGATATTTGAATGGTATTCTATTTGATAAATCTGCCTCAGGGCCGCAGATTCGCCTTGATTCCAACTCTACGGCAGGGGCAGCAACTTCACTGGATCGACACGGCAACCATTCTCCTTTTTTACCCCGCCGCGGCAGCAAACGCTGGTCCCGCGCCGCATCTTTTGCCAAAAAATACAATGATTTTGGAGCTTTACCACTTGAGATACGCTCCAACTGCCGCAAAATGGCATCTTGAGCCAAATCTTCTGCATCGCTGCAACCCCAGGGCTGAGCTCGTAGCCAACGTAGCAATTTTTTGCGGTCTTTTTCATACTGTTCGGGCGTATAAACTACTGAATTCATGACACTTCTCCTTTTTAGAGAAGCGAACGGGAGGCGGGATACAGCAACACCATTGCATTTTTTTATGCATTGCTGTATTTTTTAATTGAGTGAGTGGCTGCCCGGCCGCTTCTAGCTGTTGAGGCCCTTATCCGATTCGCGGTCAGATAAGGGCTTTATTTCATTATATTTTCAAGGTCGCTTAGTCGCCATCGAGGATGCATCCCAGGCCGGCGAATCGGCGGCGGTATTGAGCCGGCCACCAGCCAACGGTGCACAGTCATATCAGACACCCCGCCGAAAAGTTCCCTTAACTGTTTTTTGGTGATCAATTTCTCCATCTCTCCCCCTTTTTACATTTTGATTCCATTCTTTTGCGCTTGCACCTTTTTGTACTTTATGCCGCCAGATGGAGGCGTGTGTCAAGCATAAAATTAAAAAAAACATAGTAATTACAGCAACTTAAAACACTATAAAACAGTTTAAATATTGTTAAATACTGTTTTATGTTGTTTTATAGTGTTAAAATTAAACTATTGAAAATTCAGGCTTTTTAACCATTATTCCTCCCCATTCCCCTTTATATATTTTGGTTCAATTCTTTTCACACTTTTCATAACTTTGTATACCCCATTTGCCGTCAAAAAACAACTAAAAAAAACTCGTAAGTATTTGATTTTGTTGATATATATTAAATATACATCGTCCTACCAGAACATGGTAAATCACACCGTTCCGGTAGGACAGAGATGCTGTATTTGGTTTCACCATAACTGTGTATCAATCACACAGTTATGGTGAAACTGGGGCAAAAACGCACCCCCCCCGGACGAATGTATAAATAGAAATCTAATTTTGATTAAAAGGGAAAAATTATGATGAATGCAGATTCAATGGAGGAAACACCGATTAAGGGGCTGTACGAAATTATTGCTGGCGACCAGGTTTTTTATTATTCCAAAGATACGGGTCATGTATTTTTTGGCGAGATTTGGACAAAAGAGGGCCGTAGCATTACTGCCGAAAAACGCAAAATGATTATGGAATCCAAGCTCAAAAAATTGCCGCTTGATTTGGCGGTAAAAACAGGATCCGGGCCCAAAACTGCAATTGAATTTACAGATCCGGATTGTCCATATTGCCGCAAAATGGACGAATTCTTGTCCACACGTAACGACATTACACGGTACACATTTTTCATGCCACTGATACAGATCCATCCAAATGCCGCGAAAAAGGCAGAGTACATCATTACTGCCAATGATCAGGGCGCAGCATTCAAGGAAGTATTTAGTGGCAAAATTCAGACTGATCAGATTCCTGCAGATCGGTCTACAAAAGAGTCGCAGAAACGACTAGCTGATATGGAGCGGCTGGCCCGGTCAATGGGAGTAAATGGCACGCCAGCATTGTGGATTGAGGGCGTTTTCGTGAATGGCGCAAACACCGCCGCGGCCACAAAAATACTTGATCAGTAACCAGGCAATTGTTGCAAATTTTGCAACAGTTCAACTAGAGGGGGCTGCAAGATCAGGAAACCGAGGCATTCCATTTGTTCCCACGGTTGTTCCCATGAAATCAAAAAGGGCCTAGCCGATATTGGCTAAGCCCTTGATTTTTTTGGAGCGGGAAACGGGATTCGAACCCGCGACCTTCAGCTTGGGAAGCTTAATTTTAATGTTTTACCGCTTTTTACACACTTTTATAAAACCATATATTCCAACTATTTAAACCATATCACACCATACCAAACATTGACAACTGTTACCTTTCGTGTTACCTATATGTTACCTATGAACTCCGTAGGTAACAACTGCGGGTAGCGGATGGAGTCATGTATGCAAAAGTTCAAATTCATGAAAAGGACCATTGAAAATCTCTCGTTTACCGAAAAAGGCAAGCAGGTTGATTACTGGGATTCTGAATTGAAAGGATTTGGTTGCCGTGTATCGGCAACGACAAAAACTTACATAGTTATGAGCCGTGTAAACGGCAAGCTCACACGCATATCATTAGGGAAGCATGGAATTATAACACCGGACAAAGCCAGGGAAGAAGCCATCAAAACCCTCAGTAAGCTAAACGATGGCATAAACATAAACGATGAAAAGAAAAAGGCCAAGGATCGCGGAATAACCTTGCAAAAGGTATATGACAAATATTTGATTGCAAGGCCGCAGATGAAGAAGACCACCATCACCGTTGATAAGAGCCTGCTTAAATGCAATTTTTCTGACTGGCTCAACAAGCCGATCCAAGACATCACACGGGATATGATAGCCAAGCGACACTTAAAGTTAGCTGGTGAGTCCCATCAAAACAATGCAAACAATGCCATGCGTCTGTTTCGAAGACTCTACAATTTTGCAGCATCGTTAAGCGACGGCAACTTGCCAACCAACCCGGTACAACGATTATCTGACTCCCGTCAGTGGTTCAAGGTGAGCCGTCGCCAGACAGTGCTCAAGGAACACGAACTCCCGCTTTGGTATGACGCACTTCAGAAACTTGACAATCCGGTCATTGCCGACTACCTGCTCCTGCTGTTGCTAACAGGGCTCCGCAAGAATGAAGGCATAGCGATTAACTGGAGCTCGGTAGATATGAAGGACAAATCTTTCACTATCACCGACACAAAGAACAGCAAACCTCTCACGCTGCCAATGAGCGATATGCTGTATGAGCTATTCACCCGTAGACAGAAACAGAAGGAAAATGCTTTTGTGTTCCCAGGCCCTGGTAAGAAAGGCCACCTGATAGAGCCGAAGAAACAGGTCGCCGCCATTGAACGGATCACTTGCAGAATAAATAATAATGTTGCCACTGACGATGAGCTGGAAGCACTGAAAGCAAAATCTCCTGACGAGGTGATTTCCGGCATAAAATTCTGCCTGCACGATCTTCGCAGAACGTTTGCCAGTATTGCCGAAGGTGTTGTGTCCTACTCCGTGCTGAAGCGTCTTATGAACCATTCTGACAAGGACGTTACCCAAGGCTATATAGTTCTTGGCGTCGATAAGCTCCGCCACCCAATGCAGCAGATAACCGACACCATCCGTACTGCCATGGGAGCACCAAAGCCCCAGGCAGAGGAAAATGCCAATCAGGAACAAGCTAACACCGATCAGCAGCAGAAATAGTATCATATTGCAAATATAGTTGACTTGTATTACAGTAACCACAGTTACTATAAACAACGGGCGGTCAACATGAAATTCTACAATAGAGAAAACGAGCTGACTGAACTGGCTACGCTATTTGAACAGGCGGACTCTACCGGACGGATGACAGTTCTAACTGGACGCCGCCGTGTTGGAAAAACACTGCTTGCACTGGAGTCTGCAAAGAATCATAAACACCTCTACCTGTTCGTATCTAAAAAGGCAGAGGCCCTTCTTTGTCAGGAATACATTGAAGAGATCCGACGCAACTTCACCCTCCCCGTCATTGGCGAGATTCGCCACTTCCGAGACATATTCAACCTGCTGATAGATCTTTCACGCACTGAGAAATTCACCCTTATCGTTGACGAATTTCAGGAATTTTTCAGCATTAACCCTGCTGTTTATTCCGAGCTTCAGGGGATCTGGGATCGCAACAAAGCCACCAGCAAACTAAACTTGATCTTCATCGGCTCAGTCCACTCTCTTATGTACCGTATCTTTCAGGATGCAAAGGAACCACTGTTCGGGAGAGCAGACAGGATAATGTTCCTGAAACCTTTCAGCATAAAATCAATTTTCACCGTAATTAGCGATCATGGCTACAGTGACATGCAAACACTGTTCAGCGCCTATGCCATTACGGGTGGTCTGCCTAAATATCTTGAACTGCTTGCCGAGAATAATGCATTACCCCAGCAGCAAATGTTTGATTTCATTTTTAGGCAATACTCACCTTTTCTGACAGAAGGAAAGAACCTTTTGGTGGAAGAATTCGGCAGGGATTATGGAACGTATTTCTCAATTTTGGAGTTGATCGCAGCAGGTAAAACTGCACGCAGCGAAATCGAATCAATCTTGGAGATCCATACAGGGGCATATCTCGCCAAACTCGAAGGCGAATATGCTCTCATAGACCGCCATAAGCCCATTGATGCCAAACCAGGCGGCAGACTACAGAAATACTTTATTCGTGATAATTTTCTGAACTTCTGGTTCCGGTTTATCTACCGCAACCTGTCTGCTGTTGAGACCGGCAACTTTGCATATATCCGTGAGATAGTCGAACGTGATTATGCCACATGGTCAGGCAGAATACTGGAAAGGTTCTTTCACGAACTGTATGCCGCCAGCGGGAATTACAACCGCATTGGATCATACTGGGAGCGTGGCAACAAAAACGAAATCGACCTGATAGCAATCAACGACATCAAAAAAGAGATCGTCATTGCAGAGATCAAGGTCAATAAGAACAGAATTAATTTGAATGAGCTGGAGAAAAAGGCAAAAAATCTGCTTATGAATCATCAGGGATATAAAGTTAATTTCCGTGCTCTTGGGGTTGATGATGCTGAATCACTGTTGACCGGAACCCATATAATCAGTTGACCATTTGAGAGAGCCAAAGGGCCGCAGTTAGTCATGAAAAATGTCTTCTTCATTCAGAGAGCGGCTATTGATGTCTTGTTGCTAAACAAAGCAACCGCAATTGAAATCTGTGCCTATCTCGTCATTTGTAAAAATACAGATCGTCATGGATATGAATCTCTGGTTGGATACAGAACAATCAAGGAGAGGTTGGGGATTGGCCAGAAGAAAGCTGGTGAGGCAATAAGGCGTTTACTCTCGATGGAGTGTAATGGGCAAAGATTGCTTCATTCTAAAGGCGATTGGCTCCACAAGAAGACAGGATCTTTCCCGACAGATAAGGACAATGTTGGCTGGATACGCGACTGGTTTGAATCAGAATATAAGCACCAAGTTTGGCTTTCGAATGATCTTGTCGGAAACAATGGAGACCCTGAAAGACCACTTAATTATTTTATAAAGGGCTCATGTCGAGATAATCATGCAAGGCTGCTACTGCTATTATACAAATATCACAACAGGCAATACTCTGGCGTAAATTATAAGTTCGCCTCAATTACATCACAATTCGACTCAAATCGTAGGATCAATGGGCATGTTTTTTACAAAAGTCGCTTAGGTGAGTACCACGTCAGTCAAAACATTCTCGATAAATTTGATCTTTCCATCCCATTTGTAGAATCCTGCAACATTTTAGATGACTTAAAAAAGTCTGGTTTCATAAATGTGTCTATTACGGTCATAGGCGAACATGACGGTCCTGACGTACCAGCAAGAAAAAGAAGAAAAAGTCGGCTTAATAAAAAAATACATGGCAGAACATATTCGTCTAATCAACTAGAAACATGGAAAGCTATTAAAGATTTGACGATCAAATTCAAAGATCATAACAGCACCTTTACTCTATCAAAATTGCCTGTAAAAAATAACAGTAAGGCTTTTGCAATTGGGCTGAGAAAAATCTACAAAAAATCACCATTGCATAATTTTTCAAATCTCTCATTTGATAAATTGAGTGACCTCCCCGGAGATTTTTCAGAATCGAATTCCAAATTCATATATCGCCTGGATTATAAATCTGACAATAAACGAACCATCAAACTTGACGACTGCTTGGCCGGTGCAATTGAAGACATTGCGAAAAAAAGCGGCTTGGAACCGGCAAGTCGGAAAGGTAAGTTTTACGATGCGTATTGGTGGATTAACCCTGGCATCGCAGAAATCAGACTTGTGGGCATTATGATGCCAGCGCACATTCCGAGGACAAAGCTGTCAGCCTGTAAAGAAGCAACATTGACGTTTGACGCTCTGTATTCATGTGATGCTTATCAACTGGATGTAATGGATAATTATGATGCCCCATCCCCATTTGTAGACGACAATTGGTAGTCAATTCATTACTTAATTATTTCAGGTGGTTGCTGTATTCTGTTTTCAATAAATAGTTTTACTCTTTTTGGAACAGGGTGACTAAACGTTATTGCAATAACGTCGTTCATGGGCAATGCAGTGGTTGGCGCTCTTTCGCCAGCTTGCTCTTTGTGAAACGAAAAAACGAATCAAAATCGGATATGCCTGGGTGATGGTTTATCCAAAATAGTTTGGTTGTAATTACCTGGGTGATACTATCTGATGTGTTGAGTTGTTTACTTGGCTGACATGATCTAATAAGGGTTTTAGTACAAAAGCGCCTGCTCCGATTGAGAGTGGCGCTTTTTGCGTTTATACAACTTGCTCTTCATGAAGAAAAGCGTGGTTCCCTATTTCGGGTCTGCGCTTTTTTCGTTTACAGATGCTGACTTGCTCCCAGCGGCCCTGACCAACAAATAAAACGATAGGAGGTATTTCAAAATGGCTGAACAAATTGATCGACTCATGAATCAAAAACAGGTGGCTGATATTTTAGGAATGTCTGAAGCTTGGCTCGAAATTAGTCGTTTTAAGAAAACCGGCATCCCTTACATTAAAATCGGTCGTGCTGTCCGTTATCGCACAAGTGATGTCAACCTATGGTTGGAAAAGAATGCCCAGTCAGTTGAGTAAAAACAGTAACTATGAAAGGAGGTTAATTTATATGCCAGACAGAAACCAGAAATCAGTTCAAGTTGTAGCAGAAGAAGCACAAGTTAACACACTGAATGGCTGCGAAGATTCGTTTATTAGAAAGAATGGGAGCCTTTATTATCTCACCGGGAAAAAGCTGCAATTTCTTAGCACTGATCTGGAGGTCACAGCTTTTGCCCGCGACAATAAAGGTAAAAAATGGGGTCGCATGCTCAGATTTTCAGATATGGACGGAACAATCCATGATCATTACTTCTCTACCCAGGATTTGGGAAAAGATGGTGACAAAATTATTGCTGAACTAAGAGATATGGGGCTTCAAACAACAACGGAATATGGCCTCCTGAGAAAACTCGCAACCTACGTCTATTATGCCGTTCCACAGAATGACAAAAAAATCCGTTGTACTGATAAAACCGGCTGGCATGAAGAAGGATCTGTTTATTTATTGTCCGATAATACGGCAATAGGAGAGTCCCTAGAGGACTATGCCTTTCAGTCGTCAAGTACCGTTGTTCATCCATGCAGCCGTAGAGGTAGCCTTGATGAGTGGAAGCAAAATATAGCAGAGCTTTGCAGGGGGAATTCACGGTTAATGTTTGTTGTCAGCATGTCTTTTGCCAGTGGACTCTTGGGAGTCATAAACGCTGAAGGTGGCGGATTTAACCTTTTTGGACGCAGCAGCGGTGGAAAGACAACTGCACTTAATGTGGCAGCTTCGATAATGGGAAGACCGAAGCATTACATTCAACCCTGGCGAGCTACAGATAACGGGCTTGAAGGCGTTGCCAAGCTCTACAACGACTCACTGCTAATCCTTGATGAACTGGGTGAACTCGACCCATCAAAAGCAGGACAATGCGCATACATGCTTGCTAATGGAGGCGGCAAGATCCGCGCAAATGCAACCGGCAATGCCAGGCAATGCGCAAAATGGTTACTCATGTTTCTGTCATCTGCTGAAATCACCCTTGCGGAACATATGGCAGAGTCAGGCAAGGTTGCAAAGGCCGGGCAGGAAACCCGCTTTGCAGATATTCCGGCAGATGCCGGTAAGGGACTGGGCATATTCGAGGAACTTCATGGAATCGACAAGCCTGCTACCTTTGCCGACACACTGAAACAGAACACAGAAAAATACCACGGCACAGCATTTCCAGCCTTCATAGAAGCTATTATAGAGCGGAAGGAAGATCTACCTTCCGTAGTCAAATGCTTCAGAGAGGATTTCCTGTCAAAGTATGTACCATCAAATATCAGTGGGCAAATTCATCGGGTTGCGTCACGTTTCGCATTGGTAGCAGTTGCAGGAGAGATTGCTACGGATTGCGGGATCACCGGCTGGGAAAAAGGTGAAGCCGAGCAAGCCGTGGTCAAATGTTTTTTCGATTGGTTAAATAATCGTTCTCATACAGAAGACCAGGAGGACGTTCGCATTGTCGCCACATTTAAGGCGTATTTCCAGCAATACCATGAATCACGCTTTACCAGCGCCAAGTATGATGCACATGGTGTGCTAAATGCCATGGACAATCGGCGAACGCCAATCCGTTCTGATGGGTTTAAGATCATAAAACCCAACGACGAGATTGATTTCTATGTGTTCCCTGAATCTTTCAATGAAATCTGCAGCGGTCTAAACAGAGCAACCGCAATCAAGTTTCTTGCTGAAAACGGCTACATACTGAAAGACTCTCAAGGAAGAAATCAACCACAAAAAAGGCTTCCTGAAATGGGGCAGACACGAATTTTTCATTTTACCCCCCAAATAATGACTGATTGATTTTCCACCGGACACAAAAGCCACAGCGGTCACAGGCTGTGAACATTCAAAAACAGGCTGCCAAACTTGCTCCTAGCGAGCATCCCATTGTTGCCTCCGTCTGAAATTGTGTAACAGACCGGCCGGCTGTTGCACAGGATTCAGACCGGGTAACGACTCCCCCACAGTTGTCACATATAAACTACAACAATTCAAATAATTGCAAGCTGTGTCCATGTTGCCACTGTGACCACTACAAAACTATCACATGAAAGGATGAGACTATGTCAAACGAAGAAACAGTCGTAAAACGCACGCCAATTATTCAATGGAAGAAGGAATCAAAAGAAGACGAGGCCATTCGCCTTGCTAAAGAAAAAAACACTGCACAGGAAACCCTGCTTTCCAAGCAAGATGACAGCAGGATTTCTACCGTAATCAACTTTAATTCAACAGCAGATCAGCCTGCTATTGATGAAAAAACCAAGGTTAAATTCGGCACCAGGGAGTTTTCCGACATCAGCGCCAATATCCAGGTCGGCTGTTCCAACTCGTGCAGGTACTGCTGGGCCGCCCATCGCGCTGTTACAGGCGGTTATGTAAAAAATCATGAAGCTTGGTGCAAAGATATTCTCAAATCAAGCCAGCCGATGTTCAACAGAAAGTTTGATGGCGTTGTAATGTATCCCACCACTCATGACATTACTCGGCGGTTATTAAGCTCCCACTGTCAGGCCATCTCCGAAATTCTTGAGGCCGGTAATGATCTTGTTATTTGCAGCAAAGCCCGCCTGGAATGTATGCAGCGGGTCGCTAAAGTCTGTAACGACTATAAGGATAAAGTCACCTTTATGGTAACTATTACCACGCTGGACGAGGGCCAGAGCGTGTTTTGGGAACCTAATGCTCCCCTACCCTGTGAGCGTCTTGCGGCTCTTGAATTCCTGCACAGAGAAGGATTCAAAACATCGGTGATCGTTGAGCCTCTGCTTCAGGGACCATGCAGTGCTCTCGGTATTTATCAGGCCGTATCACCTTATGTTACTGAGGCAATCTGGATTGGCACCATGAATATGATCGACGAAAGGGTTGATATTTCCAACCCAGACAACGCCAGAGCGGTTGATGCAATTAAACGGTATCACTCCATCGACAATCTTCGCTTTCTGTATGAAAGCATGAAGGATCTTCCCAAGGTCAAGTTCAAGAGTTCTATAACCAGGATTTTTGAGAAGAGCCCGGAGAAGTAAATGAAAGGTGCCGATGACGCTATGTCAAAGGCACCTTGCTCAAATCACTTCCGGAATAACCGGAGATATCGAAAAGGGAATTAAAAACATGACGAAAATAACACGTTATTTATTTGGAAATGATGCAGCATCAACAATCACTACCAGAACTATTGATGGCGAACATTGGTATATGGCTGCAGACATTTGTGCACTACTGGAAATCACAAACCACAGCCAGGCCGTTCGTGATCATCTTATTGGCAGTGAGTACCGCAAGGAAACCACGTATATCGGTGGCTATGGCAAAAAACGCATCCTGCTTATCAACAATAGCGGCATGCTTAAGCTGATTATGGCCGGGCGTTCCGAAAGTGCAAGTCGGGTTCGTAATCAAGCTCGGCTTGCTCCAGCTCATTTAAGAGGAAATGATTGGCCAGCAGAACTTAATTTGTCTGCGTAATCAAATAGTTAATATAAAAGTATCCTGAGCAAATCAAGAATAGCATGACTTATTTTGTCACATGTATGTGCTATGTTCTTGCTGTTGACAATAGTCTATAACAAATATTTTAATGAAGATGGTTTGCTGTGGATTGTAAGGTTGAAATCTGCTATGTCTATTAAGTTTTATTGAGTTTTAATGCCTTGTTATATTAGTGTGGCGACTTGGTGGGTTCAAATTGTCGTCGTCTGGAGTGGACACATTTATGGACAATCGTTTTTTCGAGCAGCCAATCCTCAACTCCCCATATGAATACCCAGCCCGTCACTGGGAACTTGACACCTCTGGACAACCGACCCAACAGATTCTTGATAAACGCCGTCGTGCCGAATTCATCACACCGATACCAAAACCCAAAAAGCGTAGAGCTGCACCAGATCAGCAAGGGTTTGTGTTTGATGAGGGTAAAGGTCTTTCAACCAAAGATCAACAGTACGACCCCACCTCAATAATCAATGAGCTTCGCCGCCATGTGGATCAGTGGCGTACCATTCCTAATCCAAGTCATTGGCAGGTAACTCCCGAAACAGCGCGTCTGTTGCAGCACTGGCGTCACCATCAATTTAGTGGAGTGCGCCCATTCTTCTGTCAGGTGGAAGCTATCGAAACGGCTATATGGCTGACTGAGGTTGCCCCCAATGTAAAGGACGGCAAGAAGTTCATCGAACATTTGGCCAATGCGAACAACGATGCAAACCCTGAGTTAATGCGCTTGGCTCTGAAACTGGCCACTGGCGCAGGCAAGACGACTGTCATGGCCATGCTGATCGCCTGGCAGACTATCAATTCGGTTCGACGCCCTACCAGTAAACGATTTACCCGTGGATTTCTGATAGTTGCACCTGGCCTGACAATCCGTGACCGTTTGCGGGTACTGCAACCCAACGATCCTGATAGCTATTACCAGAGCAGAGAAATTGTTCCCAGTGACATGTTGGATGATCTTGATCGGGCGAAGATTGTTATCACCAATTACCATGCGTTCAAGCTGCGCGAGCGCATGGAGTTATCCAAAGGTGGTCGTCTGCTGCTCCAGGGACGCGGTGGCGATGAACTGAACACGCTGGAAACAGAAGGCCAGATGCTCCAGCGGGTAATGCCTGATCTGATGGGACTGAAAAATGTCATGGTCCTGAATGATGAGGCTCACCACTGCTACCGTGAGAAGCCCAATCATGATGATGAAGATGATGACCTGACTGGTGAGGACAAGAAAGAAGCTGAAAAGAACAACGAGGCTGCGCGTCTCTGGATCACGGGCCTGGAGATCGTCAATCGCAAGCTGGGACTCAATCGGGTTATCGATCTATCAGCGACGCCGTTTTTCCTGAGTGGGTCTGGCTATGCCGAGGGTACGCTCTTCCCCTGGACCATGAGCGACTTCTCGCTGATGGATGCCATCGAATGTGGCATTGTTAAACTGCCACGTGTCCCGGTGGCTGACAACATACCCGGTGGCGATATGCCCAAATTTCGCAACCTGTGGGAGCATATTCGTAAGCGGATGCCCAAGAAAGGCCGTGGTAAGGGTAATACTCTTGATCCGTTAAGCATCCCCGTCGAACTACAGACCGCACTGGAGGCGCTCTACGGACATTATGAAAAGACGTACAACCTCTGGGAGCAGAGCGGTATCAAAGTGCCGCCCTGCTTTATTGTTGTCTGCAACAACACATCAACATCCAAACTGGTCTATGACTACATCTCCGGTTTTCAGCGTGTGAATGAAGATGGTTCAACCACCCTGGAGAATGGTCGGTTGGCCCTGTTCCGTAACTTTGATGAGCATGGTAACGCTATCCCCCGCCCACGCACGTTGCTGATAGACAGCGAACAGCTGGAATCAGGCGATGCCCTGGATGACAACTTCCGCAAGATGGCTGATGATGAGATAGAACGTTTCCGCCGTGAGATCATCGAGCGAACTGGCGACCGACGGCAGGCTGAAAATCTTACCGATCAGGATTTGCTGCGAGAAGTCATGAACACTGTCGGCAAGAAAGATCGTCTGGGTGAGTCAATCCGCTGTGTCGTATCTGTTTCCATGCTTACGGAAGGTTGGGATACCAACACTGTTACCCATGTTCTGGGTGTACGTGCCTTTGGCACACAGCTATTGTGCGAGCAGGTCATTGGTCGTGCGTTACGTCGCCAGTCATACGATTTGAATGAAAATGGCATGTTCAACGTAGAATATGCTGATGTTCTGGGTATTCCGTTCGACTTCACCGCCAAGCCGGTTATTGCTCCACCCCAGCCCCCCCGTGAAACCATTCACGTAAAGGCTGTCCGACCTGATCGCGACCCTCTCGAAATTGAGTTTCCTCGTGTTGCCGGATACCGTGTGGAATTGCCAGAGGAACGCCTGACTGCTGAATTCAATGAAGACTCCATACTGGAGCTGACTCCAGACCTGGTGGGGCCTTCAATTACACAAAATTCCGGTATTATCGGCGAAACCGTCAATCTCAGCCTTGCACATCTTGGCGATATGCGTCGTTCGACTTTACTGTTCCATGTCACTCAGCGGCTGCTTTACACCAAATGGCGTGATCCTGGTGAAGATGCCAAACTGCACCTGTTCGGCCAGCTCAAGCGTATTACCAAAGAGTGGCTCGATACCTGCCTGGTCTGTAAAGGTGGCACCTATCCAGCGCAACTTATGTATCAGGAACTTGCCGATATGGCCTGTGAACGTATTACCGCTGGCATTACCCGTGCACTTGTGGGCGAACGCCCCATCAAGGCGATGCTTGATGCTTACAATCCCTCTGGTTCCAGTATGTATGTCAATTTCAACACTTCAAAAAAAGATCGTTGGGAAACCGATGCCCGCCGCTGTCACGTCAACTGGGTCATTCTGGATAGTGATTGGGAAGCAGAATTCTGTCGTGTTGCTGAAGCACATCCAAAGGTTGTGGCATACGTAAAAAATCACAATTTGGGATTGGAAGTACCCTACCGTTATGGTTCCGAGACGCGCAAATATCTTCCTGACTTCATTGTTAAGATTGATGATGGTAAAGGTGAGGATGACCTGCTCAACCTGATCGTCGAGATAAAGGGCTATCGCCGTGAAGATGCCAAAGAGAAGAAGACCACCATGGATGTGTACTGGGTGCCGGGAGTGAACAATCTGAAGAATTATGGTCGATGGGCCTTTGCTGAGTTTACTGAGATCTACCAGATTGAGTCTGATTTTGAAGCTAGGGTTGAGGCTGAATTCAATAAGATGATTGATCAAGCAATAACATCTGAGTCTGGAGGTAATACTTCCCATGTTTGATACTACAAAGGAAGATTTGAAGGATATTCTTCACGAGGTCGATAAGGGCAATTTGCAGCTGCCCGATTTTCAGCGCGATTACGTATGGGGGGATGAAGATGTAAGGAGCTTGATCGCTTCTATAGCCAAGGGTTTTCCTGTTGGCGCGCTTCTGACACTAGAAACCGGCGGAGACGTTAAGTTCAAACCTCGTCTGTTGGCAGGCGTCCCTCATAAGGAAAAATCTCCCAATGAGCTTTTGCTTGATGGTCAACAGCGTATGACTTCACTCTACCAAACTATGTATGCCAAAACTCCTGTAAAAACTAAAACTCCACGAGATACATATGTTGAACGCTACTACTATCTGGATATTAACAAAACAATCGAAAGTGCTGCAGAGCTAGAAAATGCGATAATTGGTGTACCAGCTGACAAGGTACTCCGGACTAATTTCGGTAAAGACATCGCGCTGGATTTATCCTCACGTGAGGCAGAGTTTGAAAAAGATATGTTCCCCTTGAATCAAGTGTTTGACAGTAGAGACTGGTTCTACGATTGGCGTGATTACTGGCGTGATCGCAATCGCGACGTCAGCGCACTGGATAAGAGCTTTGTCAGAGGCACGGTCGAAGCCATCGAACGCTACAAGATGCCGATTATCCGCCTTGATAAGACGAACAACCGGGAAGCCATTTGCCTGGTCTTTGAGAAAGTCAATGTCGGCGGGAAAAAGCTTGATGCCTTTGAACTGGTAACAGCAATTTACGCATCGGATCATTTTGACCTCAGAGAAGATTGGAGTGGATCACAGAGCGGCGTAACACTTGGTCGCCGTGCCAAGATGATAGGTTCTCCCAATAGACGTGATGTTCTCTGCCAGATTGCAAATACCGATTTTTTGCAAAGCTGTACCCTCCTCCATACCAGAGAGGTGCGAATAGCGAAAGAAACAGAAGGTCTAAAAGGTAAGGAAATTCCGAAAATTAGTTGCAATCGAGACTCGTTGTTGGGACTGCCGTTGCAGGCATATCGTAAACACGCAGATTCGGTTGAGCAGGGGTTCATCGAAGCTGGCGGGTTTCTCAATGAACTAAAGATTATTTGGCACAAAGATGTACCCTACCCACCGCAAATTGTCGCACTGGCATCCGTTTTTGCCATCCTCGGGCAAGATGCCCGAACGGTTGCCGCAAAGCAGAAACTTGCTCAGTGGTTCTGGTCGGTCACACTTGGCGAGTTGTACGGATCAAGCACCGAATCGCGCATGGCGATTGATGTACCGGAACTTGTTGATTGGATTACAGGTAAGGGTGCAAAACCACGCTCTTTGGATGAGGCGATCTTTCAACGCGATCGGTTAAGAACATTGCGATCACGTCTATCGGCAGCTTACAAAGGTGTGCATGCCCTACTTATGAAACATGGTTGTCGAGACTTTATCAATGGTCGTGGCGCTGAACTGATGACGTTTTTCAATGACAAGATAGATATCCATCACGTTTTTCCTCAGGCGTGGTGTAAGAAAAATGGTGTCCCACCCAGCGTATTCAACTCGATTGTCAACAAAACCCCATTGTCGAAATTTTCAAATATTGTCATCAGTGGTGATGCCCCATCAGTGTATCTCAAACGCATTGAAACCAAACAGGGGCTTTCGAGTGAAGAACTTGATGAGATATTGCGCAGCCATCTGATAGAGCCGAAACACTTGCGCGAAGATAATTTCACTGCGTTTTTTGACTCTCGACTAAAGGCTCTGTCTCAGCTTGTCACCGAAGCAATGGGTAAACAGGTCGTTGAAGAGCATGGCACAAATGAGAAAGAAGTCGAGGATATAGATCTCGAAACAGGTCTGGACGAAGTCGAGGAGAATCTATAATGGCAAAAGCACCAACAAGGATAACTGTCGAAACCCTCAATCACGAGGAAGCGACTCGCAAGAATATCCCCACCGCTGAGCATCAATCGCTTATGCATGATGCTGACAAGAATCCCGTGCAGGTTGCCTATGAGCGCCGCAACCGTGATCTTGACCCGCAACTTGTCTGGCGTGGCAAAGATGAACAGGACTGGTCAGATTTGGTAGTACAGGCACCGCCGCTCTATATTCAGGAAAAGGTTCATCCGAAGGTTCTGATTGATGACTTGCTGCGCCGTACTAAGACGGACGAAAAAGCAGAGCAGGCACAGTTTGATCTCTTTTCCGATTTCAACGGCTTGCCTAATGAAGCGGCCAAGACCGAATTCTATCAGCACGATGCCCACTGGGCCAACCGAATGATTCTAGGTGACAGCCTGCAAGTAATGGCATCACTGGCTGAACGTGAAGGGCTGCGCAGCAAGGTGCAGTGCATTTATTTTGATCCCCCCTACGGCATCAAGTTTAACTCAAATTTTCAGTGGTCCACAACCAGTCGCGATGTAAAAGACGGTAATACTGAGCACATAACCCGTGAGCCTGAGCAAGTAAAAGCATTTCGTGATACCTGGCGGGATGGGATTCATTCGTATCTGACCTATCTGAGGGATCGACTGACAGTTGCTCGGGATTTGTTGGCTGATTCTGGGTCGATATTTGTGCAGATTGGGGATGAGAACGTCCATCGAGTACGGGCACTGATGGAAGAGGTCTTTGGGGCAACTAATTTTGTGAGCCTGATTTCTATTCAAACGACGTCTGGTTTCAAAACGAACTACATTGGCAATATTGCCGATTACGTTATATGGTTCGCCAAGGACAAATCTAAAGGAAAGTCGCGGCCACCTTTTTATCGCAAGGGGTTTGAACTGGGCGAAGGTAATGCACGATGGTTGTTGTTTGAGGATTTCAGCTATCGAGGCGTGTCCGCTGCTGAGAAGCGCGGTGAAATAGCAGTGCCTAAAAATGTATTACCATACAAACCAGACAATATAATTTCGCAAGGACGAGCTAAAGAGCCTCAACCATTCCTGTTTAGAGGCAAATCGTATGACTGTTGGAGCAAAAATTCACATTGGAAAGCATCTTATCCAATTGGTATGACGCGCTTAGCCAAGGCTAACCGCATACATGTGGCAGAAAATTCAATTCAATACGTACGCTTTCATACTGATTTTGAACTCGGAGTTCACGGCAATGTTTGGACGGATACCGGATCGGGCAACTTTACCGATGACAAAGTCTATGTTGTTCAAACCAACACCAAAGTAATTGAACGTTGCATCCTCATGGCATCTGACCCGGGTGATCTTGTGCTTGATCCTACCTGTGGATCAGGAACAACTGCCTACGTTGCAGAGCAGTGGGGCCGACGCTGGATTACTATAGATACGTCTCGGGTATCTCTTGCTCTCGCCCGTGCACGTATTATGGGTGCTCGCTATTCATATTATCTGCTCGCCGACTCAAAAGAAGGTCAACAAAAAGAAGCAGAAATAACCCGTACTGTTCCATCAAGTCACCCGACCCGTGGAAACATTCGTCAGGGGTTCGTTTATGAGCGTGTACCACATATCATGTTGGAGACAATTGCAAACAACGCCGAGATCGACGTCATTTGGGAGAAATATCAGGAAAATTTAGAGCCGCTACGCTTAGAGTTAAATAAGAAGCTGGAAAAAAGTTGGGAGGAGTGGGAAATCCCCTTTGTTGCTGATGAAACATGGTCGGACGCAGCGAAGCTGTTTCACAAGCAGTGGTGGGAGCAGCGTATCACCCGACTGAAGGATATCGACGCATCCATAGCAGCTAAGGCCGATCCCGAGTACCTTTACGAAAAACCTTATGAAGACAAGAAGAAAGTCCGTGTTGCCGGTCCGTTCACGGTGGAGAGTCTGTCACCTCATCGTACATTGGCGGTTGGTGCTGATGACGAGCTGATAGATACCGCTGCTGAACCGAAGGAAGGTTACGGCACTGATCGGGATTTCGTCCAGATCATACTTGAAAACCTCAAGATGGCTGGAGTCCAGCAGGCCCACAAGGATGACAAGATTGATTTCACCTCCCTTGTTCCATGGCCTGGCGACATGGTCTGTGCTGAAGGCCGCTATGAGGAATCAGGTACAGAAAAGCGTGCTGCCATCTTTATTGGCCCCGAATTCGGAACGGTCTCCCGTCCTGACCTGGTATCTGCCGCCCGCGAGGCTGGCGATGCCGGTTTTGATGTATTGATTGCCTGCGCTTTCAATTACGATGCTCACTCATCCGAGTTCGACAAGCTTGGCCGTATTCCCGTCCTCAAGGCACGTATGAATGCCGACCTTCACATGGCCGACGATCTTAAAAACACTGGCAAAGGCAACCTGTTCGTCATTTTCGGCGAACCAGATATCGACATCATTGATTCCGCTGAGGGCCAGATAAAAGTGAAGGTCAACGGCGTGGACGTCTTTCACCCCAACACAGGTGAAGTCCGTAGCGACGGTGCAGAAGGCATTGCCTGCTGGTTCATCGACACCGATTACAACGAAGAAAGCTTCTTCGTCCGCCATGCCTACTTCCTGGGAGCGAATGATCCGTACAAATCCCTGAAGACCACCCTCAAGGCCGAGATCAACGAAGACGCCTGGGCATCACTAAATAGCGACACGTCCCGGCCATTCGACAAACCGAAAACTGGACGTATTGCTGTCAAAGTGATCAATCATCTGGGAGATGAGGTTATGAAGGTGTTTCGGGTGTAATGAATGTCATTGACCTCAGAGCATATTGAATGGCTGGTTGATACGGGCGAACGGCTTAAGACCGCTGATGGCAAAGAGGTCGAGGTCTGGGAATTCCAGCATCAGGACGACGAAGAGACCCTCTCTGCATGGGCAAAGCACTTCAGAAATCACTATTGCCTCGATGCGGAGATTGATTTCCTCAAGGGCAAGCGAACCCGACAAGATTATCTGAATAGCATAAAGTTCCCAAGCAAAACGTCTAAACTTGGCCCAGGAATTAGAGCCGGTGATTTTGGTGAAATACTCGTAGCAGACTACCTTCAGTGGCATCTTGGATACTGGGTGCCTAGAGTTCGCTGGTCATCGAAAGTAATTCGAGACGAGTCTCCAAAAGGTAGCGATGTAATTGGATTTCATTTTCACAAAAAAGGTGATACGTCTCCCAAGGATGTTCTTGTCGTATTCGAGTCAAAAACCAAGTTTTCTGACTCTGGAGAAAATCGATTGCAGGATGCGATTTGCGACTCAGCAAAAGATCATCTTCGCTTAGATGAATCGCTAAACTTCATTAAACAGAAATTCCTGGAAAGAAAGCGGACTAAGCAGGCTCAGCTCATAGAAAGATTTCAGAGCCCTGTGGATGTGCCATACAAAGAGACTTATGGCGCGGCAGCGTTATTCTCTGACGAGCAATTCGATGCCAAACTGATTGCTAAAGCCGACTGTAGCAAAATCCCGAAATCAGCCAAATCAAAAATAGTCGTGCCGCACCCAAATAAAGAGAACCTGGTTCTAGTGGTCATCAAAGGTACCGACATGATGAACCTTGTCCACGAGCTTTACAGGAGGGCTGCGGATGAGGCCTGAACAAAAATCTCAATTGCTACTTGGCGTAACTCGTTCAAAAGCCAAAATGCTTGAGTACAGAATTCCTGAAGAACATCACATCAAAATAACACAAGATCCTGCCAAGCTATTTACCATCACGATTGGCCTACTAGGAGACCTTGCCGCCAGTATTAACCGCAATGAAAGTCAGTCTGACACCCTTACGGATCTTCGGAACAATCTACTTTTTTCAGCTCAATTCTTTGACTCATACCTGCAATCAAAATTAAACGAATCGCTGGACCCGTATCTCGTTCTGCTTGGTTCAGCATCCTACTATCTTTGTGATTTGCCGGGAAGCGCTTCTGTATTAGCGAAGCGAATTGAAGGCTACTGTCCGAATTTGGATGGCGAGGGCTTGGAGGATCTGCTTCTCTGGTTATTGCAGGCCGATTTGTCGACCTATTTTGATGGTTGGGGTGGACCTTTTGGAGACTACATCGATGGAATTTCAAGCGGAGCCCTCCAGTTTTTTGAGAAAGGGACCGGTGAGGAGATCCTCCTTGATTTAGCATCAAAACTTAGATCCGCAGTTTATGAGATAGGCACACCCAGGCAGCTCTTGTTTGGAGACGTGATCACGGCTGTACTTAGAAATAAACTCAAAAACTCCAGCTGGAATGCGTTGCCATTATATTCTGGGCTATCTCAAGAATTATGGCTGCATGCTTTGGAGAAAGAATCGTTCATAAAAGAACTTTGGCCAGCGCAACATCTTCTTGGTCAGGCTGATGTTCTCAAGGGTAAATCAGCCATCGTCCAGATGCCAACCAGTGCTGGAAAAACAAAGGCAACCGAGCTTGTGCTCAGAAGTGCCTTTCTCGCCGAGAGAACGTCACTGGCTATTATAATTGCACCATTTAGAGCACTTAGTCATGAGATCAAAAACAGCCTCGTTGCAGCATTCCATGGTGAACCAATCAAAGTTGACGAGCTATCTGATGCACTACAGACCGATTTTAAAATAGCGGAGCTGTTAGGCCATCAACAGATTCTGGTTGTGACGCCGGAAAAGCTTCTCTATGTTCTCCGCCATGCCCCCGAACTGGCATCTTATGTTGGGCTCCTGGTCTATGATGAAGGGCATCAGTTCGATAGCGGCACGCGAGGTATCACATACGAGTTGCTCCTGACATCGTTAAACTCCATGCTTCCTGAAGGAGTGCAGAAGGTTTTGATCTCGGCGGTCATCAGCAATGCTACAGCGGTTGGAGAATGGCTAAACGGTGAGCCAAATGTTGTAGAAGGAACCAACCTGAATCCGACGTTTCGGTCAGTTGGGTTTGCGAGTTGGCTTGATCAATTGGGAAAAATTGAATATGTCGATAGCAAAAATGCTGAGCAAGGGGAGTTCTTTGTACCAAGGGTTATTGAGAGTTATGTTCTCCCAAAGAAACCACGCGAAAGGAAGAGTCGATTATTTCCGAAAAAGTCTGATGGACAAGCAATAGCACTATATCTTGGCCTTAAACTGACAATGAATGGCAGTATTGCTATCTTCTGTGGTCGTAAATCGACAGCAGCTAATATCTGCGAAAAAGCAGTGGAAATTATCGAGCGCGGTGTTCCTCTGCCACTTCCTAATGAATTTTCAAATCGGGAAGAAATCGAATTACTTCATAACTTACACGTTGTGAATCTTGGGGCTGGCGCTCCTGCATCCAAAAGCGCCGAGCATGGCATATTTTCACATCATGGCAACACTCCTCACGGAATCCGCTTGGCAGTGGAATACGCTATGCGAGAAGATCTTGTGCGATTCGTTGTTTGCACATCCACCTTGGCTCAGGGAGTAAACCTCCCAATTCGCTATCTTATCATCACCAGTGTTTATCAGGGAATGGATCGGATTAAGGTACGGGATTTTCACAATCTTATCGGTCGTGCTGGTCGTGCTGGGATGCATACAGAAGGCAGCATCCTGTTTGCCGATCCTGTTGTGTATGACAAAAGAAAAAGCCGGGATGACAAGTGGCGATGGGAGCAGGTAAAGGAACTTTTGGAACCAAGGAATTCGGAACCATGCATAAGTAACCTGCTTTCAATTTTTGAACCCATCAAAAGCGATGACAATAAGTTCACTATAACCATGAAGGCTCTGGATTTCGCCAAGACTTACATCAGCGCCCCTGATGAGGTTTCTCGATATGCCGATAGAATAGCCAAACGACACGGCGACAAGGGATTTACTAAGGACGGTGTTGAGCGCCAAGTCACTTGGAAAATCAGTCTTATCTCTGCAATCGAGAGTTTCTTGTTGTCACACTGGGATGAGTCAGGGGACGCTCTTTCTGAATCTGGAATTATCCATTTGGCAGAAGAAACTCTCGCTTTTTTTCTAGCTGACGATCAAAAACGAGGACATATCTGCGAATTATTCAAACTTCTCGCCGAGAACATCTCGGTAAATATTACTGACCCTAACCGCAAAAGAATCTATGGTAGAACACTTTACGGTGTACGAGATGCCCAATCTATTGAGAGATGGGTTCAATCGAACGCGGACCAGCTCAATACTGATGATGGCGAGGAGGAATTTCTAAATCTTATATGGCCTCTGTTGGCTGGACATATCCATAATAGTATCTTTAGCAAATTCGATAAACCAGACGTGCTGAAAGAAGTCACGCAAATGTGGATTGAAGGAATTCCTTTCCACGATATTTTGAAAACAATTCATAAACGAAACGCCAAAATGATCTGGGGCACTCGACGTCGGGATTTCAAGATAGACCATGTTGTCGAGGTTTGTGAAGGATGTCTTGCCTACGATGGTGCTCTATTGATTAGTGCCATGACTGAATTTGTTGAACTTATCGACCAGGAAAATACTGGTGAGTTGATAAATTGTCTTCAACTCTTTCAAAAGCAACTCAAATATGGATTACCAACGGAAGCAGCCATAATTCTATATGAGATTGGCTTTTCAGACCGAGTGATTGCACAGGATTTGGCATCAGAGCTTAATCTTTCAAAGTGCCAGAAAAGACAGGTTATTAGAGCGTTGAAAACTAATAAGGATACTGCCTTCGCAGTAATCGCTAAGTATCCTGCTTATTTCCAGCAGCGTCTAAATGAATTTTATAATTAATTATAGGATTAGTGTAACTATGCCCCAAGAAAACCTCTCAACAACAAAAGAAGTGCAACGTTTATCAGTTGATGCTTTTGTAAGATCTGTAGCGGTAAATCGTGGCCGCCCAGTGTGTTTGTTACTTGGCGCAGGATCATCTATTTCGTCGGGCATGCCATCAGCACAACGCTGTATTTGGGAGTGGAAACAAGATATTTTCATAACAAACAACCCAGCGTTGCGGGAGTCGGTGGGAGAACTGTCTTTACCCGGAACTCGACTTCGCATTCAGCGTTGGCTCGATCAACGTGGCAATTACCCAACCGCTGACAGCGCTGAGGAATATTCGTTCTACGCTAAGGAGTGTTACCCAACCGGCCAAGATCGGCGCAGCTTCTTCCAGTCCTATGTTTCACAAGCAAAACCTCATACGGGATATCGACTGCTTCCTTTACTTGCTAAGGCTGGACAAGTCAGAACGGTGTGGACTACGAATTTTGACGGTTTAATTGGACGAGCGTGCGCAGCTGCAAACCTAGTTTGTGTCGAGGTCGGAATAGATTCTGTGCAGCGTGTCACACGACAGCATGTTCAAGGGGAGCTTCGCGTTGTTTCTCTTCATGGAGATTATCGTTATGACAATTTAAAAAATACGGCAGAAGAGCTTCAGAACCAGGAGGCAACACTTCGAGCAGAATTCCTACATGAGCTTGGGGATTACGATTTAGTCGTGATTGGCTATAGTGGTCGTGACACATCACTTATGTCAGTCTTGCATGAAGCATATTCTAAATTAAATCCGTGCCGTCTGTTCTGGTGTGGGTTTGGTGAACATATTTCCGACAATGTCGAGGAATTGTTGCTAAACGCTGGAGCAGCAGGCAGAGATGCATTTTATGTACAATCGGAAGGATACGATGACATCATTTCGCGTCTTGTTCTTCGACAATTAGAGGGTGATTTTCTTGCTGAGGCCAAACAGGTTATTGCAACTGCTGTCGAACCAACAAATCAACCAATAGCGTTTTCGGCTCCTTCACTTCCAGCAACAACTCTCGTAAAGAGCAACGCTTACCCATTGGGTTACCCCTCTCAAGCGCTTAAACTGGATCTCAACATTCCCAAAGATGTAAATCGACGTGATTGGCTCAATGGTTGTCTAACAAGTGATTTCGGTGTTTCAGTCGCCATGGATGAGGGTGCACTTGCGTTATCCAGTTCTCAGCACGCTAAACAAGCTTTTGGAGCTGCACTTCGATCCAGTCCGGTTGCGGTGGCTCTTTCAGAGGAAGACATTGCTAAAGACGGTCGAATTCAGTCACTTCTCCGTCGTGCTCTTATACAAAGTGTTGCCAAAGACGTACATGTAGAGACGGATGGAATCCGAAGAATATGGGAGCCTGCACACTATAGAGACGAAGTCCTACAAGGAATAAAGTATCGCCTGCACAGAGCACTATCATTCCGACTGATTTCGTTGGACGGCAAACCTCATGTGGTGTTAATGCCAGAAGTCGTTGCGAAGTTGCCAGACGGCCAACTTGCAGACCGTGATTCCAGCAAAATATTGCGTAATACGGTATATGGCTATCAACACAACAATGTGTTCGATAGCGACTTGACTTATTGGACGAGCAAAATAGCTAACCACGATATCCCTACCACAGGTGACGGCATATTCCGAATCGCCAAAGCTCCTGTCTATGCAGGACTTGTCCAAAAAGGGAGAAGTCCGCTTTCGGATACAATGCAACGGCATGCACGCCAAGGTGGACTTGTTGTTTCCGATGCGAATCTGATTTTCAGCTCTCATAACGGAAAGACAGAAGTTCGTAACACAAATCCATTGAAGGGATTAGTTGAGAATCGACCTTGGGATTTTCAACTTACGAGCTCCGGACTTGCGCCCTCGATAGATATCGCTGTAATTTGCCCACGACAAGACTCTGCAAAGCTCAAACGGTTTTTGAGTCAATTTCAGGAGAAGTCTTTTCCGACTGCATCAGAGCGAGACTATCTACAGGATTTTCCTGGATTTGCTGCAGCATTTGGCCTTCCTGTCATGTATCCCAATCCAGGGGAAGCCTCGTGGCTAGACTTAGATGATTCTGTATCTGGAGACTCATTGTCAGCGGCAAAACAACTTTCTCAAAGGATTTGTCGGGCGCTAGATGTAATTCGTGGATTACGACCAGGAGCTGTCGTCACTATTTTAGTTCCGACACGATGGGCTCCACTCAAGATCATAGATACTGAAACCGAGCAGTTCAATCTTCATGATTATGTAAAAGCGTATGCTGCCCGTCAGGGGCAAAGTACTCAATTCATTCGCGAAGAAACGACAGTCAATGCCCAGCCTTGCAGAGTCAGGTGGTGGCTTTCACTTGCGCTTTATGCCAAAGCATTACGAACTCCCTGGCGACTCGATTGTTTGGATGACGAAACCGCATTTGTAGGAATCGGATACAGCATCGACTCGGGTGCTACTCGCGGGAATCATGTTCTGCTCGGGTGTAGCCATCTATACAGCGCACGCGGGGAAGGTTTGCAGTTTCGTTTGGGACGAATCGAAAACCCTATTATTAGGGGCAAGAACCCATATATGTCTGAAGACGACGCAAGGAGAACTGGTGAAACTATTCGTCAGTTATTCTTCGATGCTAAAATGCGTCTGCCCAAAAGGGTTGTTGTCCACAAACGTACACAGTTTACTTCTGATGAGCAGCGAGGGCTATTACAAGGACTGGATGGAGTAGCGAATGTTGAGCTTATTGAGGTCAACATAGAGGAGTCACTCCGCTACCTTGCATCGAAGATGGTTAATGGAAAGCTTCAGATTGACAAGTTTCCAATTCCACGGGGAGCTGTCATTATTCAAAACCCGAGCACAGCTCTATTGTGGGTACACGGTTCAGCACCAAGCGCTCAAAATCCGAATTTCAAGTACTACCAAGGCAAACGCCGTATTCCCACTCCTCTTATGATTCGTAGGTATCTCGGCCAATCCGATATTGTTCAGGTAGCAACTGAGATTCTTGGATTGTCGAAAATGAACTGGAACACTTTTGACTACTATTCGCGTTTGCCTGCAACTCTGGACTCTGCCAGTGCTATTGCAAAGGTGGGAACGTATCTTAGTGGCTTTAGCTCTGCGCCATACGATTATCGGCTATTGATATAAATTGGCCAGCCAAACATGAAGAACCCTTGAGGTTTCTATGAATTTCCGCATATCTGACACATTTACTGATAGCCTCGCCAAACTGACCGGCGAAGAGCAGAAGGCTGTAAAGACCACCGCCTTTGACCTGCAACTGAACCCGGCCAATCCAAGCATGAGCTTCCACAAGCTTGAAAAAGCCAGGGATAAAAACTTCTGGTCGGTGCGAGCTGGCAGTGATCTGCGAATAATAGTTCATAAATCATCTGATAGCCTGATTCTCTGTTATGTGGATCATCATGATCCTGCTTACCAATGGGGAGAGCGGCGCAAGCTGGAGATCCACCCCAATACTGGTGCTGCACAATTGGTGGAGATTCGGGAGACAGTCCAGGAAATCACCATCCCCAGGTACGTAGAAGCCCCACAGCTGGTACAACCCAAACTGCCATTATTTGAACATATCGCGTCAGATGCCCTACTTGGTTATGGTGTCCCAGAAGAATGGCTGGATGATGTCCGTGCCGCCAATGAAGACACAATCCTTGAGCTTGCCGACCATCTCCCCGCCGAGGCAGCCGAAGCTTTACTTGAAATTGCAACTGGCGGAAAGCCGCAACAGCCACAACCAGCAGCAGTAGGTACAAATCCATTTGATCATCCAGATGCCCAGCGCCGTTTCCGTGTAATGAATAATGTGGAAGAACTGGAAAATGCTCTCAATTACCCGTGGGAGAAATGGACCGTATTTCTTCATCCGGCACAACGTCAACTGGTAGAGAAAGATTATAGCGGGCCAGCCCGGGTATCTGGTTCAGCAGGTACAGGCAAAACTATTGTCGCCCTACATCGTGCTGTATACTTAACCCGTAGCAACCCAGATGCACGGGTACTGCTAACCACTTTCTCTGACACCCTGGCAAGTGCACTGAGAACAAAGTTGAAACGGTTGATAGGCAGTGAACCTCGTCTTGGTGAGCGGATTGATGTCCACTCCATGAATACAATCGGATTGCGCCTCTACGAGATGAACTTTGGCCGGGCACAGGTGGCGACTCGTGAGGTCGTTAGTAAGCTTATTTCAAATGCGGCGGCAACAGTTGAATGTAACAAGTTCAGCCAGCACTTTTTGTGGACAGAATGGGAGCAAGTAGTTGATACGTGGCAGTTGGACAGCTGGGAGTCGTATCGCGATGTCACAAGGCTGGGACGAAAGACTCGTCTGACTGAGCAACAGCGCAAGCTACTCTGGTCGATCTTCGAGCAGGTTCAAACCAATCTGCAATCGCAGAAAATGATTACAAGCGCCGGTATGTTCAACAGACTGGCAAGCCATCTGATTGAAAGTAAACAGCATCCTTTCGATTTCTGTATCGTCGATGAGGCACAGGACATCAATGTTGTCCAGTTACGCTTTCTGGCTGCACTTGGGAAAGAGCGACCAAACAGCCTGTTCTTCGCCGGAGACCTTGGCCAAAGGATTTTTCAACAGCCATTCTCATGGAAATCTCTCGGTGTTGAATTACGCGGACGATCAAAAACATTGAAGATCAATTACCGCACTTCCCATCAGATCAGAATGCAGGCGGACCGGCTGTTAGGCCCAGAAATTTCAGATGTTGACGGCAATTCTGAAAACAGACTCGGCACCACATCTGTATTTAACGGTCCATTGCCAACCATTGCAGCAATGAACACTCCGGAAGATGAAATGAAAGTCGTCGGTAAATGGCTTTCTGATCGATCCGCTGAAGGTATCAAACCTCATGAAATCGGAATATTTGTTCGGTCAGCAGCAGAACTGGACAGAGCATGTACCACCGTCAAAAAAACTGGCATTGCATTCAAGGTACTTGACGAAAAAGTAGAAACAACCATTGGTCAGGTATCAATCAGCACTATGCATCTTGCCAAGGGTCTGGAGTTCCGGGCGGTTGTTGTGATGGCATGCGATGATGAAGTCATTCCACTCCAGGAGCGGATTGAAACGGTAACCGATGATGCAGATCTGCAGGAAGTGTACGACACAGAACGCCACCTGCTGTATGTTGCCTGCACCCGCGCACGGGATCATTTGCTGGTAACAAGTGGGGATGTACCGTCAGAGTTTTTGGATGATTTGAGACAATTGTAAAGAATATCTGATAAGTTGGGAATAGACTTGTATAAAGCCGCAGAGCGTAAGTTGGAAATCAACGCAAAAAAATATCCTTTGAATAAGGTTCGTGGTAGTGCAAAGAAATATACGGAATATCAATAATTAGCAATAAAGGAGAACTAAATCATGGCAATGACCGTTGAAATCAAAGGTAATAAGCTCTGTATCGAAATTGATTTGGAAAAACCGACTCCATCGGCATCAGGTAAAACGTTGGTGGTCGCCAGCACAAGGGGCAATGCTGTTACGACTGCTGAAGTTGATGGCAAGCCTATTACTATCGGGTTGAATGCTTATATTAAGCCGTGACACGATGAGTATCAATACAAAATCAGACCATCCAGGAGGTGAAAAATGCTTATAAAAAGTGAAATGGAGTTGATACGTGATTTATTTGATGAGCCCAGAGAGGCATACACAGTAAACAAACTTCCAAATAATAAATTGCTAATTTTCGGTGGGATTAAAAAAAGGGTTGTGGGCATAGTTGACTATGAACCAGTGGACACGTTTGCAATGTTATATGATCCATTGGAAAAAAAGTTTGAAAAAATAATAGTTGGTGATGAAATTAAATGTCGTGCATTTCATTATGCTACAAGTAGAGCGGATGGTAATGTAATAATTTTTGGAGGTTGCAGCTATGATAAGAAGTGCAAAGAAAATATTGATAATTTTGGGTTAATTTATGATTGGAGGATGAATAAATTCAACATAACAGCATCAACTGATATTGTTCACATATACAGCATATTACAGCTAGATAATGGCAAAATATTACTAATAGGCCTAGATGAGGCTGCTAAAAAAATATACGATGATTATTTAGAGAGTGCCGATGGAGATATTACTCAACCGTACCTTTTTTCATCTGTAATATACGATCCAGAGCAAAACATCTATTATGAGAGCAATATACCGCCGTTATCACTTTCTAATCTTGAATGCAATCAAATGGTATCGTTAGCAGATGACGACATATTATTTATAGAATTAGAGCATAATAGATTAGAGCGATATGACATAATCAATGGCAAGTCTATAAAATCCATTAACTTGAAATACGATGATTATCAATTTTCTTGTCTACACAAAATAGATGATGAAAACTTTATTGTGTTAGGTGGAAATTATTCAAGTTTTGATCCTTTAAACGTTGAACGTGTAAACATTACAAGTAGTGAAATTAAATTGCATGATAATGTTGAAATAAATAATGATTATGATTTTATTATTGAGGATGGAATCATTCAGTATGTAGACTATACGACTGGAAAACTAAGTTATTATGATATCAAACAAAACATGGTCAATATTACGGAGATTGTCAAAGGTTTACCGTGTAAACATGGCCCATTAACCCAACTTGAGATTGCAGAACTCGATAAAGAAATAGCTAAGCAGGGTATTCCGTTTTAATACTGTTTAATATTGCTGGTAGATATGACTGAAAATGCATGGGGAGAATGCCACACAAAGGTTCTCCCTGATACACGCAGCAGAAGCCTTGTTTATTCGCCGAAGAGCAAGACAGATTAAAGATAACAGAAGCCATGGACAGGGTAAACAACCGCCACGGAGATTTTACCGTCATGTTCGGCAGCCTGTTGGATCATGCCGGCAAGGGAAGTCATGTTATCTCACCGGCCTGGAGACCGGAAGGAATTCGCTGTGTGGATATCGACTGAAAAAACGCGGTCACAGCGGCAACAGAGGTTACAAACCGTAATATGCTGATTTCATAGATCAATTAGAAACTCCGATCCATTTTGCCGTTTCCATAAAGATTGCAACTGGCAACAGCCCGTTGAAAGGTTTTGGCAATAATTCTGGAACACGATGCATTACTTATTTTCATTTGTTATGATAACTATCACACGTCGCATTTTTAGCGACCCACTTCACGCATCAACCTGCATTAAACCCGCATCAGTAAACAATCTGATACAATAACCTGTCAAATATCGAACCCCCCAAAGGTTATATGTGAGAGCCCACCAAGACAATGCCGCTTTTCACCGCTGTAGCCCATTTATAAAGCTTTCCGGAGTGTTTTCACCTGTTGCCTGAAGTAGTTCCAAATGGATTTCAAATTCACTTTGTATCCATTTTGAAATCTGAGCTGGGAGAAACTCGAAAAAGATTTGGGGGGAGTGCCCCTCGAAAATATCTGAGCAGAAAACACTTGTAGAGAGGTGAGATAAAGGAAACGGGACTCCCGACGAACTATTTCAGACCGCACCCCCTCTTTTCCGGAAATTAAAAGGCCGATTGTCGCTAACGCGATAGTCGGCTTTTTTTATTCGCAGAGCCGTGGCCACGGACTGACATCAAAGACGGAAAGGGGAAACATCATGGGAAGCAACGTTTATCAGATTATCACGGACAAGATTATTGCTCAGTTGGAAGCAGGGACAATTCCTTGGCATAAGCCGTGGGCAACATTCCAGGGAATGCCGAAGAACCTGGTCAGTAAGAAGGAGTACAGAGGTATCAATGTATTTCTGTTGGCCTGCCAGCAGTACAGTTCACCCTATTGGATGACCTACAAGCAAGCTGAAGAACGCGGCGGCCATGTCCGCAAAGGCGAAAAATCCACAATGGTCGTCTTCTGGAAAATGATGGACCGTTACGGTACTGATGATGATGAAATCAGTTCTGATTCCAGTGTCTCCGGCAAAGCGCCTTTACTTCGTTACTACAATGTTTTCAACCTGGAGCAATGCCAGGACATTGAATCACCGACACAAGAAGTTCCCACCTATCAGTTCACACCTATTAAAAATGCAGAGCAGATAATCTCCGGCATGAAGGACCGTCCTGAAATCTCTTATGGGGGCAATCGTGCCAGCTATACACCTGTCAGCGATAAAATCAGGATGCCGTATGAAGAGCGGTTTGAGCAGAACGAAGCATTCTATTCGGTACTGTTTCATGAGCTGGGGCATTCAACGGGACATAAATCACGGCTGGACCGGAAAGAGGTCATGGAAAAGCATGAATTCGGTTCAGAATCATACGGCGCAGAAGAGCTTTGTGCGGAATTGTGTTCATCTTACCTGTGCGGCGTAGCTGGTATCAGCAATCAGACACTTGATTTGGCGGCGTCCTATATTGACGGATGGCTGAATGTCCTCAAACAGGATAGGAAGATGATCGTGGTTGCTGCTGCCAGGGCACAGGCTGCCGCTGATTATATCCTTGGCCGCAAATATGGAGCTGAGGAAGAACCGGCATGATCTACTCTTATAAGGTAAAAAAACGCCATCTGACTGACACCGAGAAGCATTGTCTCAAAGGCCGGGATGAGGTTATCTGCTCATTATCGCCAAGAGAGCTGAAACAATATTACTGCGCAGATTTCCAGTTTCCAAACGGTGACACCTTCGTACTCAGACCAAGTGCAATCCATCTGACATCAGCAATATCGCTCGAATTCTAAGCCAACAACATATCGAACGCAGACAGGGGCAAGCCATGGGCAATGCCCCTTTTGCGTATCTGGAGGAAACCATGAATCAGATAACAACACCCAATATCAGGTTACTCACTTATCAAGAAGCACCTAAAACCGGACTACAGGTTCAAACCCTCATACTTAACCACAACGGCAACAACTACCATTTTCCAGGAAGTACCGGAGACACGATTCATGTCTTTACCGAAAGCCTGGGAATCTACGTGCTCACTATCAACAAATCGGTAGGACATATCAGCTTGAATGCCTTTCTGGTGCCGGAACCAGACCCAATCAATTCAATCTATCTGCACAACCACAAGGAAATACGGGAATACCTGGGAGTCAGTGGGGAGTTGAGGAGGCCAGAATATATCATTCAAAGATTAATCGACTGCTTGTACTGAAAGGAGACCCATCATGCAAAGAAACCATATCGAAGAAATCACCTTAATCATGTGTGAGCATTGTTACGACCTGATTATTGAAGATGAAATCCTGGAAGTAAAAGGAGTGTCTTACTGTTTGGATTGTGTGTTTGATATGGAGGTGCTGTCATGAGATGTGAATATTGCACCAGGAAGTTAGGGAACAAAGAGATAGCCCACGGTATCAGGTACGGGACAACAGATGAGACAACAGATGCTTTTATTCCAGCAAGAGACAGTGCCGCTACCGTGATATGCCAATCATGCGGAGAAATGCTGTTAAAACTCATCTACGCAAAGCTCAACAAGACCAACCAACCTCACCAGATAAACCGCTACAGATAATACCACCAGTAACAATTCAACCTAATCACAGACAGGGGCCTAAAGCCCCTATTTTCGTTTCTACAAGGAGATAACGCCATGACCATAGATACCCTATTCGGAATTGAGGAAGTTGTCAGTAAGCCACGCACAATCAAATTCAAACAGATAAAAGCCGTCTACGAAACTCTGACTATCAAGGAGGAGATATCACGTTATTTGCCACCAGCAACCAGATTCACATCACCACATCAGATATTCGACATTTTCAGATTTATCCAGAGCGAAACCAAAGAATATTTCTTTACCGTGCATCTGGACGGCAAGAACCGGATTGTTGCTATTGACGTTGTCAGTATCGGCAGCTTGAACCAAAGCATCGTTCATCCGAGGGAGGTATTCAAGACAGCGCTGCTATCATCGGCGGCAGCAATTATCCTGTTGCACAATCATCCTACCGGTGATCCTGGGCCGTCACCGGAAGATATTGCCATTACCCGCAGATTAAAAGAGGCAGGAGATATGCTCGGAATCAAAATTCTTGATCACATCATCATAGGCGAAACATATATGTCATTTGTGGAGAGGGGGCTTTTGTGAGTTAAACCAACCGCGAAGGTCAGTAACGAAGGCAAGCTGTTAAAGTGATGTTCACAGAGCCCACGCCCATAATAGTTTATGACGCTGCAAATAGCGAGAAACCCAGTGTCGTTGTTTTTGGTGTGATGGATTAATTGAGTTTGGCGGAGAGTTGTAGCAGTGGGTTGTCGAGTAGGAAGAAATTCGCAATTGGTATGCCAATGATGTAAAAGGCTTCCTTACGGTTCGGTCTCTCAAGATTCATTTGCCAAAGGCCGCAAATGTATCTTTCGAGATCCGAGTTATCAAATATTTTATCGGTTTAAGCTAGGTAGCAGCCGATAATATTACCGACAATTATAGGGTCCTATTTCCCTCAACTGTTACCTATGTGTTACCTATAAAAACAAAAAGGGCTAGGCTATTCGCCTAACCCCTTGATTTTATGGAGCGGGAAACGGGATTCGAACCCGCGACCTTCAGCTTGGGAAGCTGGTATTTTGTTGTGTCAGTTTGCGTCTGTTGTTGTCAGTTTGAACTACTAAATAATTATTATTGTTGATTTATATCTGGTTTTGATGTAGGGTTTGGGTAAGTTTGTGTCACATTGATTCTGGTGTTGCCAGGCTTAAAAAGGAACCCCTAAGGAACCCTTCGATGGAAAAGCTGACAGACATAAAGGTTAAAAATCTTAAGCCTCGAGATAAGGAATACTATGTAAGAGAAGGTGGTGGATTTGTGCTTCGAATTCGCCCCAGTGGCAGCAAATCTTTTTATTTTATTTATGATTATGGGCAAAAAAGACAACGCTTACTGTTAGGTAGCTATCCTTCTGTCTCTTTAGCACAGGCCCGAGAAAAACATATGGAAGCGGCTCTAGTGCTTAAAAAAGGTGGAAACCCCAAGTTGCCAGCAGTTGAGCCTGTGCCGCAAATTGAGAAGCTATCAGTTCAAGAATTGGCTGATCTCTGGTTCGCTTGGAGTGAACAGAACCATTCCGCCAAGTGGTCTAATACATTGCAGTTAGCAATTAAGAAGGACTTTTTGCCATCCCATGGGCATCAACTAGTTGCCGCTATCAGACGACGAGATGCAGTAGCAGTTCTTGAAGTCAAAGCCTCTAAGGCACCTGGGCAGGCTGTGAATTTACACAAAGCCTTACGCGGCATGTGGGAGCTCGCAAAAGAAAAAGAATATGTTGAGTATAATCCGTTTGCTGAAATTCGAGTTGCCCGTGCAATACCTGCAATGCGACAGAAAAGTAGGGAACGTTTTTTGTCGGAAGAAGAAATTAAATTTTTATGGACGGCAATTGAGGCTGGCGGAGGAAGTGATAGCACCAGAAGAGCCTTAAAAGTAATGCTTCTTACAGGACAAAGAAGTGGTGAAGTCTGTGGAATGCGTCGTCAAGAAATTCAATATGGAGTTGGCAGACCTCAGTGTTGGCAGTGCCGTCGTTGCGGTTGGTGGACAATACCATCCGTGCGCAGGCAGGGCAATAAAGGTGGTGAGCACAGAGTTTATCTTGCACCTTTGGCCATGGAAATTATTGGTTCTAATGATGATGTCATTTTCCCAGGCGATTTAGATGATAAGCCTATTACAGCAAACTCAGTAAATCACCATGTCCGGCGGACAGTTGAGTCAACAGGCAAGACTCCATATTTTGGTTTGCCGCGTTGGACTCCTCATGATTTAAGACGGACTTGTGGTACAAATATCCGGCGTCTCGGTGGTACCACAAAGGATATGGACCTGATATTGGGGCACACCGCTGGAGGTGTTACAGGAATATACGACCGATATGAGGGGGAAGACGAAAAAGTTAAGTGGATGCTAGCATGGTCAGAATACATATCTCAGCTGATCAGATAAAATAGATGTTGTCCAAATATTCCTTTGGAGGTATATTCCATATATGGCATGGGATGTTGAATTCACAGATGAGTTTGAGGAATGGTGGGATTTATTAACGGAAGATGAACAGATTGATATAAACGCAGGTGTTATCATGCTTGAGTCTGAAGGGCCACATCTGTCTTTTCCTTACAGTTCTGGTATTTCAGGTTCTAAATACAATCACATGAGGGAGTTGAGGGTTCAGCATAAGGGCGAGCCATATAGACTTCTTTATGC
Organism: uncultured Desulfuromonadaceae bacterium; assembly: GCA_964292275.1. Classification (GTDB taxonomy): domain Bacteria; phylum Desulfobacterota; class Desulfuromonadia; order Geobacterales; family Pseudopelobacteraceae; genus CAXYUZ01. The sequence continues at coordinate 37,093 of CAXYUZ010000009.1, forward strand.
ATTTGACCCAAGGAGAACCGCACTTTTACTTATAGGCGGATGCAAAACAGGCGATGATCGGTGGTATGAAGTTCATATTCCAATTGCAGACAAGCTATATGAAAAACATTTGAAATCTCTTGAAAAGGATAAAAAAGGAGGCAAATAAGATGGCTCGGTCATTTAGTGAGCTGCGGGCTAAAATGTCCCCTGATGCTCAACAAAAATCTCAGAAGATTGCATCAGAGATGCTTGCTCAGATGCCTTTAACTGAGTTGCGTCATGCACGACAGTTAAGCCAAGAACAACTTGCAGAAGTATTGAATGTTAAACAAGGCAGCATATCAAAACTTGAGCGTCGGACCGATATGTATATTAGTACGCTCCGTAATTTCATTCGAGCCATGGGAGGCGACCTCGAAATAGTCGCACACTTTCCTGATGGGGACGTAAAAATAAATCAATTTGAAAAATTGGACAAACTGACCGCTTAGAATTGTATTAAATTTAAGTTGACACATCAAAATGCCTAAATATAATAAAAATTATTAATGCTTCTGGCTGGTGTAAAATGAGCAAAGCTCTAGAGCGCCGTAAAAAAATAATGGAGCTTGCTTTCGCTGGTCTTGACAAAAGTGAAATTGCGACGCAAGTTGGCTGTAGTTTGGGTGCTGTTAATCGTTTTTTTCTAGATTTTGGGCTCTGGCCAGAAGACTATAAAATCGCAAACACAATCAAAAATAGCAGTGGGCATGGTCCGCCCCGGTAGAAGCGACTTGAGCTTTGACAATCCCTCCTGAGTGTCACTGCAACAAAAAACAAGAAGGGGCCGAAGCGATGCTGAGGGGCACGTGATGAGGCTGGCGCAACATTTAGTCGAAGGCAGAGATCCTTTGGCACCGCCTGGCGAGGCGTAATAACGTAATCGGAAGAGTAGCTTGCCCGCCCAAGCCTCCCGAAATCGCACGATTGTGCGCATTTCAGGAGGCTTTTTATGTCCCCAAAGTGGTATTCACTGCAGCAAATTCAGAAGCTTACAAATTTAAGTCGATCTAGTTTGGCTCGTTTGGAAAAGAACCAAAGGATGCCGAGCGGCATTCGACTAACGAAGCGATGCGTTAGATTTCCAGCCGACATTATAGACCTATGGTTGGCTGGCAAGTGGTCCGCAGATGGTGAGGTGGGTCATGAATAAGGCCCCCGTCCCAACTGGACACCACGTATGTTTTAAGCCAAGAGGTAACCGCGTCGCAGCTGATATGGAAGCTCCACTTACCCCAGAAGAGTTGCTTCTAAAAGCTGAGCGCACCCGTCTTGTGCTTTTGGCAGCAAGGGAAGAGTCTGCTTTAATAAGACGGGCTATAAGGATCATACTGCATTATGGGTACACGATGGCTGAGGCTTGCAGAGAGGTTGGTTTGGCTAGGCAGAATCAGTTGAACAGAGCCATTGCACGAATTGCTACTCGTGTTCAAAAGGAGGAAGTCAAATGACTGTGACTACTCCTGAATATATTATTGTACCTGCCGGGGAGCTTTTAGCTCCCCATTGGGTGGTGGTCACGCGTCTTCCTGATGGTCATAAAATAACCTGTATTGCGATGATGATGAGAGACATGGCCGTTGTATGTAATGCAGGCGGATCAATATGCCATCCAAGCGGAAAGCCACTATCTACACCAGAATTGGCTGCAGTACTTGGTGTTGATACACTTTGGCTTGAGCCAGTACTGCATGATGTTTTGGCACCTAATGGTATAGTTTCTGCCGACGATGATGGCTGGTCTGTTACGGATCCTGTCTTTTTAAAACATTTAAAGCGATTGAATCGTAAAAAACAATCTGAAGAGGCGCAGGAACCGCCAGTGTTAGAGATTGAAGGACCAGTAGAAGGCGAGACTCAGTCCGAGAAATCAAAACGTCAAGGACGTAATCGGAAGAAAAAAAGTGACTTCAGGAAGAAATGGGGCGTTGAACCCGTTACAGTTACCGTGACAAAAGCGTTACAAGAACCGGTAACGTGGACAGTAACGCAAAGCCAGCAAGTCACTGTAAATAAAAGGGGAATTTTGGCGTTACCTTATAATAATAGTATTGGATGTAATGGTAGTACACCATCAACATCAGACTCTGGTGTTGGTGGTGGAGAAATTGCATCGACTGAAATTCCTTCAAATTTTCATTGTGCTGGGAAAACTGAAACTGATGAGCCTTTTAGGCAGAATGCTCATCAGTTGCTTGTGGATAGTGCATTACCAAGAGCAGATATACCCGGGCTTATTCCCAAAGTCATAGAGTGCCTTGCTGCTGGACATGATAGGAAAAATGTTGGTGCAACAATAGAATTGGCCATTAAACAACATAAGCCTGGTAACGGAAGAACTGTAGGCGGGCTGACATTCTGTATGCTAAGCAAGCTGGCTGATACCTTACCCTTTGATTCAAGGCAAGAGCAACTAACAGTAGGACAATCGGACGCTATTAAATGGTTTGAAGGTTTGCCTGAAGATCAAAAAACGGAAATAAAGATTTTGTACCCTCCTGGTATGGTTGGCTGTTTTAATCATTCTGGTTGGTGCAAGGAAGTCAAAATGAGATGGGAGTCAGAACTTCTCAATCGGTAGCAGCTTGATGACCCGAACTACTTCAATCGTCCCTGAATTTATTCCAGAGGCGATTGAAGTAGGATTGATAATATAATAACAGATTCTAGAATCTTACCTCCCGTAATACACAAACGGTGCCCAGTAATAGGGTGACTTGTACGCCTCACCGAATTTACCTTGTATAAAGTCCCGCTTGATCTCGGTAATAGCGTCCCCGTAGCCGATTTTCTTCTGCTCCACCAAGTTGTAGAGCGCTACCATAAATTTTGATGTTGATGCGTCGTTGACGCTCCAAAGTGATACTGACAGGCCATTTGCCCCGGCCAGCAGGAATGACTGGGTCAGGCCAACAATACCCTCGCCGCCGAATATCTTGCCCAGACCGGTTTCGCAGGCCGACAGATTGACAAAATCAGCCTTCAGTTTAAGCTGCTCGATCTTGTCCATCCGTAGGTATCCATCTTCTCCGTAAGGCTGATTCTTCAACTGAGATAGTACGATTGCAGACAGTTCCGGTAATTCCGGAACAACAATGCCGTGGGTGGCGTAATGGATAACTTTGTATTTTGCCAATTCCCCGCTTTTTGACAATCGTTTGACGCCGTTCTCAGTAACATCCCTGCCGGTAACTATTTTTGCTCCTTTAACAGTCCCTGCAATAGCCTTAACTTCACTCAGAGTGCCGGGCAGGTTATCCCATTTTGCAAAACCGAGGGAGGCGTAAGCATTTCCCATGGCGCGTTTGCTCCGGGTGTTATCGTTCACACCATTTGCCAGCGCCAGCAGCTGTTTCTCATCGGTAATCATATCTGCGGTGTATGACATCTCGTCATAGATTGCGCCGCCGAAAGCCAGCATAGGTTTCCGACCGGCAGGGTAGTTTCTTTTCTTGAGCATGGCCATGACGCTCATAGATTGGGCATAGCTGATGCTGAATCTGTTGACCAGATACGTATTTTTTTCATCCGCCAGGGTTTCAAACGGAAGATAAGAGAGAACACCGTCAGGTATGATGATTATGCGCTTTTTATCTTTAATATGTTCCGCCATCGGCTTTATCAGAAAATCATACAGCAGCCGATCAAGATTCTCTCCGGCAACGGTTAGTCCCGGTTTTGGCTTCACAACCAACCCCCGCCCGCTTCTGTTGATGCCGGATGAGGGGGTGGTCAGCTGGCTGCGGTAGTAGTTGATAACATCATCAAATGTTGTTGATGCCGTGTCTTGAGATTTTTTATCCAGATAGGTACTCTTTTTTACGACCTTCAATCCTCTCTGGTTCGCAAGCAGTTGCATGATAGCCTGTTTATAATCAACTTGCAGTGATTCCATGAACTTCTTCTTATCAAGCTCGGCTCCCCAGATATTCTCTTTTGTGATGAGTAGAGCGATAGGGTTGATGTCATTTCTGTCGCTATTTGCAAAGGAAATAATCGCAGAGTCTGTTGACATCCCCTGTTGGATTGATTCTACAGAGGGGAGATGAGGCAAGGTGCCATCACCTGCCAGTCGTTCTGCCAGCAGTTTTGCTCGGCTGAGTTCCATTGTTTTAAAGGCATTGGGAAGATCGTTATCGTGCAGATATGCACTTGTCAAAAATTGATAGGTATCTATCTGGCTGGCCAGATAATCCCTGCGGGCTGTTCCTGTGGCAGTTTTTCTCAGTTTTTCCTTTAGAGCAACAGATTCGTTGAAGTTTTCTATGGCATATTTATATTTTTTGAGGTGAAAATAAACTACACCAATGTTGTTAAGTTCTCTGGAAGTGCCATCCTCTTGTTCCAGCTCCCGGTCTATCGAAAGTGCCTCTTTCAAATAGCTGAGCGCCTTGTCGTATTGTCCCTGAGAGTAGAAAACCGTACCAATATTGTTGAGAGGCAGAACAATTTTAGGTGCTTTTCCCAGCTTCCGGTTTATCGCAAGCGCCTCTCTAAAATTGCTGAGAGCCTTGTCGTATTGCCCCAGGGAGCTATAAACATTACCGATGTTGTTGAGGTCCGTGGCAATTTCATCTTCTTTCCCCAGTTTTCTGTCTATCTCTAGAGCTTCATCTAAATATCTGAGCGCCTTGTCATATTGTCCTTGGTAGTAGTAAATTGAACCAATGCCGCTGAGGCTAGCGGCAATGCTAATTTCTTTCCCAAGTTTTCTGGCTACCGTCAGTGCCTCATCAAAATATGCCAGCGCCTTGTCGTATTGCCCCCAAGAACTGTAAACCAAGCCGGTTTTGTTGAGACCTGTGGCAATGTCATCCTCTTTCCCCAACTTCCGGTTTATAGCCAGTGCTTCTTTGAAATTGTTGAGCGCCTTGTCATATAGCCCCTGGGAGTAGTAAGCTGAACCAATGTTGTTGAGGCTCCAGCCAATATCGTCATCTTTCCTCAGCTTCCGGTTTATTGCAAGCGCCTCTCTAAAATTGCTGAGAGCCTTGTCGTATTGCCCCAGGGAACTATAAACATTACCGATGTTGTTGAGGTCCGTGGCAATTTCACTCGCATCCCCCAACTTTCGGTTTATCGCTAGTGCCTCTTCATAACATTTAAGCACTTTTCCGTATTGGTCTGTTCGCGAATAGAAATAGCCAGCTGAAAGTAGTTCTAAAACTAAATTTTCAAGCCGCGGATTTGGGCTATTCTTTTCCGCATCAGCCGATTTTTCATACAACTGCGCTGCTTCCAGATAGCGGCCTTTTTTCTTTGCCGCCTCTGCCTGGATCCAGTATTGATCTGCAAGTTGTGTAGATTGGGCGTAGGAAGTAGTAAATGACCCAAGGAGAAGCAAAGCTGTCAAAATTAACAACTTAATGGCAGTTACTAGTGAGTTCATCTCAAATCCTGTCTATCACTCATCTTATGGATCACATTTTCAGGCACTTCTGCATGATTATTCATTGTAGACACATGCATTCTCCATCGTGATTGGCATATGGAAAGCTGTTTTTTGATTGTGAAACCGATATTTACTCTAGCACAATATTAAACACGTTCAATTGTCTCTAAGTCGGCATTCAGAGAACGTATTTGCGAGTACTTTGCAAAATATATACTCGACTTCGTATTCTATTGCGTGTTTGGGCGAATCTTTGCAGATTCTCCGGTATGTCCTCGACCATAAAAAAAACGTTAAAGTAACGTGTGAGTAAATCATATCGGTTCTGTTCTTTGAGTGTTCTTTTTAGCTTACCGATGCTGCAATATTTCCCTTCGCGCTCAAGCTCTCTGAACATTTCCCTTGAGCGAATACGAACTTTCTTGTGAGTGCAATGATTCTCAAGGTATCCAAGAACTATTCTTTCGAACCAAATTTCGGCTGATTGACCGAACCATCGACCTTCATCCATACGGATTCGGCTAATACTTGTTATCGCTTTGCCGACGTCTGCTTTTTCTAGCAGTAACATATAAAATTGCCGGATGACTTGCATAATCTCTCCAGGATTGACTGTATGGGTAGGAGCGATCATACACCAGCAGGGTGCAGGGCTTAACGCAGCTATTTCTCCGAGAAAGTGTCCGGCATAACAGGCTGAAAAAATGGCGAGCAGATTAAATCGGCACGCACGGTTCAAATCAGTGAGTATCTCAGCGAGATCTGGCCAAGTAATAAAACTGTTGTCGGCGAACACGAGTCCATCAAATTGCTCACCATGACATTCAATCTGGAGGATGGGAGCTTGTCCAGTTTTCTGAGCATCGTGAGTTAGTCGAGCAAGAAGAAGCCGGAAATCATCAGCCCCATTGCAGTTAAACAGTTCAAGACTAATATTCCGGTGATTCAGTTCAATTTGCGAACTGATGAATTCTAATAGAAGTGAACCAGATTTTGTTTCAACAGCAGCAAGTGATTCAATAATTACAATCTTAGTTGTAGTGAATCCAGCTAGTTTGGCTTGTTGTGTGGTCATTGGCAGAGGTAACTATCGCGGATTCTAAATATCAATTTAATTGTTGGTTGTTAGTTTACCATGTTACTTGATAAAAGATGGAGGGAAAAATCAGGGTCTGTACGCACAGATTTTCCTTCTCAACATGATTCAAATGCCACTTCCTGGCAATGTATGAGTAGATAATCACACAGCCAACTGACTCAGATCTTTCTGTCTCCATTTCACCCTATCACTTCCAGACCAACCTTCAATCTCCCTATCCCTTTTTACTCTATGCGACGATGGAACACTTGTCGGTACCTGTGACGCAGTTCAATGGATGATCAATACCGCTCATCAATTGAGGTGACTGTCAACCAATGCAAATAACAACTGGACTGAATATGGCAATTGATACTGAGATTGGATTGGAATGGTCGCTGTTATAGGACTGGAATTACCGGCTGATCTGGTTGAAATATAATTAAGACAGCATGTTATAAAAACTATTTTTATTTGGAAATTTAGCACCATGCCAGCACCTAATAGTAGGAGGCGATAACATATGATGATAACCGCACAAATTCTGCAGTCAATTTTTGGTCCTTTGGATGCCTATATTTCAAACCGTTCAGAGGAAGAAAAGCGTTTTTGGCAAACACCTCAACCGTCTGAGATAGGCTTGTGGCAATCCGCAAAAGTTTGTCCAGGAGGCCGCTGGTACCTCATAAGGGCGATATTGGTACGCCAGCTAATTCCAGCTGTGCTGGCATTTGTATTGTTAGTCTGCTGCTTAGCACTGATCATCTCATTGTTACTCTTGGTGGCAGCAAACAAATAGGAGGCATACAGATGGGTAAAAAAATTGAAACCATGACGCCGGATCAGATCGCTGCAAAAGGGCGCGAACTAATCCGGCTGGCAAGAAAAAAAGAGGCCGAATTGCGTCAGCATCAGCTTCTGCAAATCGGCGAGATTTTTAAACGTGAAATCCACACTGATTGGCCTTCAACGTGGGAATCACTGGCTGCAGAATTGGAACAGATTCTGGGCCAAAAAGTTCCTGAACCACAATGGGCTCAAAAGGCATAAAAGCGGACGGTTTTCTATGGCACTCCACGCAATGTGGATTGCCACTGAAACCCCAAACAGGCTGAAATGACGATGTTTATCGGTATACCGCAAGTATACTGCAGGTGCTTTGAAAGGGGCGTAACAAGATAAACTTACACATGTTTTTTAGTATACCGGAGGATTAAGCGTATGGAAACATTCAGTTGCAAGGTTTCAACCGTTGAGGATAGCGCCCTGAATACCCTCGCAAATATCTGGAAATGTAACAGGGCAGAAGCCGCCCGCAGATCGATCAAGCTTGCGTTGGAGCATACAGAAACAGCGGCAGCACTGGACACAAGTCGTTTACTGTTACAGGAAATAGTATCGCTTCAGAAGCAATCCCTTGATTTGCTGAGGGAGTTGGCAAAGTTCACGCCACTTGTAACCAGAATAAACCATCTTGAAGAATTCACCGTGCAGGCCTGTTTGTCAGCAGGTGTGCTTGCTAAACAGGCCGGTCTTTTCGACGCTGCAAGGGATGAATACCTTTCCTGGAAGCAGAGCAAGGAGAACACCAAATGAGCATCGAACGTTCGCGTTTTTCTGGCACAGCGTCCATTTTTAATCGCCTTAATCAGCTCTTTTTCGCGATCAAGTTTTGGCTGAATATCGCGTTGGGAGTTACCGTAATTGTGTTTGTGTGGCGGGCTTATCCAGTGCTTAAAGATCTGGGTACAATGGAATTCTTCATCAGGGCATCTTTGTATGAATTCACTGTCCGAACCGGACAACCGTGGCCATGGTTGGTGGGGGAAACTTATTGCACTGCAGTAGTCAGTCAAACACAAGAATATCAAGGTCTTTACGGGGTAATTCTCAACTCTTTAAAGAAGTCCGGGTATGAAGGGCTTGGTGGCGGAATGTTGGTTCTCATATTTGGCTTCTGGTTGGGGAGAAAGGAAGCCAGATCACAGACCGAGGATCGTCACCGGCGTGGATCTCAACTGGTAATTCCGAAAGAGTTAAATCGCTGTCTTATCAAGGCAGAGGGTGATGGACAAATAATGTTAGGGGAAGTCCGACTTCCACGAGCTACAGAGGTACGCGGGCTATTTGCCATCGGTATGCTTGGAGTGGGTAAAACCCAGCTACAGAACCGTATCCTGGATACAGTCGTGGAGAGAGATGAGCGTGGCATTATTTTCACGGCAAAGGGAGATGACTTCATCAGCACCCACTGGCGATCTGGCGATATGATCTTCTGCCCAGCTGACGAACGGACGGTCGGATGGTCACTGATGTCTGATATCACCGACCTGAGTGATTTTGACATCATTGCTGAATCGCTGGTTGATGACAGTAATGAAAAAACCAAGGTTTGGGGCGGTGGCGCCAAGATGATTATTGCCGGTCTTCTCAAGTACTGCTACCTGGTAGGCCATCGTAGCAACCGTCAGATATGTGAGGTGTTCTCGCGTGATGCTCAAGGAATGCGGGACTGTTTACGATATACCCCAGGTGCCGAGCAGGCGGCAGGATTGTTGGCAGAGCCTGGCTCGTCTCCTGCAAACTCATTTTTTATAACTGTCTGCTTGTACACTCGTCCACTGCAGCTCTTAAAGCATCTTGAAAATGATTTTTCAATTACGGAGTGGGTCAAGTCTGGTAGCGGAAGGATCTATCTGCCAGCCACTCCCAAGTTGCAGCGACAGCTTGGCCCGCTCTATTCGGTATTTGTTGACCTCCTGATTGTCCATCACCTTTCGCTCCCCAATGATAGTAGCAGACGTATCTGGTACGGGTTGGATGAGTTGGCCGCATTAGGCAAAATTCCAGGCTTGTCACAATTGGCAAACCTTGGGCGTTCCAAGGGGGCTGCTATTGTTGCTGGCACTCAATCATATCCGCAATTGGATCTCATCTACGGTCCTGAACAGCGAAAAGCTCTCCTGAACGGCTTTGCCACCAAGCTGGTTTTCAGGAATGAGGATGAACAGACCCTTGAAGAACTGTCAAAGGCAATGGGGCGCCGTGAGATTGAACGAGCCCGCGAAAACCTGTCCACACCGATTAATTCAACCAGAGGCGGCGTTACCAGGATGTCGGAAACAGCGGAAGACGTCTTGATTCTGCCCGATGAGATCAAAAATCTGCCAGCTTTGCATTTCTATGTGCAGTCGTCCGGATACCCCGTGACTAAGACCAGCATTGCTTACAAAGAGTGGTCAGAATTGATTCCGGCGTATCTGCCCCACCCGGAGATGTCACTGGCAGCTCTGCGGGAAGAATTTGAGCATTATGGTGAGGGTACTGCTCCGGCAAAGAAGACCAATAACAATCAGGCGCTGCTTAAGAAGAAAACGTTGATGTAGACGAGGTATAGCTCAGATGGTGCCAATGAAAATAGGGGCTGATAAGGCTGAAGAATACTACTACCAGGCAGATCCGGTTTTTAACTTAAATGAGCACCTTTGGGTTGGCCAGGGTGCTGAAAATCTCGGGCTGAAAGGGGCTGTTGATTTTGAGGCATCAAGTCTCCTGCTGCGTGGGGTCTCACCGGACGGCAGTCAGCGGCTGGCCGGGCGTGAGTCGGATCATGGCAAAAATGCTGCTACCGATATACCGTTGGCGCTGCCAAAATCCTTCAGTATTGTGGCCCTGTATGATGATCAGTTCCGCGAAGGACTGAAACAGGCCTTTGTTGATACAGCAAAATTTGTCGAACAGAATGTCTATGGTCGTCAGACTATTGATGGAAAGACAGAAATGGTGGACGGAAAGATGATCGGCAGCCTGTATTTCCATTCCACCAGCAGAGCCGGTGACGCCCACATTCACGGGCATTTGTTGATTATGAATGTGGTGGAGCGACCGGACGGTACCCACTCCACCCTTGAAAACCATCCACTATTCAAGGCCCAGACTGAAATCAGGCAGGAGCTGTACAGTAACATCGCCGCTGTTGCCCGAGAACATGGGTACGGTGTAGACCTACGCCTGGACAAAGGCATGGCCGTAGTACCAGAGATCAGCGGTGTTTCTGCAGAGGTGCGGGATCTGTTCAGTAAGCGCCATGCAGCAATTGATAAATCCGGTGATCTGGCCAACTCCATCCGTGATCGACTTCCCACCCTGTCTGAGCGGGACGTCAATGAACTAGTACAGCTACAGACCAAGTCCGCCAAAGACAAGGATCTTTCTCAGCATGAAATGATCCGCAGTCATGATCTCCAATTACAGGGGATAGGTACAACCTCTGAGGCGGTCATCGCAGCAGCCCAGTCAGCAGGAGTTGCACAGCAACCGGAACGGCTGGCAGCTGGTGAGTATATCAAAATGGCAGTCTCAGACCTGGTTGAAAGGGAAAGTGTTGTCAGTCGCCATGAAATTCTATCAACGGCAGTGCGTATTTCTGTTGGTGATACGACCAGGGCAGAGCTTGTAGAAGCTTTTCAGGAGGCAACAGCGCAGCGGGAGATTCTTGAGGTCGGGGCTAACACCTTTACCACCTCTGAGATGCAGCGGATGGAGGCCACTGTTGCCAGAATCGCAGTTGAACAGTCTTCTTACTTCAACCCGCTGATGACGAAAGATGAAGCACAGGCAGCGGTTAAACAGTATGAACAGGGAAAAGGGTTTGAAACCACAAAAGGCCAGGCTGCTGCCATAGAGCATGTCCTTTCCGGCACTGGAAGGCTGATGCTGATACAGGGCGATGCCGGAGCTGGAAAATCTACAGCATTTGAAGCAGTTAACAGTGCTTTATCCAGTATTGCTGGAAGTAGTGGTGACATCACAATTCGAGGTTTCGGGTTTCAAGGGAAGGCAGCAGCCGTGCTTGAAAATGGATCAGGCATCCACTCTCAGACAATTCATTCATTTCTGCAGTCCAAGTCTGACTGGGACGGCTACAGTCGTCAACTCTGGGTGGTTGATGAAGCCAGTATGGTGGGCAGCCGCCAGATGCATGGGATGCTTGAGCGAGCTGTTGCGGAGAACGCCCAGGTGGTACTAGTCGGTGATCAGAAGCAGATTATGGCCATCTCTGCCGGGAAGCTGTTTGTTGATCTTCAACAGCATGGCCTGGTCTCCACGTCAGTTATGGATGAAGTTTTGCGCCAGAAAACAGATTATACGCGAGACGTTGCCGCTGCCTTGAAAGATCATAATATGGCAAAGGCATTTGATCTGCTGGATCAGCGTGGCAACATTCATCAGATTGCGGATAGCGCTGATCGTATCAATCTGGCAGCTGAGCGCTACATTGCTGCTGGTGAGGGTGCCCTGGCTGTCACTGTGACCAACCGGGACAGGGTGGAGCTGATTCAGCAAATCCGCACTATGGAGAAGGTTGACGGTAGAATCGGCCAGGATGATCACAGTTTTAATGTCAGGCAGCCGGTTAACCTGATGGGAGTTGCCAAGAGGCTTGCTGTCTCATACGAAGTCGGCAATTCCGTTTTCCTGAACAAGGATATGGACGGAATGCCCAAAGGCAGCGAAGCACTGATAATTGGTCAGGATACCAGCAGAAACAGCATTACAGTTGCCGACAAGCAGCGCAATGAGCATGAAATCATGGTCAGACAAGATGGTAACAGCCTCAGTCAGTACCGTGAGACAGAGACGCCATTCTCAATCGGCGAAAAGGTGATCTGGACGAAAAATGACAATAGTGACTACGGCAAGGAGAACGGCCTCAAGAACGGCGTGACCGGCACCATTGAAGATATCGGGGATGGTGTTGCCACCATCCGTACAGAGCAGGGAAATGTTGTACAGCAGCAGATGGACGGGGCATTCATCACCAACGGTCAAGCAATCACCATTGACAAAAGCCAGGGGGTTACAGCCAACCATGTTGTAACGCTCATGCCAAGCGATGCTCCAGCAGAACTATTGAGTGAAAACAAGGCCTATGTGGCCCTCACCCGGATGACCAGTGGTGTTGAGATTGTTACGGATAACAAGGATCAGCTACTTGAAGCAGTAAGTAACCCGCAGGAGAAAAGCTCGACGCTTGCGGAAAGCGAGGAATTGATCTCGGATCTGAAAGAAAATTTAGAATTTCATAAGTCAGAAGCCAGTATGGTTCCTGAGTCTGATTTTGCCATTCAGGTCGGTCAAGAAGGTCATACTAGAGAAGAAGATGCAAGCATAGGCCTATAATCTTCGCTAGCTGATCATCTGCTTAAATTTATTCTGCCCACGATTCTGCCGATAGCGGCAGCTCATTGAGTTCAGCGCGGGCTTCTCGCCAGGTCGGGTAATGCTCGTCGAGCAGCGCCATAAAACGTTCGCTATGAGTTTTTTCAATCAGGTGTACCATCTCATGCACAATAACGTATTCAAGCAAATCCTTCGGCTTTTTTGCCAGTTCGGTATTGATACGGATGTGACCCGCGCGATGATTGCAACTCCCCCACTTGGTTTTCATGCGCTGAAGGAAATAACCTGTAACACTTACGCCAAGCTTCGGTTCCCATGATGCAACAATCTCTGGTACTACCTTGTGAAGCAATGACTTATGCCATGTGTGGATGACGTCGGCGCGTTTCTCTGCCGAGCTTCCAGGACGGATGCTTAGGGTAATGCGTTTATGGTCAAGCTTGATGTTCGGCTTTGCGTCTTGCTCAACAACAGTCAGCAGATACCGCCGTCCCCACAGATAATGGCTTTCGCGCTCTATGAACTGACGAGGTGTTTCTCGCGCCTGGTTCTCCAGTTTCGCCTGCTGGTCGTGTATCCATCCAAGTTTTGATATGGCGTAGGCACGGGCCACTTCCAGTCGGGTTTCAGTAGGAGCAACCAGCGTTACACGTCCATCGGGCGGATGTACTGATAAGTGGACATGCTTGATGTTCTTCTTTGTTACCAGAATCGACAGTTCTCCAATTTGAATCATTGTGGTCATCGGTAGCCTGGTTGATTCTTGATAATCTCAAATATTGCTTTTGTCGCTTCGCGGTCGCGTAACATCTTTGGATATAAGGCATTCATAACCTGTATTTCCCGCGCATCATCCCCTTTCCAGTTGGCAGGAGCTTCCGAACAGACAACCCGGTCCAGCTCCAGAGCCAGATTTGCCCTTTCTTCGTCTTCTGTAGGATATTGAAACGTAGTGGCAGGAATAGTCGGCAGGTTGTTAAACAGCACTATGGCCTCGTGTTTACCATGCAAAACCGCTGGAATGCCTGCTTCAGGTTGTCGTGAAGCCAGCCGCTTCACTAACGCCTCAGCCTTACGCAAAAACTCCTCATAGGCCGCCGTATCGGTTCGGCTCTGCTTGATGAGGTCATCAAGCAATTTCGACATCTGCTCGTAAAAGCGGGGATCGGTGAGCTGGTCGCGGATGATGGTCTTGCGGACGTTGTTGATGATGCCTTCGGCAATGGCGTTCTTGGTTAGCTTGCCGCTTTTATTGAGTTTCCGAGCAATGGCGTCATGAATGCCGGTCTCGATAATGAGCTCAGTCAGCGACATTTCGCCCAGCTCACCCAGGTCTGCAGCCGGGTCGGCCTGGATGTAGGTATTGATGAGGTGGCGCATGTCCGCCTCGAAGGGTTTGATATCCAGCTCCTCGCCCGAGTGCTTCTTAATTGCAGCGCGAATATCGCTGTGAAACTCGACCTCTTTCTGCAAGGCAGCCGCCTCGGCATCAGAATAGCCCGCCTCGGTCAAATTCTGGATGAGGTCAGAGAAGGCTCGTACAAAGGTGGCAACGGTCTTGTAGTAAGAAATTCGCAGCGGCTCAGTCTCGTTCAGGGCGTTAGGGTTGGCGGCATTACCACAGAAATAGTGCAGAAACTGCTCAACCTCTCGCGGCTGGGGAACTGGATCGCAAAGGTAACACAACGCCTCGCGAGCCTGGTCGAGTTGTTTTTTCCCTTCTTCCAGCCAGTTTTTCAGATGAACATTGTTATCGCCGCCAGTCTCGTCAATGTCCAGTTCGTCGGAGCTGTAGACTGCGATTGCCTGCTGGACGTTGCCGAACAGCTCCTTGAAATCAACTATGTGTCCATAGTCCTTGTCATCACCGTCGAGTCGGTTGGTCCGGCAGATGGCCTGAAACAGGTTGTGGTCCTGAATTTTGCTGTCGAGATAGATATACGTGCAGCTCGGTGCATCGAAACCAGTGAGCAGTTTGCTGACAACGATAAGTAGCTTCAGGTTGGCAGGTTCCTCGATGAAGCGGCGCTTGGTCTCGTCCTCATACTGCTTGGTTGTCTGGCCGCTAGTAAGGACGTGCTTCGTATAGGTGTCGAACTTGTAGCGTTCGTCACTGTCCTTTGGCTCGCGGGAGATGGCGTTGTGATTCGGCTCGAATGATGTGACGATGCCGCAGTATCTTCCGAAAGAGGTGTTTTGGAACAGGCGGAAATAATGGCATGCGTCGTAGATGGAGTCGGCCACCAGAATAGCCGTACCTCGGTCGCTATTAAGGCGCGGTTTGAGACTGAAATCTTCGATGATGTTTGCGATGATGCGCTGCTTGCGCTCGCCGGAGCTCATCAGCTCCTCCATTGTCGCCCAGCGTTTGCGCAGTACTGCTTTCTGGAAGTTATTAAGGTTTCTGGTTGTCCGTTCAAACCATTCGTCGATCTTTTTCTGCGAGGTCAGCCGCTGCGGCACGTCACGGGCTTCATACTTCAGGTCAAGCACCACCCTGTCGGCAACCGCCTGATGAAATTTGTAGGTATGGATATAGGTTCCGAAGATGTCGCGCGTCAACACCTTGTCCTTGCGCAACAAAGGTGTGCCGGTAAAGCCGATGAAGATGGCACCATCCAGCCAGCGCTTCATCTGCTTGTTCATGTCGCCACCTTGGGTACGGTGACACTCGTCCACAAACACATAGAAGCGGCCACTGACAGGTGGCGGTTCTCCTTTCAGGTCGGTTACGTCGAACTTGTGTATCAGGGCGCATAATAACCGGGGTGTGGCTGTCCCGAGTTTTCCTACAAACTCTGCCCGCGACGTTATGCGTGGTGAGGGAGAGTCAGTGCCGATTACTCCGGCATTTTTCATCACGCCCTCAATCTGTTTGTCCAGTTCGTCACGGTCGGTGATGATGAGGATGCGTGCATCGGGGTCGTGCTCCAGCAGCCACTTGGCAATGAGCACCATCAAAATACTCTTGCCGCTCCCCTGGGTGTGCCAGATAACGCCACCCTCACGCTTTTTGATACGCTCCTGCGCTGCTTTTACTCCGAAAAATTGGTGTTGACGCGGCACCTTTTTCTGGCCAGCATCAAAGATAATGAAGTTGCGGATCAGGTCGAGCAGGCGCTCCTTGCAGCAAAGCTGAGCCAGTGGTCTGTCGAGAATCTTCCCGGCAGCCGAAACAGTGCCCGCTTCGGCTGGACTCTCATCCTTCCACTCCACGAAGAACTGCTCACGGGTCCCGGTGGTGCCGTAGCGCAGTCCTTGTGAATCACTGCCCGCCATGACAAGTTGCACCGTGCTGAAGAACCCCTTGTTGAAAATCTCTTCCTGATTAGTGATGAGTTGTCGAACGCCGTCGGCAATCTCCACAGAGCTGCGTTTGAGCTCAATTACCGCAATAGCAATACCGTTAATGTAAAGCACGATATCCGGTCGTCGTTGAAAGCCGCCCCTAAGCGTCACTTCCTCGGCCAAAGCGAAGTCATTTTTTTCGTGGTTCGTCCAGTCAATCAGATGCACTTTGTCATGTGGTTGTCCGGCAACGACTTGCACATCCACCCCATAGCGCAGAAGTTGATACGTTCGCATATTGGCCTGGTAGAGCGTGATGCCGGTCGCGTCGGCAGCAGTTTCCAGCTTTTGCAGGGCAGCGGCAATGTGCGCAGGAGAGTAACCACGATCCGTGAGGTTCGCCCGTAGATATTCTGATTCGATAGGACGGTTGTTATCTCGCTTGTTCCACTCGCCGAGGTAATCATATCCAAGGCAGTCCGGTCGCGTCTTGCTGGTGAACAGATCAATGACACGGTTCTGCGTTTTGCGTTCAGAGCGAGGGATTTCAGGCATTGTTCTGTTCCGGAATTGGAGTGGATGCCAGTTTCTCTGATAAAATGCGTATCAAGCTCTCGATTAAATCAACAGTTATCGTTTTGCGATGGGTATTCACATTTTGAGTAAAACCTAAATTCTCAAGCAATGTTATTTGAATCAAGGGATACTTAGTGATCTTATCGCTAAAAATATAAAAAACGAATTTGTCAGCTTCTCTATCAATGTAAAAAGGAAGTCTTTCGTTGTTGTAGCGATAATTCAAAATTATACCTGGCTCAGTATCTGTACCAATTGCTGAATAATAAGACACTTGGCAATCATTAACTTCGAGGCTTTTTAGCGTGTTTACATAAAGGCAGTAGGTGAAAAGTTCTGCGTGCGTTCCATTCATTTGTGTCGTTTGCAAGAGATACACTTCATCGTTTTCAAATCGAATCAGCCGTTTGTCACAGTAGTTGATTGCTGCTGGTGTCCGAACCAAGGCTTCTCTCCATGGTTCAAGGTCTGTGGATTCAGCTATAATCGTATCAAGTTGTGCCGACAAGCTCTGTATTCCGTTCAGTCTTTTCAAGAGATCGCACAATACATTTCTCTTTACGCCTGGATCACGGAGCAGTCGCTTCCAGCTTGCGTGGTCAGTTTGTGAGTTGACCAGAAACGAAAGATTCATACGATTTGGGAGGAGGTAATTACCAACACATAAAAGTGCTCGCTCCCACCTGAAATCAGGAAGATCTTGCAGCCCTTTACTTGAAAACATCGCCTCAGCTTTTTGCAGAATAGAGTTGAATTTAGCCTGCAACTTGGCATGCGTTTCATCATTCCAGCTCGCAACACCTGCTGAGCTTGCTGCCTTAGTTACTCCACAAAAATCAAGCAAAAATCCAATTTGCCCACGGAAATAGCCGTGTTCCTCTGCTCGAATAATGAGTGGTCTCCAGTCAGGCCGGTTGAATATTAGTTGTGACTTTAAAACTTCTTCATTTATCTGATCCGCGTTAAAACCTGAGACTGGCTTCTCTGTCTTAGCAAAATACTCCAGAATATCTCCAGGGTATGGAATCAGACTTACAAGTCCATCAATACTCCGCTGCAAGTCGAGCGGGCGATTGTAAACCGTGTTTGAAGAGAGGTTAAAGATAATCCGCATCCATTCTTGAAACTCCAGCGAACCACCGCTGCCCTTGTTTTCTTTGAGAAATTGGACATAAGCGGTAAATTGAAGAATTTCCTCATAACCTAGACCTGTCGGATCAGATATAGTTTTTTCAAATATATTCTCTTCGTCAAAGTACTTTCCATCTGGGAGTTGGGTCTTGATTCCATCATCACAACTACTCCATGTTTCAAGAAGGAGGATTAGTGTTTCTGAAAAAGTTCTATCCAGCCAATCACTTTGACTGAAAAATGAATATGTATTTTTCTGAGCTTTGTTTCTCAATGAAGTCACATCTTCAACAAATGAATCACTATCGGGAGAGCGAGTAATTAAAATCACTGTCCGGAACAAATTCATGATAGCTGCGTCAAAGACATTATCTTCTGGATTCCGGTGAGGCCAGAAGAAATCGGCCCATCGGGTATCCATTCTCCTAGAGAAAAACTCTGAAATCGACACATCCTGCCCTTCCAACTTGAGCGTTTCTCCAGAGAACAAATCTTTAAGCCTCTGTTCAAAGCGAGCCTTGAAGGTTTCAAACGGTGTCAGAGGTTTCCCCCTTGAGTTCATTTTTATGTATAGATCGTCGGAGAGGCCAAAATTCATCAGATCGAGAAGTTGGAATGTAATAGCTGGTCGTTCAATATTTGTTATTCGTGCAAATAATCCGCTCGAATCCTTAAATCGACGATGAATGGCATCCAGCATAGTTAGTGACGATTGGATTGTCGGATCTAATCTCCAGTTGCGGAAATACCATGATTGGTCGGCCAGCATAAGACTTATAGAATCGACCGCATCTGGTGTAAGCTCTGGTTTATACGCAACCAGTGCATTAAAGAACTCTGTACTGCTGGGGCGCACGCTATATGCAAATCGTGAAGGACCTTCTGGGCAGAGCAATTGTTTAATCTCGTCACTACAACCATCTCGCCACGCTAAATACCAATGCAGGAAAAACAGTGTCGTTAAACGTTGTTGCCCATCCAGAGGCAAAAATCGAGTTGTTCCATCACCTTCGACGCTACCATAGATAAAATCAAGGTTCAGAGGAAGTGACGCATCATTTTCAGGCAAAGTCAATGCAACATGCAAGGCATCGAGAAACTCGTCTCGAACTTCTTTTTCCGACTCCCTCCCTTGGGCATAATCCCGTTGGATCATCGGCACTTGTATGCGCTGATGCCGCGCTAATAGCTCCTTGAAAACTATCTGACTTCCAAGCTCACTCATATGCTTACCTCCCAGTCACCCTTAAAGAATTTGACGAGAGTTTGGATCATGACCTGACCATAGGCATCACGATCCTCCTGACTCCAGAACATCACGTTGTCAACCTGTGGGCTGTAACACTTGAGAAAAACGTTTCGAGTGCAGAGCGGAACGAAAATGCCTGATTGATCCAATGAAAGCAAACGTTGTCGTTTTACCGCAAAAACTGCATTCTTGTAACTTCGGTTGGTGCTTTTGTCGAGAAGTGTCAGATTCGAGATGCCATTGTCCGGTGCTGCATTCGTTGTTTCTTTAAAGAAAGCAATAACCTTTTCGTAAAGAGGTTCAAATACTGTGTCGAGTGCATCTCTTTGGGGGAGTTTGACGAAATTCTCAATTTCCTCTTGTAGTTCCTCACCGGCCTCCTGAGTTTTGAGATAACCCAAACAATGCCCAAACCATTCCACTCTTTCATTGTGCCGTTCGGGTCGACGAGATGCGACAGAACGGACGTGCTCAATGTCCCAGCTCTCACTCTTGAAACTGTCGAACTGAAATCGCAAGTTGGAACGTGGGCTTTCGAGTAATGTTGCCAGATTGAAAAGCAGTAATAGCGACCGAATTTTCTGAGAGTCGCGGCCATATTCTAGGTTTTCGAGCTTGTCGGAGACCTTTGCATTCAGTTCGTCGTCGTTCAAATCCTCCAGAGACCCACCAATTGCTATTTCAAAGACTTTTCCACGAAGCTCTCGCTCAAAGTTACGTTTTGTGGTTGATCCGGATAGTGAGCGAATCTCACTAATATCAACGTTCTGTTGAATGAGAAAACCCACTATGTGAAAGAGTATTCTATCTTCATACCACTCTTCCAGCGACATGAAGGTCTGTTTCACTGATAACCATTCAGTAGCGGCATCATTCATCTTAAGTTTTTCACTGAAAACGTGAAATTCCCAATAAGGGTCATGCTTCAAATGCGCTGCCATTCCATTTGTACGTGCGACCAGGTTAAAGAGGAATCCGATCCTGTTTTGTCCCAGACCTTTTTCGTTGCTCAGAAAGTACCAGAATGCGTTCGATTGCAGGGCTTTCTCCAACTGATCCCACTCGTAAGCAATTCTCAGTTGAAGAGCCTCGGTATCTACACCTTCAGCTGATGCCCGACGCAGAAACAATGCACGAATCAGCTCATCGTTTGTCAGCGGGATCTTGCCAACGTTCAGCCGGGTAAAAGCTGCAACCGGATTGTCATGCTCAGCAAGTTCAAACCAGATCACCTTCACGTTTCGACCGGCCTCGTCGTCGTTCAAAAAATGTTGCAGTAGTTTTAACTTGTGCATTGCGTCACGACTGGCAAACCAAGTGTCAATAGCCTTGTAAGCTTCGCAAATGTGAAAAAAGTCAACATTCTCTTCAGCACGGCTCAAATCTATGTGCTGAAGGAATGGTTCATTGGCCTCGCCGCGTGTCTCGAAGCTGATCTGAAAGCGGGTCTTCCCCAGCATTGCGACCATATCCTTGAGATAGGTCAGGAGGATGTATATCGTAGTTAAGCGTTGCTGACCATCCACTACCTCGTAATCGCCACCACTTCGGGATTTGATGACAAGCGGTTGAAGGCAGTAGAAAGCATGTCGATTCCCTCCTTCGCTTGTTTGTATGAACTCCCAGACATCGTCTAGCAACTGGGAGACTTGAAGAGGTGCCCAGCGGTAGCCACGCTGGTAGGCTGGGATCCAGAAGCGAGTTGGCTGCCCTTGTTCATCGGTCAGCAATGAGTTGATTGATCTGAGGCGAATGCTGGAGTCTTTCATTCATGAACTCCTCTGTATGGTTTCGGAATAAGATCTGCGGGTAAGTACAATGGATGAACTGGGGTTTTGCCGTCTTCGGCCAATTTTAAATAGGAGAGACCAGGGTGATTAATAAGCAGGTCGGCAACCTCTTGCCCTCGTTTTTTCAGTCTGTTTGGCGGTTGGCCATAAGCAAGGATGACTGTTGTGGCCTGACTTGCCATCTGCAAGATAGACTTGTTATTGTCTGGCCCGACGGGTTCGGCGATCTCCAGTAGTCTCTTTTTATCGGTGGCGCGATAGGCATGAACATTGCCGATAAGTTGACCGCCGTAGCCCCAAGCTCGTGCGAATTGTCCCGTTTTACGCAGGGTAGGATCACTGTAATCTGTACATGCGACGCTTGGATTCATAAGAACCCACAAGACAAGAGGCTTGCTCTGATCCCAAATCTCTGAAAGCGAGTACCGATAGAGGCCGCAGCTCGAAAAATCCGCTTTGATGATGGAATCTGCAGGCCAAGCGGGGCGTGACTTTCCGCCAGGATCATGCTTCAACGTTGTTGTACTCATGTGGCCAATCCTTGTTCGATAACCAGCCGCGTCTTTCCGGTAAGTAGTTCCTGCATCATCCCCTGCTTGAGGAGGCGGGTCTTGTCGCGTCGAGTTTCCAGTACTGTCAGCTCAGCATCCATGTTGGAGAGGACGGCGGCGATGGCGATCTGTTCTGATACTGACGGGACAGGCAGTGTCAACTTCGTAATGTTGGTTTTGCTGATGCCAGTCACTTTGGTACCCACGGCGTAAAACATGAATTGTTGGCGTATTGCAGCTGTCTGGAAGCAATAGCGTCGGTACTCATGTACCAACTCGGCAGTTTTTGGTTTGGCTACTATCGTATGAAGTCCAGCAATGAAGGGTATGTTGTCCTTGTTCACAACAACTACATGCTTACTTGTCCCCTCGTCATCTTCTGAAGCATCAACGAATACAATGTCACCATCGGCAAGGAGTGAATCAGGAGAAACACGCTTGAGCGCAATATCCAACTTGGGAATGTCTTGGTGGTCTGCCCCTGTATCAATAGTGGTCTTTGAAGATCCGTGAATGTCCCCGTAATGCAGATAGCAGTGGCCATCGGTCGAAAGCTGGTCACGTGAGGCAGAATAACCGCCGCTGAACTTGAACAAGTCCCCCAATCGCTTCAGCTCCCACTCGCCGTAGAAGCCAGGGAGACGAGTTTTACCGGTGAGGAGTTGCTGCATAGCGGCCTGTTTGAGGTCGCGCTTCTTGGCGATGAGCCGCTCCAGCCCGTCCAACAGTGCTTTGACACTGTTTAAAGCAGAAGAAATGGAGTGTTGTTCAGGGAGCGGGGGGACAGGTATGTTGATTTTACCTATCTGAGTTAAAGACAGAAATGGTTGCGCGCCTCCGCTTGATAAGGCTTGTGTAATTGCCGGTTTTCTCTTGATGAGGCAGTGGTTCAGATAGCCGCCGCACATTTTGTTTGTGGCCGGTTTTAACAGTGCAACATTTTTTAAACTGAACTCAAAATCTACGTCGACGGTCGCGGTAGTTGCCACCCCGGCTCCAATGTTAACCATCAAGACATCACCGAGTTGAGGATTGCACCTAGCGAAAATGATTTGATGGTCATCCTTGGTCAAGTACAAACAATTGCCGAAATCAATGTAACTCTCCTTGATATGAATCGCCGTTAGATAAGGGATTCCAGACCGAACGGGCGTTGGCGTGTCATGGGTTCCGTCGGTAATTTTTGAGCACGTTTCTGCCAAGCTCCGAACATCCCACTCCTCCGGGATTACGCCCACCTCGGTCTGCTTGTACCCTGGTTTCAACTCCATGAAGCCCCCATCTGCATCAGGCATTCTTCAACCCGGGCGGCCAGCGCTGCTACCTCATCGGTGAGCTGCGGCAGCGGCATGGCGTAGCGTTCGGCCAGCTCGCGGATGCGACCGGTCAGGGTCTGTGAGACCCGACCCAGTTCGCCCTGCACGGCAGACGACAGTTGCGCCATCCACTTATCATCAATCACCAGCACCTTGATTTCGGCCTCGGTAAGCACGGGGTATTTGGTGTCAATTTTCTTGTCGAGGGCCTCTTGAGCGGCCTTACGCTTGGCCTTGGTATCAGCCTGCTTATCCAGCAAGTCAGAGTAAGCAACAAGAGTTTTTCTCTCATCACTATAAAGCGGGTCTTTTCCGATTTCCTTTAGCCTTGCCTTCAACACCTTCGCAGATATTTTCTGCTTGTCTCCCTCACCTTCGATTACTTCCGCAAGCAGTCCTTCCTCGCCGCTGTGTTCCTCGCGCATTTCGTCGAGTTGCTGTTCTAGCGTTGTGAGCTCATCGTCGAGTGCTTCGATTGCATCACGCTCGGCAACGAAATATTTGGTAACGAGTATCGATGCAGGTATTAAATCCGACTTGAACCGCCGTTTACCCTTTAAGTAGTCGTGCGGTTCCGGCCAAACGAGTTTATTGTCCTTGTTCTTGACCTGGAGAATCTCACGGGGCTGAGCACCCTTCACCCAGCTGTCGGCTGAGATAAGGTAAGCATCGTCCTGCATGGTCTCAGCCCAGTAATCCATCAGATGCTGATACACATCGTATGCGTCAAGCAGCGGCGCCTGACGAAAAGTATCAAGCAGTTCCTCGGCGATAGTCTCAATCAGTTCCTTGGGGTGTCCGTCCTTGTCGAAACCGGTCAGACGTGGTGTGGTAGCCGCGCGCCAGTCGGTAAAGAGCTTAATGGCCTTTTGGTTGAAAGCGGTGAACTCCTCATGGCCAAGGATGGCAGGCTTCACTTCCGGCAGTGGCAGCTTCAGGCTTGCATAGCCAGGTCGTCCGGCAGACTCGAACAATGCTGCTCTAACGCCAGGTAGTACTTGCCAGTAGGCGGCAAGGGCGTCAAGGTCGCGCTCCGGGATGCCACCACGCAGGTGCCCGTCAATGTCCTGCAGGTCTTCCGGTTCAGTGCTGTCGATGTAGCGCGGCAGGTTGAGGTTGAAATCATTTTTGGGGTCGGCGATTTCATCGAAAGAAACCATGCGGGCGTAACGGGGGTCGCTTTCATCCTGACGGGTGAAGGTATCGACAATCTTGTGGATGTCCTGTTCGCGCAGCCGGTTCTTGTTGCCGTCCTTGATAAATGCCTTGGAGGCGTCAATCATGAACACCCCTTTGCGGCCAGCAGCGTTTTCCTTGTCAAGCACCAGGATACAGGCAGGGATACCGGTGCCGTAAAACAGGTTGGCAGGCAGACCGATGATGCCCTTGAGGATGCCGGAACGGACAAGCTGCTGACGGATAACTGCCTCGGCGTTGCCACGGAACAGCACGCCGTGCGGCAGGATGCAGGCACCTTTGCCGGAGCTTTTCATTGAACGAATAATGTGAAGCAGATAGGCGTAATCACCCTGCTTGGCAGGAGGTTCCCCCCAGGTGAAGCGTTGATAAGGGTCGTTCGACGGCGTGAGCCCGGTCGTCCAGGTTTTATCGGAAAACGGTGGATTGGCTACTACGTAATCATAGGTGCGAAGCTGCTCACCGTCCTTAAACTTGGGAGCGGCCAGCGTGTTGCCCGAAAGGATGTTGGCGGTCGGGAAATCATGCAGGATCATGTTCATGCGGGCGAGACCTGCGGTGGTCACGTCCTTCTCTTGCCCTTCGAGCGTGATGTGTTTACCTGCCTCAGCGGCAACCTTCAAGAGTAGCGAGCCCGAACCACATGTCGGGTCATAGGCGGTGGTGGATGCCTTGGTGTTGTCAGGCGCAATGCCGATGACCTTGGCAATGATGCGACTGACTTCAGACGGGGTGTAGAACTGCCCCTTACTCTTGCCGCTCTCTGTGGCAAAGTGTCGCATAAGAAATTCGTAGGCGTCGCCAAGGATATCATCATGTTCGGCTCGGTTCTGCGAAAAGTCGAGCTCCGGCTTCTGGAAGATACCGACGAGGTTGGTCAGACGGTCAACCATCGCCTGGCCTTCGCCGAGCTTGTTCGGGTCATTGAAGTCGGGGAAGTCGCTACGGGCCAGACGGCTGTTGGCATCAATCAGCGGCTGGATAATCTGAGTGTTGATTTTGTCGCCAATATCGCTTTTGCCCTTTAGAGCAATCATGTCCGTGAAACTAGCGCCCTTCGGAATCATCACCGGTGGAGCAAAATCGTCACTGTTGCCGTACTTATCGGTGATGTACTTGATGAACAGCATGAACAGGACATAGTCCTTGTACTGGCTGGCATCCATGCCGCCACGCAGTTCATCGCAAGAAGCCCAGAGGGAGGAGTAGAGATCGGATTTTTTTATAGCCATATGTTTTCTAAGTCCTTATTGCTTATTGATGATTATGTAGAGACCTGATCAGATGCAGTGGTTATTTACAAGCAATAGTACGGTCAGAAGTAAAACTGTAAGGCCTCCGTGAAAGACAATCAGTGTTGTTGAAAATGTCACTTGCGCCCAATTGCCGACTTCATTTGCCACGATGGAAGTATCCATATTGAAGTCAGTTGGTGACTCCTGGAGCTGAATACGGCATTTATCGTAAAGTTTACGGAATAATCGTTCTTGGCGGAGGAAAAACCCATCTAGCAGCCAGAAGATGACAATTGGAATTAACGCAATCCATCCCATGGCGAAAATTTTATCTTTTGCTGTCAACACCAAGATTGCAGACAACAACGTAACGCTCCAACCCTTGATTAAAAATGAGTTGTTGGCCATGCGTGTAATTACCTGTTGGAGCATTTCCAAATGTTTCAGACGCCCAGAATTTATCTGTTGTACATTTGATTCTGTGATTTCGGCCATGATTAACCTTTCTCGACTGGTTCAGAGCCTGTAAGCCAGGAATCGAAATTGACGTAACAAGTCGAACTTCTTCTAACCCAAAGCCTTCTTTTCCCCTCTGTATTGTCAGCCACATCAATATATGGGTAAATTCCTAGATATTCTTGCCCGTTATATGAAATAGTCGAGGTTTGTACAACCGGTAACACTGCAACTCGAGTGTTCTCGCCATCCTTGTACCCCAACTCCCACGGCATCCATTTTGAGTCATTCGCATTTGCGGTTGTCGAGTACAACAAGCACCGACTGCTTTTCATCCGAGCCTTGAGTTTGGCTGCCGTTTTCGGGGTAACTTTTGACCGGTCAAGGTAAGGGTCATCCCGCCAATCGACATAAACAGTGTACCCCAAGTCTTCAATCATCATTGCCACACCAAGAACAATTTCTCGATCCGCATAAGCATGCGAGAGAAAAATATCGTGCTTGCTAATTGAATCTTGGAGACGAACACGTTCCGTTAGGACAGTTGCTGCCGATTTTTGTAATGTTGTACCCGCTTTAGCTCTTGCTCTAACCGCAGATTCAATGAAAAGTGCCATTATGCCACCCAAGTCCCGAAGTTTTGATAACCGTTGTTGGCAGTCCAATCATAGGTAGTAAGCCAATGCGATAACTGAAAGTTCTTGCCTCGCTTTTCCAATGGTTGTGTTCCGATCCTGAATTTATCCATGTCCTGGTAGTAAACCCACTGTGTCCCATTCCATACAGTGGGGGTGCCATACGACCCGTCCTGACTTATTTGTAATCCCAAGTAGTCAAAGGGATTAGGCCCATTATATTTGAGTTGCCTGTTTCTGCACTGTATTCCATTGATATGAATACCGATAACCTTGTTCCCGCTTTCTATACTCTTCATAATTTCGTATCTAACCCAACGGCGAGCATACGTTTCAGAACCAATCAAGACCGCAGTAACGGAGGTGTTATTCAAACCGCCATTTATAAGGCGTTTCAGTGCCAGATCCCCTTGCTTCTTCGCTGACTCCCAGATCGAGGCATCGAAATAGCCTCCATTGTCGTCTTTCGTCACATTATGGTTTCTGACAACATTTGCCCGAAAATCAATGACATCTTGATAATGAAAACTGAAAAATACTCGTTTTGCCATACAGTCCTCTCGCTTGATTCTGACGCTGATGTTATTCTGGCTACAGCGCTAAACAATTGAAATGCTCATAGCTTATCAGAGCAATACCTGTTGGTCTAGGGTGAGTTTAACAAAAGGAGCCCCGAAAGGAACCCGGAAAAGAAAATGGCCTACAGGTTGTGCCTGTAAGCCATTAATATCTTTGGAGCGGGAAACGGGATTCGAACCCGCGACCTTCAGCTTGGGAAGCTGACACTCTACCACTGAGTTATTCCCGCGTTGGAGTTGTAAAATGCCAATTGATTGGCGTTTTGTCAACCGAATTTTCCCTATTTGACATTTGCAACAAAGAATGCCCTAACCTTTTCAATATCCGCATCCATCACTTCACATCGCACCGGCATCCCCTCCAGTGCAGCGATGGATTGCGGAACCGGAGCGGCCGCCCCGGTTGCCTGCTGAACCGCCTCACCGAACTTTGCCGGATGGGCCGTGGCCAGACAGATCCTGGCCATATCTGCCGGCAGAAGATCCAGTGCCGCCCGTACCCCAACGGCAGTATGTGGATCAAGCAGATATCCGGTCTCCCGATTGAAGGCGCCGATGGTTTCAAGCGTTTCAGCTTGATTGACCGAGGCGGAGCAGAAGGTCTGACGCACATGGGTCATCTCTTCCGGTGTAAAGGTGATTCGCCCTTTCTCCCTCAGTTCGGCAAATGCGGCACAGACCTTGGCCGAATCCTGGTTATAGAGATGATAAAGATAACGCTCAAAATTGGAGGCAACCTGAATATCCATGGATGGCGAGGCCGTCGCAACAACATCGGCCAATGAATAATCACCATTATTGACAAAGCGGGTGAGGATATTGTTTTCATTTGTGGCCAGCAACAGTTTATCAACCGGCAGCCCCATACTCTTGGCCACAAATCCGGCAAAGATATCGCCAAAGTTGCCCGTTGGAACCGAGAAGGATACCCTTTGACCGGCATGGTCCGTCACCCTCAGCCAGGCATAGACGTAATAGACCACCTGGGCAAGAACACGGGCCCAGTTGATTGAGTTGACCGCACCCAGGGAATATTTTTCCTTGAACTCAAGGTCATTGAAAAAGGCCTTGACCATATCCTGGCAATCGTCAAAGGTGCCACGGATGGCGATATTGTGCACATTGGCATCGGTTACAGTGGTCATCTGCAACGCCTGCACAGGCGAGGTCTTGCCTTCGGGGTGCATGATAAAGATGTTGATGCCCTTTTTCCCGCGCACGCCATGAATAGCGGCACTACCGGTATCACCCGATGTGGCGCCGATGATGTTGAGATGTTCGCCCCTTTCAGCCAGTATGTACTCGAAGATGTTTCCCAGAAACTGCAGGGCAACATCCTTGAATGCCAGAGTAAGACCGTGGAAAAGCTCCAGGATATAGACACCATCATGGTGGACAACCGGGGTTACGTCAGGGTGACTGAATGTTGCATATGAGCGATCAATCAGGGCCTTAAGCTCATTGTCGGGGATATCATCCACATAGAGGGAGATGATCCGGAATGCCAGCTCGGCATAGGAGAGCGAACGCCACTCCTCGAGCATGGCTGACGACAGCTGCGGGTATGTCTGCGGCAACAGCAGCCCGCCGTCAGTGGCCAGTCCCATCATAACGGCATCCTTGAAGGCTATCGGCTGTATGCCGCCACGGGTACTTATATAACGCATTACTTAATTCCTTTCAGGGTGATATTTTTTATATCAGGCTGGACTCATCCGAGCGCCAGCAGCGGCGACCGTTTCATCTGCCGCCCTTTTCAATTGACATACTTTAGCAGAAAACAGCGGATTATGGAAGCCTCACAGGGAACTGCCGATGACATTCGGTTTGTCACGCAACTCACCAGGGGCAAGGAGAAAAAACCCGCGTAGCAGGCAGTATTTGTAAAACTCCTTGAAGAGGAGCTGAAAACTGCCGACATGGCTCCACCAGGCCTCCTTGAGGTTGCTTGTATCAACCGGATATGGATAGATAGCTACATCCTTTGGTAAGGCATTGCGCAACAGTATTGAGGCACGTTTCATATGATAACGGGAGGTAATCAGCACAATTGAGCGCACCTCCCTGCTCATGATGACATCACGGCCATAAACGGCGTTTTCAAGGGTGTTGCGCGACGCCTTCTCAAGAATAACGCCCTCCGGCGACGGATCTCCAGGGCGCTGGGTATAGAGGTCGGAACGGCGCACGGTGGGTCCGACACCAATAAAGAACAGCAGATCACTCTTCCTCTCCCGATAAAGCCTGACCCCTTCGTCTACCCTCCCCTTGCCGCCAGCCAGCACAACAATGGCATCCGCCTTTACATCACGCTGCTTGTATGAAAACGTCTTATAGGTAAAATCAATAAACAGCACCGCAACTACAACCAGCAGAATCAAAAACATTGTAAAGAAGGCCTTGACTGTATTCATAAGTTCTCCGAAATTTTATCTTGCAACAAGCACGGCAATCTGGTATAAAATATTTTTTATACATTCGTGGAGGAACAACCATATGTCAAGAATATGTGCAGTCTGCGGTAAAGGTCCAAGCTTCGGTAACAACGTAAGCCATGCTAACAACAAAACACGTACTGTCTGGTATCCGAACCTGCAGAAGGTTAAAGCGCTCAGAAACGGCACTGTAAAGACCATCAAGGTCTGCACCCGCTGCATCCGCTCCGGTTTCGTAACAAAGGCACTCTAAAGTCGGTTCGCAGTTCAAGGTTCTTGACTCCAAGATTATAAGCCGTAGCGCTTTCGCGTTACGGCTTTTTTACGTTCACCCAGCAATTAGCCCCAAAATACAAAAAAGGCCTAAACAGCAGCAACAACCTCAATCTCTACCCTGGCACCACGCGGCAGTGCCTTGACCGCCACAGTGGATCTTGCCGGCTTATGGCCAGCAAAACAATCCCCATAGACCTGATTTACCGCAGCAAAGTCCTGCATATCCACCAGAAATATGGTTGTTTTGACAACATCATCAAAACTGGCACCAGCGGCAGTCAAGACAGCCGCCAGATTTTTCATCACCTGAGTCGTCTGGGCAGTCACATCGCCATCGACCATCTCACCGCTGACAGGGTCAAGCGATATCTGCCCGGAGCAGAACAACAGACCACCCACCTGCACCGCCTGAGAGTATGGGCCAATGGTAGCCGGTGCCGCCTCGCTTGAAACCACCTTCAATTTCATTTGCGCATCCTTTCGACCTTGATGACACCCTTGACCTTCATCAACGAATTCATCACCCTCTGCAGGTGGCTCAGGTCAACGACATTCACCTCGAAGATATTTTCACCACGTTTATCGATTGTGCTCTGAATCAGGGCGCTGGCAATATTCGCCTCACAGTTGGTAATGGCGGTTGTTATCCCGGCCAGGACCCCCTTTTCATCATGACAGAGCACACGGATCTTGACCGGCAACGCCGCGCTCTTGACCTTGTTCCAGGCAACATCGACCCGCCGGGCCGGATCCGTATCCAGTGCAAACTGGCAGTCGGCGGTATGCACGGTGACACCACGCCCGCGGGTGATAAAACCAATAATCTCATCCCCCGGCACCGGGTTACAGCATTTACCGAAACGTACCAGAACATCATCCAGACCGCTGATTTCGACAACACCGGATGATTTCCCCTTCAGCTTGTCAATAACAGCGCCAAGCCGTGACTCCTTCCGCTCGACACGTTCCTGGATCTTTTCACCCGGCAGAAGCTTACCGATGATCTGATTGGCAGATATCTTTCCATATCCAACCGCCGCCAACAGATCATCATCACCTGCGAAACCGAATTCAGCGGCAATCTGTTTCAACTCACCACTCTTCTGAATCTTCTGCATATTGACAGAGTAACGGCGGAAATCCTTTTCACAGATCTCACGTCCAAGCACGATACTCCGTTTGCGTTCCTCGGTCTTGATCCAGGCCCTGATCCGGTTCCTTGCCCGGGAGCTCTTGACGACCTTCAGCCAATCCTTGCTGGGGGTATGATGGGGCGAGGTAATCACCTCGACAATATCACCGTTTTTAAGCTCATGTTTCAACGGCACGAGTTTTCCGTTGACCTTGGCCCCAACGCAGCGATGGCCGACATCGGAATGAACCGAATAGGCAAAATCAATCGGTGTCGAGCCTTTGGGAAACGACTTGACATCCCCCTTGGGGGTAAAGACATATACCTCCTCCGGAAACAGCTCAACCTTGACGGAATCCATGAACTCCTTGGAATCCTGAAGCTCCTGCTGCCACTCCAGAAGCTGACGCAGCCAGGCAAAGCGCTTGACATCCTTCTCGTCGTACCCCTTGCCCTCCTTGTACTTCCAGTGGGCGGCAATCCCCGCATCCGCCACGCGATGCATCTCGTGGCTGCGGATCTGCACCTCCATCCGGTCACCATGAGGCCCAATGACGGTCGTATGCAGGGACTGGTACATATTCCCCTTGGGCATGGCGATATAATCCTTGAAACGCCCCGGAATAGGCTTCCAGGCCGTATGGATCACGCCAAGCACCTCATAGCACTCACGAACGCTGTCAACAAGGATACGCAGGGCAATCAGGTCATAGATCTCTTCAAACTCCACATTGCGTTTCTCCATCTTGCGATGAATGGAATAGAGATGCTTGCTGCGACCGGAGACCTCGCCCCTTATGCCATGCTCGGCAAGCTTGACAATAATCTGGGCCTTCGCCTCTTCGACAAACGCCTCGCGCTCCTGTTTTTTAAGAGATATCTTCTTGGCAAGATCAAAATACAACTCGGAGTAGAGATAGCGGAAGGAAAGATCTTCAAGCTCAACCTTGACCCAGGAAATACCGAGACGATTCGCGATCGGGGCATAGATATCCATGGTCTCCTTGGCAATTGCCCGCTGCTTCAACTCCGGCTGAAACTCCAGAGTACGCATATTGTGCAGCCGGTCAGCCAGTTTAACCAGGATAACACGTATATCAATCGCCATGGCCAGCAGCATCTTGCGGAAGTTTTCAGCCTGGCTCTCTTCCTTGGTCTTGAAATGGATCTTGCTGATCTTGGTAACGCCATCCACCAGCGCGGCCACCTCCGGCCCAAACATCTCGGCCAGTTCCTCGGAGGTTGCCAGGGTATCTTCAATTGTATCGTGGAGAAAACCGGTAATAATACTGGGGACATCCAGACGCAATTCGGCCAGAAGACCGGCAACCTCCATCGGATGAATAATATACGGTTCGCCGGAAAGCCTGGTCTGTCCCTGATGAACCTTGGCGCAATAGACATAAGCCTTGCGGATCAGGTTCAGATCAGCCGTGGGATTATAAGCAACCACCTTGTCGAGGATGTCGTTAAGCCTGATCATCTGTCTTTAATCGCCTGATTTAAATCGGTGTGGAACTGCCATGGAAGGAAAAAAGGGGAAGCCGCAGACAATGAATCACGGTTCCCCCAACTCAAAAAAAAACGGTTTAACGATGCTTCTTGCTCAGTTCATAAGTGACCTTGCCGGCTGCAATCTCACGCAGGGCATTGACAATCTTGCGATTATTCCTGGATTCAACCAGCGGACGCGCCCCCTTGTAGAGCTGTTTGACCCGCTTGGATGCCAGCATAACGAGAAGGAAACGATTCTCAACCTTATCGAGGCAATCTTCAACTGTTACTCGTGCCATAATTTACTCCTTCCTGCCTTACTTTAAATGGGACAACATTTTTACCCTACTTACCCTCAAATATCAAACAATTTCGCAACCTGAACCAGCATGCGGAATGTCTTCAGCCGGTGCGTGCAGACAATTGAGGACAATTCATCAATCGCCGTTTCAAACCGGTCATTAACAATAATATAATCATACCAGCGTGCCTCGCGAATCTCCTCAAAGGCCCGCACAATGCGACGTTCGATCACATCCGGGGCATCGGATGAACGTTTTTCGAGCCGATTGCGAAGCTCTTCCATACTGGGTGGCAGAATAAAGACATAAACTCCACCCTGAAAGTTCTCCTTCAACTTGAGCGCCCCCTGGCAATCAATATCCAGGATCAGGTCAATACCATCCTTACGGGCATCCTCAAGGGTCTTCAAGGCGGTGCCGTAAAGATTACCATGCACCTCGGCCCACTCGGCAAAGGCATCATCTGACACCATCTGCAGAAAGGTCTCCCGCGAAACGAAAAAATAATCAACGCCATCAACCTCGCCGGCACGCGGCTGGCGGGTCGTATAACTGATCGACTCGCGCATCTCGGGATAACGCTGCAACAGATGTGAACATAATGTTGTCTTGCCAGCCCCTGACGGGGCCGAGATAATCAGGATCAAACCTTCGCGTTTCATCGGCCAGCCTCTCGTTTTTTTAACAGGTTAACAAATAAAGAATAAAAATAAAGCAAAAACCGGTTTCAAGGTCATGGAGAACAGCAATAACAGCTATGAACCAAGGGGCATACTATTCGATATTTTGCACCTGTTCACGCATCTTTTCCATCTCGGCCTTGATCCTGATCACCAGGGAGGTAATCGTCACATCACTGGATTTGGAGCCAATCGTATTCACCTCGCGGTTCATCTCCTGCATCAGAAAATCCAGTTTGCGGCCAACCGGTTCGTCAAGCGCCAACGTCTCGTCGAACTGATCAAAGTGGCTCGCCAGACGAACCAGTTCCTCGGTCACATCGCAGCGATCCGCCAGCAGGGCAACCTCCTGGGCCAACCGGGATGGATCAACCTCCGCCCCTTCCAGAAGCTGCTCAAGGCGTGCCTTCAGTTTCTGCTGATACTCTGCTACAACCTGCGGGGCACGAGCAGATATCTCTGACACCCAGTCGGCGATCAGCTTGCGGCGGCCAGCCAGATCAACGGCAAGCGCCTCCCCCTCACGGCAACGCATGACATCAATCGACGCAAGCGCCTCGCGGACCGCATCAACAAGCCGCGGCAGCAATTCCTCATCAACAACCGTCCCCTTTTTGTCACAAAAAACCCCCTGCTGCGCAAGAACCAGTGACAGCGGTATATCGGCGGAAAGCCCCGTCTCGGCCGCCAATCCCTTGAACAACTGCGCATAGCCCCGGGCCAGTTCCATATCCACCTGGGCGGCGGCATCAACGGATGCCTGTTCCTCCCACTGGACATAGACATCAATCTTGCCGCGCTTAAGCTGGCTTCCCAGAAGCTTTTTGATCTCATTTTCCATTGCAATAAAACTGCGCGGCATACGAATCGAAATCTCACCGTAGCGATGATTAACGGAACGAATCTCAACCGTAAAAGAGCCTCCCTCCGCCAGGGATGCCCCCTTGCCGTAACCTGTCATACTCTTGATCATGAAAAACTCCCGTCTATAAAATTGAACCTGCTGTCAACAACCGGTATCCATAACACCTGCAGCAACATGAAAGCGCCACTCGGAAAATATCAACCACCTTCAATTATCGTACTTCCTGCTTGTTTGTCCAGCCATTTCAGGTATATTTAGCGACATGAGCGGACTCAAGGTAATCACCAGCCATTCAATGACCAGCCTGGCATCTGCACTGGCAGAAGACCTTTCAGCTGCACCGGCAGCCATGTTCCAGCAGGAACGGATCATCGTGCTGAACAGGGGGATGGCCCGCTGGATTTCCGCAGAACTCGCCCTCCGCAACGGCATCTGTGCCGGAACCGAATTCCTGTTTCCCAACGAGATTATCGACAACTGTTTCAGCGCCTTCATCCCCCGCACTGCCGACGATTCGCCCTACAGCCGTGAAATAATGGTCTGGCGTATCGCCGCAACACTGCCAGAGCTGGCAGCTGAGAGCGGCTTCGAACAGGTTGCCGCCTACCTTGGGCAGGGAAGTGATGACCGGCACCTGCTCCAGATCTCCAGAACCCTGGCCGACCTGTTCGATCAATACATCATCTTCCGGCCGCAGATGATCATCAACTGGGACAAGGGAATCGACAACAACTGGCAGGCCAGACTTTGGCGCGCCATTTCGGCTGCCGCCCCAGACCAGCACCGCGCCGCACTGTTGAATCGCTTCAGCCAGCTCGTCTCACAGGGGCATCAACCCAACCAGCCGCTTCCGGAAAAAATCAGCATCTTCGGCATCTCCTACCTGCCCCCCTTCCATC
The DNA here is from genome assembly GCA_964292275.1 of uncultured Desulfuromonadaceae bacterium. Lineage (GTDB taxonomy): Bacteria > Desulfobacterota > Desulfuromonadia > Geobacterales > Pseudopelobacteraceae > CAXYUZ01. The sequence goes on from CAXYUZ010000009.1 coordinate 71,852, forward strand.
TGGATACTTTTTCGCTGCTGGCGCAATTCTGTCAGGTAAACCTCTACCTACAAACCCCGTGTAACGAATACTGGGGCGACATCACCCCGCGCCGGCGTTTGCCAGGTATTGCCATGACAGAGACCGAACCGGCCGAGGATTACTACGAGACCGGCAACCCGCTGCTCTCATCCCTTGGCACAATGGGACAGGAATTCCACAACCTGCTCCTGGAATACGGTTTCGAATCCAGCGAAGCAGACCGGGACAAGGAGCAGCAACCAGCCACCATCCTGGAACAGATCCAGCAGGATATCCGCCTGCTCCATGACAGCAGCAGCGGCGATAGATCACCGGCAAAGAGGGACGACCGCTCCGTACAGATCCACTCCTGCCACGGCAGGCTGCGCGAGATGGAGGTCCTTTACGACAATCTGCTGGCCACGTTTGACGAACTGGACTCCCTTGAGCCACGCCAGATCGTCGTCATGATACCGGACATCGAGGGCTACGCCCCTTACATCAGCGCCATCTTTGGAACCGCATCGGGTGGCAGACCGGCCATACCGTTCACCATCGCCGACAATAGCGGCACCTCCGGCAATAAATCCATACAGGCCTTCATGCGCATACTCGGGCTGGCAACCGGACGCTTCAGTATAAACCAGATTCTGGAACTGCTCGAATCCGAGCCGGTGCTGAGACGGTTCGCCATCTCAGAGGAGGAGCTTGACTGCATCAGGGGCTGGCTGGCAGAAACAGGGGTTGCCTGGGGATTTGACGCCAGCGACCGCAGCAGGCTCAACTTTGCCGGATACGGGGATTTCAGCTGGCAGGCGGCCCTCGACAGACTTTTCCTGGGATACGCCATGCCTGACGAGAATGACCGCCTCTACAACGGCATACTCCCCTACGCAGGTATCGAGGGGCGAGCCGCCGCACCACTGGGCAAACTTGCCGAATTTCTGCTGCAGGCCCGCTCGGCTGCCAAGCGAATCGCTGGCAGCCAGACCATTGACAGATGGGCAGAGACACTGAAGGAGATCATCAATGACATGCTGGCGGACGACGACAGCGGCAGCGGGAACAGAATCCTCCTGCAGGCGATTCAATCTCTGCAGAAAAACGCCCTTGCCGGCGGATTTGAAGAGAGAATTTCACTCGCCGCCATCCAGGAATGCCTGACAACAATCCTTTCATCAAATTCAGCTGGCCAGGGATTTGCCGCCGGCGCAGTCACCTTCTGTGCAATGCTGCCGATGCGCAGCATCCCCTTCAGGGTGATCTGTCTGGCCGGTATGAACGACGCCTCGTTCCCGCGCAGCAGGCAACAGCCCGCCTTCAGCCTGATGGCTGGCCAGCGTCATCGTGGGGATCGTTCCCTGCGGGATGAGGATCGCTACCTGTTCCTGGAGGCGCTTCTCGCCGCGCGGGAACGCCTGCTGATAAGCTACAACGGCCAGAGCGACCGCGACAACAGCAGCATCCCCGCTTCCGTTGTCGTCTGCGAACTCGCCGACTACATCGAACATGGATTCACAACCGAGCAGGACGGCGAGGCGCCGGCAATCCTTTACAAACACCGCCTGCAGGCCTTCAGCCCGGAATATTTCCACCCCCGGGGCCAACTGTTCAGCTACGCCAGCGAGATTCGGGACGCCCTGAATCCAACCAGCAGCCATCCTGCAACCAGCCTGAACTTCATCGAAACCCCGCTGCCGGACGCCCACCTGGCCTGCGAGTCCATCGAACTGCGTGACCTGCGCCTTTTCCTGCGCAACCCGGCCGAGGCATTTATTACCAGACGCCTGAAAACCAGAATCCATCCATTGGAAGAGACCCTGGACGAACGCGAGCCCTTCAGCATCGACGGCCTGACAGGCTATACCATCAGGCAGGAACTGGTTGCAAAGACGCTTTGCGGAGAGGCGCCTGACAAACTCTACGAGACACTACGCGCCAAGGCGCTGCTGCCGCCGCTGGTCGCGGGGCGCGCCGCTTTTGAAGAGCTCATGGCGGAAGCCCTTGAATTCGCCAGATCAATTGCCCCGCTGATCGGAGGGGCATTGAGTCCGCTCAAGATCAATTTTTCAGCCAATGGCATGAAACTGACCGGCACACTGGACAAAATCAACCCGGACAGACACATCCTCTGGCGCTGCGCACAGATGAAGGCCAAAGACCGCCTGCAGGCCTGGCTGGATCACCTGCTGCTCAACGCAACCACCGCGGATGGTTTTCCGCGCACGACTCTGCTGATCTGCAAGGACATGACCCTCGAGCTGGCGCCGCTGACGGATGCGGCAGAGCAGCTGCAGAAGATCATCGGTCTGTACTGCCGCGGCATGAACACACCGCTCCACTTCTTTCCACAAAGTTCCTGGCTATTTCTGAATGAGGGGATCGACAAGGCGAGAAGCTACTGGGATGGCAACAGCTTCACCCGCAACCGCGCCGAAAGTTCAGACCGATACTACGAACTCTGCTTTGGCGCTACGGATCCGCTTGACGAACAATTTGAAGCGGTCGCAGCCGAGATCTTTGAACCGCTCATGGCATCTGGCCGGGAAACAGTACGTCAAACCACGACCAGTGAAGAAGGCACCCCCTAAAGATGAAAATAACGACCAAACGCCACAATTCGGGCCAGAATTTTACTGTCCAGTGGATCGTGCTCTCCTTCTGCCTGATCATTATGGGGGGCTACATTGCCCTGACGCTCTACAATGAACACAAACAGATTGAGCAGAATGAGCGCGAACGGCTTGCCACCCAGGCCCGTGTCATCAATGAAAACCTGGTCCGCCAACTGGAAATCGTCAACCGGGCATTGGAGGGAATCAGGGACGATCTGCCCGAATGGTCCGAGAGTCCGCAGCGAATGAACAGCCGCCTGAAGGTAACCAGCGATGCACTCAACGGGGTGCGCACACTGCTGATCAGCGACGCAAACGGCAATGTCATCGCCTCCAACCGCAAGCAGATCATCGGGTTCAAGATTGACCAGCGGGAACTTTTCCGGATACCGGCCAGGGATAACAATCCCAGGACACTCTACGTCTCGTCCCCCTTCAAATCGGTGCTGAACAACTTCGTCTTCAACATCGGCCGGGTTCTGACCAAGACAGACGGCACATTCAACGGAATCGTTTCAGCATCCCTCGACCCGGATTACTTCAAGATCCTGATGAACTCGATCCTCTACGCCCCGGACATGCGGGTTACCATGATCCATGGCGACGGCCGGATTTACCTGATTGCCCCGGACAAACTATCAGCAGCCAACGTCGACCTGTCAACAACCGGCTCACCCTTCAACCAGCATATACAGAGCGGTCAAGCCGCCAGCTTCACAACCGGCAGGTCATTTATTTCAAAGGATCTGCGCCTGACGGCCTGGCAGACGATCAAGTCCGGCAACCTGAACATGGACAAACCGCTGGTTGCTGCCGTCAGCCGCAATGTCTCGGCCATCTATGATGAATGGAACTGGGATACATACCAGAAGCTGATCCTGTTCGGCATACTGACCATATCCACCAGCATCGGACTGTGGTTTTATCAGCGCCACCAGTATCGCTACGATGAAATCCAGCAGGAAAACATGGAGCGGCTGCAACTGGCAACCGAGGCGGCCGGCATAGGAATCTGGGACATGGATCTGGAGAGCCGGGAGCTGACCTGGGATGATGCCACATTCCGGATTTTCGGGACAAACCCGGAAAACGGCATTTCAGCGAATGAGACCATGCAATCCCGCCTGCTGCCGGAATACATCCCGGTCACCGAAGCGGCCATACAGAACGCCATTGCAAACGGAACCCAACTCAAAATCACATACCAGATCGGCCGGGAGGATGGCGAAGTCCGCACGATCCAGTCGATTGCCAGGGTTCATCATGACAATCTCGGCAAGGCAACCCGCCTGATCGGTGTCTGCGAGGACATCACCAACCGGATCAAAAGCGATCATGCCATCAAGGATAACGAACGTTTTCTCAACACGCTGACCAACATCATTCCCGGCATGGTCAGCTACTGGACCTACGAACTCTACTGCGCCTTTGCCAATAACGAATACTGGAAGTGGTACGGCAAGCATCCAAAAGAGATGCTCGGCATACGCATGCAGGATCTGTTGGGTGAAGAGGCCTTCCGGCAGAACGAACCATACATCAATCTGGCGCTACAGGGGGAGGCACAGCACTTTGAAGGCACCATGCTCAAGATGGATGGAACCGTTGGACACACCTGGGCCCACTTCATCCCGGACAAGGATGGCGAGCAGGTTCGCGGCTTCTACGTACTGGTATCGGATGTAACCGAGCTGAAGCAGACCCAGCTCAAGCTGGAGGACCTGAACGAGGTTCTCAGGCAGCGAACCGACGATGCGGAACAGGCCAACCATGCCAAAAGCCGTTTCCTGGCCAACATGAGCCACGAGATCCGGACACCGATGAGTGCAATCCTCGGCCTGCTGCACCTGCTGCTGCAGACGGAACTCTCGCCTCGGCAACGTAATTATGCGGACAAAATCCAGGATGCCTCCCGATCACTACTGCCCATCCTGAACGCCATACTTGACTTCTCAAAGGTCGAGGCCGACAAGCTGGAGCTGGACAAGACCCCATTTTCCCTGAAAAAATGGCTCTCCAACCTGACCACCATCATCAGCTCCACGCCGCACAGTCCTGACGTAGACATCCGCTTTTCATACGACCAGAACCTGCCTGAAACTATCCTGGGCGACCCGTTGCGCCTGCAGCAAATCCTGCTCAACCTGGCCGGCAACGCCCTCAAATTCACCAATCATGGCGAAGTCGAGCTGTCGGTGACAAGCAAATCCAGCACCCCGCAACAGTCGGTCATCAGCTTTTCGATCCGCGATACCGGCATCGGCATACCGGCCGACAAACTGGAAACCATCTTCGAAGACTTTGTCCAGGCAGAATCCTCCACCACCCGGCGTTTCGGCGGCACCGGACTTGGCCTGACCATCAGCAGAGGGCTGGTTGAGCTGATGGGGGGCAGACTGCAGGTTGAAAGCCGCCCCGGCTTAGGCAGCAGATTCTTCTTTGAAATCGCCTTTGACACCACCCAGGAGAGTGCAGAGAGTAATCCAAACATCACAAAAACCTTTCATGACTATCAACCGGCAATAGTCCCCGCCACGGGAAACCGGCTCCGTGGAATACGCCTTCTGGTGGTTGAAGACAACCAGATCAACCAGCTGGTTGCCAGGGAAACGCTGGAACAGGAAGGGGCAATCGTAGAAATTGCATCCAACGGAAGGGTGGCCATCGAGATACTTGCCGAACCTCAAAAGAGTTTTGACGCTATCTTGATGGACATCCAGATGCCTGAAATCGACGGTTACGAAACCACACGCCTGATCAAGGACGTGCTCGGCATGGGCAAACTGCCAATCATTGCCATGACAGCCAATGTACTCCCAACCGATCAACAGGAATGTCTGGCGGCGGGCATGAATGACTATATTGAAAAGCCGATCAACATCAACCTGATGATTGAAAAGCTGCAGAAGTACTGTCCGCAACAGCCCCTTGAACAGACCAGCAAATCAGAGGTGCCGCCCCCCCCGCAACCGATCCAGAAAGCCGGTGATGATTTCTCACTCCAGAATGCCCTTGCAAGACTGAATAACAACCGCAGCCTGTTTGCAAGGCTTGCCATGGCCTTTACAAATGATCAAAGCCGTATCATGGCCAGTTTCAGCCAGAACCTTGAACAGGGTGAATACGCCAGGGCCGGCCGTGATCTGCACACACTGAAGGGGGTCGCCGCATCACTCGGGGCAACCGCGCTGGCCAGATGCGCGGCAGAGACGGAATCGGCACTGGCGGAACCGCTGGATAAAGACCGGATTCAGCAACTGAGCAGCAGACTGGCGGGGCTGTTTGAGGATGCCTGCCGTTTCTTTGAACAGGCCGCCATCGAGCTGACCATGACGGCCCCCCGGGAGAAAGATGCGACCTCCCCATCCGCGGTGACTTTTTCAGCCATACAGCTTGACAAAGAGCTCTGTCTGCTGGAAAGTCTGCTGCGCTCCGGAAACATGCAGAGCGCAGACAAATATCAGAAGCTGAGAATGTCACTGCAGACAACCGCCGGACATTTGCTAGAACCGCTTGAAGAGGCCATGCAACGGCTGGACTTCCATACCGCAGCGGATAAATGCCAAAAAATCAGAGAGGAAATTAAAATATGAAACCGGAGCAAATCCTGGATTCAGCATATGACTCTTCAGCAGATCATCCCCCCAGACCAAGGCTGATGATCGTCGATGACCAGCCGATCAATCTGCAGACACTGTTCGAGATATTCAAACAGGATCACGAGGTCTTTATCGCCACCAGCGGGGCGCAAGCGCTGGAACTATGCTACAACATCGTTCCCGATCTGGTCCTGCTGGACATCATCATGCCGGATATGGACGGACTGGATGTCTGCCGCCAGCTCAAGGCCAATCAGATCACCAAGGATATTCCGATTATCTTTGTAACATCCCAGGATAATCCGGATGACGAAACCAGGGGACTGAATGCCGGTGCAGTCGATTTCATCAGCAAACCGGTCAACCCTGCCGTTGTCAGGGCCAGGGTCAAGACACAGCTGACCCTCAAGGCACAGTCAGACCTGCTCCGTTCACTGGTCTTCATTGATGGCCTGACCGGCGTTGCCAACCGGAGACACTTCAACGAGAGCCTTGAGGCGGAATGGAGGCGCTGCCGCCGCATGGGAAGCTCGCTGACGATCTTCCTGATCGATATCGATCATTTCAAACTATTCAACGACAACTACGGCCACCAGGCAGGCGACTTCTGCCTACAGAGCATTGCCGGCATACTGAAGAACGAGATACAGCGCTCCCACGACATGGTGGCGCGCTACGGGGGTGAGGAGTTTGTCTGCATCCTGCCCGAGACAAAGCTGAGCGGTGCCATACAAAAGGCGAGAGACATGCTCAGGGCGGTCAGCATGCGGGCAATACCGCACAAATCATCCCCCACGGCAGACATTGTCACCATCAGCCTCGGCGCCGCAATCTGCGTCCCAAATCACGACCATCAACCGGAGGAACTGATTACGCTGGCCGATACAATGCTCTATCAGGCCAAGGAGAATGGCCGCAACCAGTTCTGCTGGCGTGAACTCTAATTCCAATTAAAATTAATTCAAACCGTTGTGAGGCATATATGTTCAAATCCATGATCCTGTTTCTGCTGTTGCTATCTCCATCGCTTGTTTTTTCTGCAAGCAGCCACCATGAACACACTTTTGATGGGCAGATCTCGACCAATATCCGCACATTTCAGATCCTGCGCAATAACCTCCAAAAAACAATCGCGTTTGCCAAGGCCAGACCAGATCTGTTTAAACCGGACAAAAACAGCAAAAAACAGCTGATTAAACGGGATGACAAGATGGCTGTATGGAACAACTGGAGCAGCATCCTGGACAGCGTTGCGGCGCTGGATGCGCTGCGCCATAGCCAGAAACGGATGACAAAGGGAGCTGACAAGCGGCAGCGCGAGGCCGCAAACGCCCTGGCCAACGCCACCTTCCTCTGCGCCTACCGCAACGCACTGGAGTTTATCGCCCTGGCCGATAAAAACAGCGCCATGAACACCATCCTCAATGAACCCGTACCTGAAATTGGGCTGCCGGCTGGCACCTACGACCGGTTCAAGTTCCGCTTCCTGAATGTGGCGATAGCAACCGAATTCGCCGCGCGACAGGTGATCGATTCCGCCGCCCCATCCGGCCCGGATGGGATCCGCCGGGCAATCGAAGAGGACCGCAAGGTGATCTGGGGCATGGGCAAGGGCAAGGGGCATGAACTGACCCTGAAGAACGCCGCCGCGATTGTCCATAAGAGCGGCTTTACCGCCTGGTTTCCGCTACAGAAAGGGGTTTCGGAATGGATGGGCGATACAAAGGTACTACGTAACGGCAACCACCTGATCACCACCAAACAGGCAGCGGCGCTGCGCAGCAGGCTCCAGCCGGGCGATATCATCTTCGAGCGTCACGAATGGTACCTCTCCAACCTGGGACTGCCCGGTTTCTGGACCCATGTTGCACTCTACATCGGCACACCGGAGGAACGTCGACAACTGTTCAACGACCCGGAGGTCAAGCGCTGGGTACAAAAACTGGGGGCCAGCAGCGGTGATCTGGAGGAGCTGCTCCGCCAACGCTACGCCGCCGCCTACATGAAAAGTATCGCCCCACTGGAGCAGAAACACCAGCCACGAATCCTGGAGGCAATCTCCGAGGGGGTCTCGTTCACATCCCTTGAGCACTCCGCCGCATCGGATTCCATCGCCGTTATCCGGCCGCGCCTCTCCCACCGCGACAAGGCCCAGGCAATCCTGCGGGCATTTCACTACAGCGGCAGACCCTACGACTTCAATTTCGACTTTGAAACCGACTCGGCCCTGGTCTGTTCCGAGCTGGTCTTCAAGGTCTATGAACCTGGCAACGGCCAGAAGGGGCTCCGCTTTCCGCTAACCGACATGATGGGGCGCAAACTGAGCACCCCCAACGGCATGGTACGCCAGTTTGATGAACAGTATAACCGCCAGGAGATGCAGAGCGATTTTGTTCTTTTTCTGGACGGTTTTGAAAAACAGCGCCGGGCACTGGAGGGTGATCTCAGCCAGTTCCGGGCCAGCTGGCGCCGTCCGAACTGGCACATCCTGATCCAGAAACAGCCGGAATAGGACCATGGCCAAACAGCAGACCAGGCAACACGCTGCAATGCAGCCACTCAATCCGGCCAGCATCAATCTGTCCGGACTCAACCTGATCGAGGCCAGCGCCGGAACCGGCAAGACCTGGACCATAACAGCGCTCTACATCCTGCTGATTCTGAAGCGACGCATACAGCCGGAAAACATCCTGGTTGTCACCTATACCCGGGCCGCAACGGCGGAGCTGCGCGAAAGGATCCGCAACAGGATCAGCGCCACGCTGGAACTGTACATTTCCGGACGAGAACCGGCCGACGAATTGGAGCAGTTCCTGGTCAACGATGATGCCAGCCTGACAGCGGAAAACAGACGACTGCTCGCCAGAGCGCTCTATTCATTCGACAATGCCGCCATCTTCACCATCCATGGTTTCTGCCAGCGCTCCCTGCTGGAAAACGCATTTGAAAGCGGTTCACTGCTTGACTCCGAGATGGCCAGCGACCAGAGCGCACTTGTCAGTCAGATCTGCGATGACTTCTGGCGCGCCACGATCATGACCGGTCAGGAGGAATTCCTCCGCCAGCTGATTGCCCGCGGTTATACACCGGCGAGCCTGGCCAGCCCGTTCAGGGGGCATTTTCAGAACCCGTTCCTGGAGATCATCCCCGACGGAGAGGGGCTTGATCTTGGCCCAATCGCCGCTAACGCCAGAGCGCTCCAGGCGCAACTGGCCGGGATCTGGAAAAAGGAGCGCCGGGAGATTACCGGACAACTTGAACAGGGGCAGCTGAAGCAGACCACATACAAACCGCAGCAGATCGAAACAGCGGCCCTGAAGATGGATCAATGGCTACAGGGGAACCGGCTGGATGCTCTCGACGGATTATCCCTCTTCACACCGGACAAGATCGAAAAGAATATGAAGAAGGATTCACGCCAGCCAGACCACCCGTTTTTCAAACTCTGGGGGGGGCTGGAGCAGGCTGTTGCCAGACTGGAGCAAGGCTTCCATCAAACTCTGATCAGCTGCCAGCGCCAATTGCACGGCTATCTGCAGCAGGAATTGCACAAACGCAAACAGGCGATGAACCTGAAACATTTTGACGATCTGCTGCTGGAGATGTATACGGCAATGGAGGCAGACAACGGAGGACTGGCCAAGACCCTGCGCAACCGTTACCAGGCGGCGCTGATCGATGAATTCCAGGACACCGACCCGCTCCAGTGGCGCATACTCGGTCGCCTGGCCGGAATCGACGAATCCAGCCCCAACGTCAACCGCGCAGGATATCCGCTCTTTCTGATCGGTGACCCGAAACAGGCCATCTACAGCTTCCGTGGCGCCGATATCCACGCCTACATTGCCGCTGCCCAGGCCTCCAGCCCGGAAAGACGCTGGACACTGGATACCAATCGACGTTCCTCCAAGGCGCTGGTGGCGGCTGTGAACACGCTTTTCAAATCCGAAAATCCGTTTATCAACCCGCAGATCGCATTCCACCCGGTCGGTTCCGGCCGTTCCGACAGGCACCAGCTGCTGCAGGATGGCCAGCCAGTAACCTCCCCGCTCCGCTTCCGGGTTTTGAATCGCGACGGTCTGGAAAAGGCGGCCGTAAAGGGGCTTGCCCATCTGGCAATTGCCGAAGATACCGCCGCAACGATTACCGGTCTGCTCAACGACAGGCTTGAAATCATCACCAAGGATGGCATCCGTCGCAGGCTCCGCCCGGAAGATATTGCCGTGCTAGTGCGAACCCACCAGCAGTCGCAAATGATCCAGAACAGCCTCAACCGGCTGGCAATCCCTTCCGTACAGCATGGCAGCGCCACCATCTTTGAAAGCCGGGAGGCGCGGGAGATACTCTGCATCTTGCGGGCAGCCGCCAACCCGGCCCATGGCGCAATGGTGCGAGAGGCGTTATTGACCGGTCTGATCGGCATGAACGCCAACCAGCTCCACGATCTGCAAAACAACCCGTCGGCCTGGGATGACTGGCTGACCCGCTTCAAGGATCTGAACCAGGCGGCAAACAGCGGAGGGGTAATCGCGTTGGGGGCGCAGCTGTTAGGTGAATGCGGGGTCCGGGGTAACGCCCTGTCGAGACCGAACGGTGATCGGATCCTGACAAACCTGCTGCACTGCCTTGAGCTGATCCATCAAGCGGAGCGGGAGAACAGCCTGCCACTGGATGCCTGCATCAGCTGGCTTCAGCGCCAGATCAGCGCCAACCAGGGTGATGATGCCTGCCTGCTGCGACTGGAGACCGATGAGAACGCCGTCAGCATCTCTACGATTCATGCCAGCAAGGGGCTGGAGTATCCGGTCGTATTCCTCCCCTTCAGCGGTGATGTAGCGAGTAAAAACAGCCCTGCGCCGATCTTCCACGGCAAGGATGGAAGACTGACCTGCGACCTTGGTTCGGATCAGATCGAACTCCATCAGGAGACCGCCAGGGAGGAGGCGCTTGAGGAGGCTGCGCGCCTGTTTTACGTGGCGGCAACCCGGGCCGAGTTCCTCTGCTTCATCTCTTGGGGCTGCATCAACGGCTATCACGAATCCCCCCTGGCCCGGCTGTTGCACAATGGCCGCGGCTGCGATTCAAAATCATTTACCAAGCTGGCCGACAGCGATCTGATGGACGACATCAAAACCCTGGCTGAACAGGCCCGGCAGGAATATGGCCTCGAGGCCATCGCCTGCAGTTTCATCCCCGCCAGAAGAGCAGAAAAACCGGTTCGGACCGTCAGCAGCGACACCCCGGAAGCGCTGGTCTGCCGCGAGCTGAAAAATCCGCTCAACAGCAGCTGGCGCATTTCAAGCTTCACCTCCATCAGCGGGGTCCGGGAAAGGCACCATCAGAACGACGATAGTCAGACCAGCAACGTCGAGCGGCCGGGAGAGCCAAGCCTGGCCGGCAACGGCATGAGCATCTTCGACTTCCCCAGGGGGGCGGAGGCGGGTAACTGCCTGCATGAACTGTTCGAGAGGCTGGATTTCAGCACCCCGATAAACAAGCGGAACGAGGCTGAAATCGGCGCCTGCCTTGAGCGTTACGGCTATGACCAACAATGGCTCGAGACCGTAAAGAAGATGCTCGGCAACGTCTGCAACGCACAGCTGCTGCCGGATCAGGCGGTTTTTTCCCTGAGCCGGCTTCAACCAGGCAAATGGCAAACCGAACTCGAATTTTATCTGCCGCTGGGATTACTGAATGAAAACAGGCTTCAGGAGTCATTTTCCGGGATCCTGGATCCATCGCGCCATGGCCGCTTCAGCGAAGAGCTGAAAAAACTCCGCTTCCAGGAATCATGCGGCATGCTGCACGGCTTCATCGATATGCTCTTTGAACACGACGGGCGTTTCTACATCATCGACTGGAAATCAAACCACCTTGGATTCCGCAACGAGGATTACGGAACGCAGCAGATGCTGAATGCAATGGTCGAGCACGCCTACATCCTGCAATATCACATCTACGTCCTGGCCCTGGACCGGCTGCTGCGGCAGAGAATAGCCGGCTATGACTACAGCAGTCACTTCGGCGGCATCCTCTATCTCTTCATCCGCGGCGTCGATGACAACGCCCCGGGGTGCGGAATTTTCCACGACCGCCCCGAGGAAGAATTCATCCTGCAGGCAAACAGACTGCTGCTCAGCCAGGCTGATTCCAACCAATAATGCCCCACAATCTGATCCCCCGCCCCATTCAAGACAAACAAGATAATTTTGGTATAATACTTTTTTAAAATCTGTGATATTATTCTATCAAAATTGAATTCAAGATCCGCTTGATTCTGATTTCAGATCAAAGCCAATTAACGTCTTTTACAGAGGGCAGTCAAAGCAAACCAGAGCAGGTCATCCTCATTTTTAACCCTTTTTTCAGAGGAGAACACGATGAACGACAACACCGAGACCGACGTCAAGCGCCTGCCAGAACCCTATCAGCAATTTTACGCCGACTGCAGACGGTTGCTTCCCAACAACCGCATCCATGCCGACCCGTTGCGCACCCTGGCCTTTGGCACGGACGCCAGCGTCTACCGCATGATCCCCAAACTGGTCATCAAGGTTCGAACCAGGGATGAGGTGGCCCATATCCTCCGTGCGGCCCATAAATTCCATATTCCAGTAACATTCCGGGCAGCCGGCACAAGCCTTTCCGGGCAGTCTGTCACGGATTCCGTACTGGTCGTGCTGGCTGGCGGCTGGGGTAATTTCTCCATTGCCGGCGATGGCAAAAGCATTACACTCGAACCAGGCATTCTCGGTGCGGATGCAAATGCCATGCTCAAGGAACATTCCCGCAAGATCGGCCCTGATCCGGCCTCGATCAACCATGCCATGATCGGCGGAATTGCCGCCAACAACGCCAGCGGGATGTGCTGCGGCACAACCGACAACAGCTACAAGACCGTAGCGGAGATGAAAATCATCTTCCATGACGGCACTCTGCTTGACACGGCCGATCCGCAGTCATGCGCCGATTTCAGCAGCAGCCACGCAGAGCTGATCTCGGAAATAGAACGAATCAGGGATGAGATCAGCGCCGACCAGGAGCTTGGCGATACAATCCGCCGCAAGTTCAAGATAAAAAACACCTGCGGATACAGCATCAATGCCTTTGTAGACCACAGCGCCCCGATCGAGATCATCAAGCACCTGATGATCGGCTCAGAAGGGACACTTGGCTTCATTGCCGAGATCACCTTCCGGACGATTATTGATCATGCCCATAAATCATCTACCCTGATTTTCTTCCCGGATATTGAAAACGCCTGCCACGCCGTCATGCAGCTGGATCGGGAGACCGTTTCAGCAACCGAGATGATGGATCGCCAGTCACTGAAGTCGGTGGAGGAAAAACCGGGCATGCCACCTTACCTGAAGACGCTGGACAAGAATGTTACCGCCCTGCTGATCGAGGTTCGTGGTGAAAGCCACGAGCAGATGGAACAGAAGTGCCTTCAGGTCAAAAAACTGCTCAGCAGCATCCCCAAACTTTTTCCGATTACCTTTGTGGATAAAAAGGAGGATTACGAGGCGCTCTGGAACATCCGCAAGGGGCTCTTTCCGGCGGTCGGCAATGTCCGCCCCATTGGTACGTCCGTCATCATCGAGGACATTGCCTTTCCGATTGAAAATCTGGCCGATGCAACGCTGGAACTGCGCCGGCTGATGATCCAGCATGATTATGCCGATGCAATCATCTTCGGCCACGCCCTGGACGGCAACCTTCATTTTGTGCTGACACCTGATTTCACCAGGGAAGAACAGGTCAAACAGTACGAGGATTTCATGCAGGATGTCTGCAACATGGTTGTCGGCAAATATAGCGGATCCCTCAAGGCCGAGCATGGTACCGGGCGCAACATGGCGCCATTCGTTCCGCTTGAATGGGGAAAAAAGGCGTATGACCTGATGAAGAGGATCAAAAACGCCTTTGACCCGCAAGAATTGCTCAATCCGGGAGTAATCATCAATGAAAATCCAAATGTGTATCTGGAAAATCTGAAGCCGATGCCGCAGGCCGGAGAGATCATCGACAAGTGTATTGAATGCGGATTCTGTGAGATCAACTGTCCGTCAAAGGAGCTGACATCCACCCCGCGCCAGCGAATTACAAGCCAGCGCAAGATAGCCGAACTGCGCCGTTCCGGCAAAGACCCGGAACTGCTCCGCCGCCTGGAAGAGGACTACGTCTATTGGGGCGAGCAGACCTGCGCCGCCGACGGGCTCTGCGCCACAACCTGTCCGGTCTCGATCAACACCGGACAGTTCACAAAACAGCTCCGCCATGCCGGACAGAGTGCCAGGGCCATCTCAACCGCAGATTTTGTTGCGCGCAACTTCTCCGGCATTACGACCGTGATCCGCTCCGGCCTGAATCTGGCCGATTTCATACACAGAGTCCTCGGCACACCACTCATGATCCGCATGGCCAGCGGCAGCCGCGATCTGACCAACGGCGCCCTGCCGCTCTGGACGCCATGGATGCCTAAAGGGGCAAAGTCCCCACAGCAGAGGCACAGCAGCGCCCCTAGCGAACGTCCCAAGGTCGTCTACTTCCCCAGCTGCGTCGGCAGAACCATGGGGCCGGCGCTCCATGACCACGACCAGCGGCCGCTCAATCAGGCTGTCCTGTCACTGCTGGAAAAAGCCGGTTATGATGTCATCCTGCCCCCTGACATGGACAAGCTCTGCTGCGGCATGGCGTTTGAAAGCAAGGGCTTTTTCGAGGCCGCTGAAAAGAAGACCGACGAACTGTGCCGGGCGCTCCTGGAATGCAGCAATAACGGCGAGTACCCGATATTCTGCGACACCAGTCCATGCCTCTACCGCATGCGCCAGACCCTCGACAAGCGGCTGTCGCTATTTGAACCGGTGGAATTCATCCATGAATTCCTGATGGACCGCCTCCTTTTCAGCAAAAAGGAAGGAACCATTGCCTTACACATTACCTGCAGTGCCACCAAGATGCTGTTGACAGAGAAGTTCAAGGCGGTTGCAGCGGCCTGTGCCGACAGGATTATTATCCCGCCCAAGATTACCTGCTGCGGCTTTGCCGGGAGCAAGGGCTTTGACCTGCCGGAACTGAACGAGATCGCGCTGGCCGGACTCAAACAGGCCCTGCCGCCTGATTGCAGCGCCGGCTACTCCAACAGCAGAACCTGTGAAATCGGCCTGTCGCTGCATGGCGGAATAAGCTACCAATCTATCGTCTATCTGGTCGACCGCTGTACGGAGAAACTGCCTCCGCCTAAAATGAAGGAAAAACTGCTTGAATCCACAAACTGGGTTTAGACATGGAGGTGAACCGTTGGAAATTCTGAAGTGCATAGAAGAAAGTTACGAGGAGACCTACGCTTCTGTCCTGTCCGCCACAAAGGAATGGATCGAGGCACATCCGGAGGATGCAGAGGGACATCTTAAAGGCATTCTGAAAGATCTGTACATACGCCAGGGAAATGACTGGACCGGACGGGGTGAGTTAGGAGATGCCACCATTGAGGCAACCATAGCAGCCTACGAAACACTGCTGCTTAAACTGAAACATGGTTCATAAAAAAACAGGGACTGAGCAATTGCACAGTCCCTGTTTAGCTGGCTACGTTGCATCCGTAACCGATTATTCCTCCAGTAATGTCGCCGGAACCAAACCGCTAATAAAGGCCCCCCAATGGGTGCCATTGATGTAAATCGGAAGCGACAAGTCCGT
>CAXYUZ010000010.1:0-82272 GCA_964292275.1 uncultured Desulfuromonadaceae bacterium
ATACTACCATAAAATAGGCTTTTTCTGTAGTTGTTTTTCAAAGGCCTGTTAAACAGCAAATGTTCTATGAAGTGTGCAACTCCATTGGTTGCGGCAGATTCATGACGTGAGCCATTTGCCACCCAAACCCCGATCGTTACGGTGTGCATATGCTCGACACGCTGAGACACTACCCTGATGCCATTATTTAATATTGTGGAAGAAATCATGTTTATTAGCATACCCCGCTTTACAAATAATTCCAATGTCATAAAATAAAAAAGTTTTCAAGTATCTGCTTGCAGCCACTGCGTCAAATTTGCTAATGATACAGTCTACTTTGCAATTTGGAGCAATTGAATGATCATTATTCCATCAGTAATCCCCGATGTACTAATTATTGAACCAAAGGTTTTTGGAGATGAACGCGGTTTTTTTTACGAAAGTTTCAATGAGCGAATTTGGCACGAATCAACCGGACTTTCCGCCAACTTTGTACAACATAACCATTCACGCTCATCAGCCGGTGTTCTTCGCGGACTTCACTATCAAATCCAAAACCCCCAGGGCAAACTGGTTCGCGTAATCAATGGCTCTGTTTTTGATGTTGCAGTGGATATTCGCAAAACATCACCTAGTTTTGGACAATGGTTCGGCATACACCTTTCAGCTGAAAACAAAAAACAGCTCTGGATTCCAACAGGTTTTGCCCATGGCTTTTATGTCACATCCGAAAGCGCCGAATTTCTTTATATGACAACCGATTTCTGGCACCCGGAATATGAACGCTGTATTGCTTGGAACGACACCGACCTTAAGATTGACTGGCCAATTGGAATTGATATTGAGCCGCAACTATCGGATAAGGATCGTCATGGAGTACCCTTTAGGCAGGCTGAAGTCTATCCCTAACATTTTGAATAATGTCAAAATATGATACTTTTGGGTTTAAATGAATAAACTTGCTGTTTCAAATCGATTAGCGTAATACCGTTTAAATATACTCTATTCAGGCCTTACGGAGGAATTATGCCAAAAATACTTATTCCGCTTGCTGATGGTTTTGAAGAAATTGAAGCATTGGCCACAACTGACATACTACGTAGAGCCGGAATAGAGGTATCACTTGCCGGACTGAGAACCGGCCAGGTCATAAGCGCCCGTAATCTCAATATTATTCCTGACATCTCGATCGATGTAGTGAAAATAGATGAATTTGATATGATCATCCTTCCCGGTGGACAGCCGGGTACAAACAACCTTGATGCAGACAAACGTATTAAAAAACTGCTCAAGGAATTCAACTCCGCAAACAAGCTTATTGGTGCAATCTGCGCTGCGACAACCATACTGGCCAATGCAGGAATAATCAACGGCAGGCAAGTTACCAGCTACCCGAGTTACAGCTCACAACTTGATGGGGCCAAGTATGAGGACAAGACCGTTGTTACCGATGGCAACATCATCACCAGCCAGGGGCCAGGAACTGCTATAGAATTCGCACTTGTAATCGTTTCAAGGCTTTCCGGCAGACATACCGCTGAAAAAATCGAAGAAGAGATGCTTGTCAAAAACGAATCCAGATCAGAACAGCTCTGGAATCAATACCTGTTCAACAATACACTGCAATCCCTGCTAAGCGCAGTTGAACTTACAGATGCATACGCACAGGGCCATGCAAGACGTGTAACCGAATATGCACTGAATATTGGCGCCAAATTAAACCTTTCCAAAGAAGAGATGCGTGATCTTTACCTTGGATCCATGCTTCATGATATCGGTAAGATTGCTACCGAAAAGGATCTACTCAACAAGGCAGACAGACTCAACCGCAGTGAAGAGACCATAATCCGTGAGCACCCCCTTAAAGGTACCCTTTTTATAGTTGGCATTGATAATCTGAATAATATTGTACCAACCATACTGCACCATCATGAACGCTGGGACGGCACCGGATACCCGGCAAAACTCAAAGGCGACCAGATCCCTCTCCATGCAAGAATTGTTAATATTTCAGACTCATTTGATGCGATGTTACACAATCGTTCATTCAGACCCGGGCTTGACAGGGAAAGTGCTGTAAAGGAATTACAAAAACAAAAAGGGCTGCAATTTGACCCAGTTATGGTTGATATATTAATTGACTGCCTGAATGAATCCCCCTACGAAATGAAGGATTTCAGTTATTACTTCTAGCAAAAACAAGATTTCTGAGCAGATTGGCACAACCGAAAAAGACAAGATTAACTAAAACAATCGTGGCACTGGTTGGCAAATTACTCACATATGAAATGAATACCCCGATTACAACCGAGAAACTGCCATGAATAGCCGACATGACGACACAGACCTTAAAGCTTCTTGCCAATTGCAGGGCAGAAGCTGCCGGTAATATCAACATGGATGATATCAGCATGATACCGACCAGCTTCATGGCAAGTACTACGGACAGAGCAGTTAGAAGCACTAGAACCGAATTAATCAGATTCGTGCGTATACCGGATATTTTAGCCAGCTCTTCACTGAATGTCATAGCCAGCAGTTCATTATAAAATAGAGTCAACAGTATGATCACTACACAAAACAGGCCTGCAGCAAGCAGCACCTCTTCACGACTGATCGAGAGTATATTGCCAAAGAGGTAACTCATCAGATCAACGTTGTATCCCCCGCCACTGCTTGCCAGAATTATCCCGATCGAAATACCGACCGACGATACAATCCCAATTGCTGCGTCACCATTTAAACGCGCTTTTTCAGTTAATTTGAGAATGCCTAACGATGAGAGTAAGACCAATGGCAACGACACAAATAACGCTGACGCCGAATACAACTTAAGTGACATGGCAATGGCCACACTACCAAAAGAGACATGTGCAAGCCCATCGCCAATTAGCGACATACGGCGTAGAACCAGAAAAACACCCAATACCGAACAGAGAACCGCTATCAAAGTCCCGGCCAGAAGAGCGCGCTGTATAAATCCGTAAGATAAAATTTCCGTGATTATCATATCAATGTCGATGGCACATTATGTGCTGGGAGTGTTTTCCGAAAATGGCAGACATTTCAGAAGAATAACAAAACTCCTCAAAACTGCCATAAAACAGAATTTTCTTATCAAGATAGAGCATTTTAGATGCATGCTCACCGATCGTGCCAGTGTCATGAGTAACCAATAAAACCGTAACACCTTTTACCCTGTTCAATTTTCCAACCAAATCATAAAAAACGCCCCTGGTTTCAGGATCCAAGGCAGAGGTAGGCTCATCCAAAATCAGCAATTCAGGTTTATTGACCATGGCTCTTGCCAATAAAACCCGCTGTTGCTGCCCACCAGACAATTCACCTATCTGTTTATTTTCCAGATGGCTGATCCCAAGTTCATCCAAAACAAGTGCTATGTTTGCACGATCATTGATATCAATTTTTCTGGGAAACACCTTGGATGACAACAATCCAAGTCCAACGGTTTCAGCAACAGTTATCGGAAAGAGTTTATTCACCAACCTCAAACTCTGGGGCAGATATCCGATTCTATGCCACTGATCAAATTCAGTTCCCGGTTGTCCAAAAAGAGAATATGTACCCTCGCAAACCTCGTTAAGCCCTAACAGAGCCCTGATCAACGTACTTTTACCAGAACCATTGGGACCTACTATGCCAACATAATCTCCCTTTAAAACCGAGATTGAAATATCCTCAAGCACCTTGCCAACCTTGTAACAACAACCAAGGTGTTCAGTTTTAACGACTTCGGAATACATATCAGCCACTTCCACTCCTCTTCACAATGCATAAATATGAAACAAGCATCTATATGATCCGAATTGCGTTCAATCTATATATCAACCTGTCTCGTCAATTCCTACCCAGCTAAAAGACACTTTTTACAAACACCATTAATCTGAAAAATATGCGATGTAATTTTAGAGCCATTACGCTCTGAAATCTCAGCAGCTAAGCTATTCAATACGCAAAAATCCACTTCCTCGACTTGACGACAGGTTTCACATACAAAGTGATGATGATGCGAATCATTTAAGCATAGATAAAAATATTGCTTACTATCAGACATAAAGATTCTGGAAACAATTCTGACCTCAATCAGCTCATCCAGAATACGATAAACTGTGGGTAGTCCAATCTTTTTCAAACGACTTTTCAAACGATGCCAAAGTTCATCGGCAGAAAGAAAGGTTGACTCAGCATGCAGACACGATAAAACTTCCTGTCTCTGGGGCGTAACCTTTAATCCAATCTTCTGAAGAATTTTTACAGAGTAATGTTTGTCCATAAAAACAGGCCATTTAAATAAAATTTATTTTCATTTATACCCGTTACAGACAACAGCGTCAAGGATGATACAAATTCTATAACAATGTATTTTTTAACAAAAAATTTTTATTTTGATTTTAACAACTGACTGTTGTAAAAATAGAATAAAGTAAGTAGTTTATATTGAAATTTGATTAAATTATGAGGTTAAACTAATGCCTGTAAACATTCGAGCCATTGAAAATCGTCTATTTGATGCAGCAGACCAGCTATGGGAACAATCCGGGCTTAAATTATCTCAATTTTCACTACCAGTCCTTGGACTGTTTTTTTTGCATTTTGCCGAGATCTATCACTTAAATGCAGGACAAGCAGCCTGTTGTCACCCACAAAACCCGGATGACGCTACTTCCACCAAAAAGTTCAAACTCCCTAAATCAGCACATCTGTCCGTAATCATAACTCTCCCGCCGGAAGAGATGGGCAAAGCACTGGATACGGCCATGCACGACATTGAAACTGAAAATGAATGTTTAAAATGGGTTTTACCCAAGGACTATTCACGTTTTGATACGGCCATGCTGGCAAACCTGCTGAAAAATTTTGGTAATATAGATTCTGAGCATGACTCAAGCGCATTTGAAAAGATCTATGCCTTTTTTGCAGGAACATTTAATAATCATAATGACATATCGGACGCAACATTTATAACGCCACGAACAATTGTGAAACAGGTCATAACAATACTTACGCCATACCAAAATCTGCTTTATGACCCAACTTGCGGCGCAGGCGGCATGTTTGTCCCTACCGCACCTTTTTCAGAACATCGCGAAAAGGTGGAGCGCAGAGACCCGGCAAATGCGAATAAAGAGGTTTTATTTGATTTAAGAAGAGGCAATGACCGCAGAAGTACCAAGTAATAGCTTGCTTGCAACTCATATTTTTACAACGGCTGAATAGCAGATGTTATTCAGCCGTTTTCTCATTTTAAGACACATCTTCAACTAATTGAAATCATGACATCGCATCCAAATTTAACCTCAAACAACTCACGCTTTGAATTTGCACCAAATAGCTCAACTGAAATATCCTCAGTCCCCAACAATCCAATTTTACAAAGATTATCCGTCTTGCAAACATCAACAATTTCGACAAAGCCGCCACGCCGACGGTCAAGACCGTCGGCAAGACGTAAAATACCAGCCAGCCTGCCAATAAGGATCTGATCCTTTTCTTCAAGCCTTGAATATTCAACATGTTTTTTCTTTGGAAAAGATTTTCTATGATAGCGGGCAACCTGGGCAACAAGTTCTCTTTCCCTTGGCGAAAAGCCGAAAAGATCAGCATGACGTATCAAATGATATGAATGTTTATGATGGCTGTTATAACTGATCAGATAGCCGATATCATGCATCAGTGCTGCTGCCTCCAAAATCTTGCGTTCCAGCTTGCCAAGGCCAGCATCAGAGGCGATTCCATCAAAAATTGCAAGACAGAGCTTTGCAACATGTCTGGAATGAAGTTCATCACAATGACACGACTGAACAAACTCCATTACCGAACGTCTCCAGCTCATTTTGACGGACTCCTGGCTAAGTCCGAGCCGTTTAATACAGGTCAGAATCAGACCTTCACGAATCCCGCGTTCATTGATCCTGATCAGGTTGGCATTAAAAAACTTCATCAACTCATCAATGACCACAATACCGGCAACAACGATATCAGCACGATCGGGATTGAGTCCGGCCACATTCCTGCGCGATTTAACATCCATTCGCATAAGCATTGACAGTTGATGAACCACCTCTGACCGAAGCAATTCATATCCATGAACAGACGAAAATGACTCTCTGCGGTTATTCATGACAATCGCACCCAGTGAGGTAATTGTCCCGCCTGAACCAATAACGCTTTGAACATTGATTTTCTCTTCGGCAAAACAGGTTTTCAAGACATGCCTGACGTGACGTTGCAGCGCCTTGTAATCGGCTTCAGCTATCGGATCCGAGGAGAGAAAACGCTCCGTCATCAAAACAGCACCAATATCAATCGAATGACATACCTCAATGTGATTACCCATGGCAATCACAACCTCAACACTGCCACCGCCAATATCGATCATCGCATAGCGACTGTTGCTCATCTCAAAATTATGAAATGCAGAAGCCGCTGCCAGTTCTGCCTCTTCTACCCCGGAAATAACCCGGATCTGTTTACCAAGAATCTTACTCAATTCATCAACAAGCTCACTGCCATTTAATGCATTTCGCATAGCACTGGTCGCAATGGCCTCAACCTCTGTAACCTTTAGACCATCAATCAACTGCTTCATACGTCCAATTGCTTCCAAGGCACGCCCGCATGCGGCAGCTGAAATTTTTCCAGTCTTACTCAGACTTTCACCAAGCCTAACAGCAGCCTTTTCATCATCAATAACCATATAGCGACCTTTATTGTCAAGCTCGACAATAATACAACGGATCGAGTTAGTACCGATATCAATAGCTGCCAAACGAATCTTTTTCATAAATGTCCCTCTAAAAAAATGGGGTGTTGTCCGCATGACAACACCCCAAGATAAATTCTAGATAACCATACAGATCAATTTACCAGCGCATCAATAGATTTCAAGGTTGACAGTAACGCCGGCAAGTCATTCAATGAAATTGAATTTGGCCCATCACAAAGGGCTTTATCCGGATCTTCATGTACCTCAAGGAAAATGCCATCAATTCCACATGCCACCGCAGCACGGGAGAGATACTCTACATACTCACGCTGCCCCCCGGAACAACTCCCCTGCCCGCCCGGCAACTGTACACTGTGCGTAGCATCAAATACAACCGGGTAGCCACTGCTACGCATCACCGGAAAACTTCGCATATCAACGACAAGGTTGTTGTAACCAAATGACGCGCCACGCTCCGTGAGAATAATATTATCATTGCCAGCAGATGCAATCTTCTCCGCAACATTTTTCATATCCCACGGTGCAAGGAACTGCCCTTTTTTGACATTTACCACACGGCCACTTTTAGCTGCTGCCGTCAACAAATCAGTCTGACGGCACAGAAAGGCTGGAATCTGAAGGATATCAAGCACTTCAGCAGCAGGAGCAACCTGTTCTATGGAATGAATATCGGAGATCACTGGCAATCCCAATGAATCCTTTACCTTTGCCAGAATCCTTAAACCTTCTTTTATCCCAGGCCCCCTGAAGGCATTTATGGATGTACGATTGGCCTTGTCATAGGAAGCCTTGAATACAAGGGGCAAACCAAGCGCATTACATATTGTCATCAGGCGTTCGGCACAACGCAATGTGGCAATTTCAGACTCAATCACACAAGGCCCGGCAATCAGAACCAAGGGACGTTTTGCACCAATTTTAAAATTGCCAATTACAATTTCACGCATAAATGTTACCTCGAATTCCGATAGGAAAGCGCTGCATTTACAAAATCCCTGAAAAGTGGGTGTGGAGCCAGTGGTCTGGATTTGAATTCAGGATGAAACTGACAACCTAAAAACCATGGATGATCAGCAATTTCAACCACCTCTACCAAATCTTTATCCTTATATACCCCTGAAAGGATTAAACCATTATCGGTAAGAATCTGGCGATAGCTATTATTGAATTCATAACGATGACGATGGCGTTCCTTAATCTCAGCCTCATTATAGGCATTACGGGCAAGCGTACCCTTAACCAGAGAACAGGGATAGGCCCCTAAACGCATTGTACCACCCTTCTTATTCACTGATTTCTGTTCTTCCATCAGATGAATTACCGGGGCAGAACAATCCTTCTTGAATTCACTGGAACAAGCATCGTCTATCTTACAGACATTCCTGGCATATTCAACTACTGCCATCTGCATGCCTAGACAAATTCCAAAAAACGGAATCTTTTTTGTTCTGGCATACTCAATTGCCATAATTTTACCCTCTGTCCCCCTCTCACCAAATCCACCGGGAACAAGCACAGCATCAACATCATCCAGATGGCCATCAATACCATCGGTTTCAATCTTCTCTGAATCAACGTATTTAAGACAAATACGACAATCATTGGCAATACCACCATGAGTCAATGCCTCTGCCAAAGATTTGTAAGATTCGGTCAGGTTTACATATTTGCCAACCATGGCAATCTTGACCTCACCATTGCCCGGATGCCGCAAGGTTTCAACCACATCCTGCCAAGGAGATAGATCCGGTGATTTGGTCCAGATATTGAGTTTTTCAACTACCCTTTCATCAAGTTTTTCCCGGTTCAAGGCCAAAGGAACAGCGTAGATGTGCTCACAATCGACTACTGGAATCACATCCTTGACTTCAACATTACAGAAAAGAGCAATCTTGTTTTTCATATCCTGCGGCAACTCACGCTCGCATCGGCAAAGCAGAATATCCGGCTGAATGCCAATTTTACGCAGTTCCATAACGGAATGCTGGGTAGGTTTTGTTTTAAGCTCACCAGCCGTACGAATATAAGGAACGAGGGTAACGTGAATATACAACGTATTGCCGATTCCACGGTCATGGCGAAACTGACGAATAGCCTCCATAAATGGCAGGGATTCAATATCACCAACCGTACCACCGACCTCAATAATAGCAACATCAGCGCCTTTTGCATTCTCAATGATCTTGCTCTTCATCTCATCGGTAATATGAGGAATAACCTGGACTGTACCGCCAAGATAATCACCACGGCGCTCTTTTTCAATTACAGAAAAATATACCTGACCTGTGGTAAAATTGCTTTTTTTGGAAAGACGCGCAGTTGTATAGCGCTCATAATGCCCGAGATCAAGGTCTGTCTCAGCACCGTCATCCGTCACGAAAACTTCACCATGCTGAAAAGGTGACATGGTGCCTGGATCGACATTGATATACGGATCAAGTTTCTGAAGTGTTACCCGCAATCCGCGAGCTTCAAGAAGTGCTCCCAGTGAAGCGGCTGCAAGCCCTTTTCCGATAGATGATACAACCCCACCGGTTATAAATATGAATTTGGTTTTCATGCTAAAAAACTCCTGTTGCCGGTAAAAATACGTTAAATGTTTACGTTAAGGACTTAAAACGATCAATTGCCTTCTGTAGATCGTCCGGAGTATCAACTCCAATCGACTCAAACTCTGTTTCAACAACCCTGATCCGCACACCATTCTCAACCGCACGCAACTGTTCAAGTTTTTCAGAAATTTCCAGGAATGTTGGTGACATGGAAGCAAACTCAATCAAAAAATCACGGCGATAGACGTATAGACCTACATGTTTGTAACAGAGCATCTTGCCACACACAAATGACTCATCCTTAAGATCCTGCCACTTGTCTCTAAAAAATGGTAACGGCGAACGGGAAAAATAAAGGGCATTTCCATTCATATCCGTAACAACCTTGACTACATTGGGACTCAAAAAATCATGCAGGCACTTGATACGTGATTTGAGGGTTCCCATGCGAAGCGAAGTATCATCCAAAAACGGACGTATGGCTTGATCAATCATTTCCGGGGCAATCAACGGTTCATCACCCTGTACATTGACAATGATATCAGCCTGCAGTCCTTTTGCCACCTCGGCAAGCCTGTCAGTACCGGTCTCATGACTGCTTTCGGTCATCCGGCACTCTCCACCGAATGATTCAACAACCTTTTGAATACGCTCATCATCAGTTGCTATTATAACTGAATCAATCAAAGATGCCTTGGCAGCACGTTCATAAACATGCTGAATCATAGGCTTGCCATTAATCATGGCCAATGCCTTGCCTGGAAAACGCACGGAGGCATAACGTGCTGGAATAACAGCAACAATATTCATTTATCAATACCTGTAAAAGGAGTTTTAATGCGCGAATGCGTACGCCATAGATCGTCCTGCGGTAGGACGTGTCAAGTTACCGCAAAAGAATTGGAGTGTCAAGGAAGGAAACAGTAAACAGCGGCGTGTGGAAGGCTATTGATTCATAACAGTTGCCCGCCAGTTAAATGACTCAAGCTGGGCAGCAAGCAACTGGTCAAGGGTGATATGACACTGTTCAAGTAATGGCATGGCAGCTTCAAAATCAGTTGATTCAACCTTTTCCGCGAGGGTCAGCAGCAGCCCCATCTGCCCCTGCCTCAACAACAGTGCATTGCAGACCTCATCAGTAAGATGCAGGCTTTTAACGATATCCTTCATATCAACGTCAAAAAGAGCATCCAGAAGCGACAAAATCCCAACCATAAAAGCCGCGTCTGCATATTCACCGTGCATACCCTTTTGAGCAACAAGAATCTCCATCATACGACCACGTACAGCAGCCATCTCCAGTAATGGGTGATTGATCCCGCGCACATCGCCGCCGGCGAAAAGAGACAATTGAATCCAGCGTCTAAGATGACTGGTACCAAGCATAACAATCGCATGTTTAAGTGTCTTGATTTTTTCCCTGACTCCAATTCCTACAGAATTAACAAGACGTAACAGATTATATGACAAACTGGGATTTTCCTTAAATGTCTGTTCAATCTCCGGAATCGGGGCCTCCATAACAAGTTGCTGCAACAACTTCAACATGGCAATACCGGAAACATCAATACGTTTTTTATTGAGGATTGTGGGACGTTGAAAAAAATAACCTTGGAAAAGATCAAACCCCATTTTGAAGCAGGCTTCAAACTGTTCGAAGGTTTCCACCTTCTCAGCTAAAATTTTCACCGGAGTACGCCGCAGCTCACTGACTATATCCGGCAGAGCATCCATCCCGGTCATCAGGATATCTATTTTGACTATATTAACGACATTATAGATTTCCATGTTTTCACCAGTGAATTCATGGTCATCCAATGCCAGTTTAAATCCCATTTCACGTAGTTCTTTGCAACGTTCAATCACAGCTTCATCAAGGGTAATGACCTCAAGCAATTCCAATACAGTCTGATGAACCGGAAGCAACTCCAATGCCTCTGAAAGCAGTAAACCAAGATGAACGTTAATAAAGCCGAGCTTACCGCCCAAAACCTCCTCAAGACCGAAAGTAGCCAGGAATGTACTGATTACACTGGCACTGGCATGCGAATAGCTTTCAAAAACAGCATAATTGAATTCTGCCGACCTGAATAACAGTTCAAAACCAACAATTTCCTGATTGCGATCAAGTATAGGCTGTCGCCCAAGAAAAAATTTTTCCGGTCTGCTATCCATTCATAGATTCCTAACTGCAGAGCCTGAGAACTTCTCCGGCAATATTCTGAAGAGGTAAAATTTTATTCACCCCTCCCAATTTCACCGCTTCATTCGGCATTCCATAAACGACACAACTGGCCTCATCCTGAGCAAGATTAATAGCGCCAGCATCAAACATCTCCTTCATTCCATGTGCACCATCATCCCCCATACCGGTCATAATCACACCAACTACATTTTTACCTGCATATCTGGCAGCGGAGCGAAAGAGAACATCAACAGAAGGTCTGTGTCTGGACACCAGAGGACCATCTTTAATCTCAACATAATAGCGGGCACCGCTACGCTTCAGTAACATATGATGATTGCCTGGTGCAATCAAAACACGGCCACGCACAACCGTATCGTTATCCTGTGCCTCCTTGACAGTAACACGACAGATGGAATCAAGGCGTTTTGCAAATGCAGCGGTAAAATTTTCCGGCATATGCTGCACAACTATAATACCAGGAGTATCCTCGGGCAACATCTCCAGAAAAACTCTCAAGGCCTCCGTGCCACCCGTTGATGCTCCTACAACAACAACCTTCTCTGTGGTCTGAATCATTGCCTTTGAATTAGGTTTATCCATAATCACATCTGCCGTATATTTGGGCGAAACCTCTTTCATCGTCCGCATCGCCCTTAATGAACCAATTTTGGCTGAAGCAGCGGCTTTTACAGCATCACAGATATAAATCCTTGATTCCTCGATAAATTGTTTAGTGCCAAGTTTGGGCTTGGTGATAACATCAACTGCACCGTATTCAAGGGCTTTCATGGCCGTTTCACTACCAGTTTCAGCCAAACTAGAACACATAATAACCGGAATTGGATGCTGACTCATCAATTTTTGCAAAAAAGTCAGGCCATCCATTCTGGGCATTTCAACATCGAGTGTAATCACATCAGGAACAACACTCTTCATTCTTTCTGCAGCCAAAAAAGGATCTGCCGCAGTTCCAACAACCTTAATATCAGGATCAGATTCAAGGATATCGCACAGAGTCTGCCGGACCAAAGCCGAATCATCAATAACAAGTACTTTAACCTTTTTCATAAAATGACCTCTACTTTTTGTGTTGATTTATCCTCCGAAGAACCAATTCTGCGCAGATAAACATCACCCGCCCTAGTACAAAAAAAGAGCTTGCGCCCTCTAATACCACCTATATCTATGACTGAAATTTCAAGACCTAGAGTACATAGAATTTCCTTGGCTCGGGCAACATTCTGCTCACCAACGGTACGTTTTTCAGCAGAATAATTATCCATGGCAAGTACCCGGGCACCGCCAAACATTTTCACAATCAAGTCATTACTGGCACCGCTCTCAACCATCATTTTAAACAAATGATGCAAAGCCGAATCCACATAGCGAAAATCATCTCTGATACCGCCACTATCAGGCAACATGGCATGGCAAATCGCCCCTACCCCTTGCCGTGGCGAAAACATGGTGACAGCGACACAAGATCCAAGAACTGTCGACACAAGAACCGGTTGACGGGCAATGACTACCTCACCCGGTTTAAGATATATATTATGAGTATGAGATTCAATCAAAGATTTCATGATATTGTGAACATTATTAAAAGGTAATTCAAGTTAAACATCCGGGAATTAATAATACCCATACGAAAAGCACGGGTAATAAACAGTTACCTTTCAATTTGTAAAGAATGGATTTTTTCTTCTGGCAAGATAATCAAGGAATTGCACTGAGCCGTATACTGGTGCGCCGCACAAGCAAAACCAAAGATTGACGTCGCCAGGAGTAAAAATGATATTTCTAAAAGAGAAACCAACTATTTTTTATAAACCGTAGAGGCAACAAGTTTAAAATCAACATCCAAACCGCTCAAAGTTTCTGAATGTCCGATAAAAAGATATCCCCCAGGACGCAATTGACGATAGAATTTTTGCATCAGGGTCTGTTGAGTCTGTTTATCGAAATATATTACCACATTGCGACAAAAGATAATGTCCATTTTTTCGGCGATTCCAAAATCATCGTCCATAAAATTCAAACGACGAAACGAAACCATCGAACGAATCTGAGGAGCGATGCGAACCAGAGACTTCGACTTGTCACGACTGCGCAGGAGATATTTCTTTTTAAGGTTTAATGGAATCGTATCCGTTCGATCTTCTGGATAAATTGCTGTGCTGGCTGTCTGCAAAACCCTGGAACTAATATCTGACGCAACAACCTCGCCCCTGAAACCGGAACACGCCGCGGCAAACTCCGAAAGAACAATCGCCAGAGTATAAGGCTCTTCACCTGTTGAGCAGCCAGCACTCCAGATCCGCACTGGTTCACGATAAACGTCCCCCCGTGCGCGAAGAATTTCCGGTAAGGCAGTTTTCACCATATAATCGAAATGTAGCGGTTCACGAAAAAAATCTGTTTTATTGGTTGTAACAACATCTATCAGATGAATTAATTCACTACTACCACCATTACCGTTAAAAACAAAATCAGCGTACTCTTCAAAAGAATTTAAATCCAAAACCTTCAAACGTTTATGAAGCCTACCCTCAAGCATGGTCTTTTTGGCAGGTGGCATTTTAATCCCGAGATTGTCATAGATATATCTACTAAAGCGCTGAAACTCGCGATCACTCAAGGTAGCCGGTAAATGAGCCTTCATGCTGTCACGCGGTATGGCCACATCAAAATCCTTTCAAACCTTTGTATTTACTAACAAAACCCCATCTATCAAGTATAATATACGCCTGTTATGAAGCTGAATTCAAATTATAATTATTCCGGTTTTAAAAACAATCATATAACTTCAAACCTTAAACGTTAAAACTAATCTGGGGCTGGGTTTCCCCGCCCCAGATTAAATATATCATTCGACTTCGCTGCAACTTTATCTTTTACAACACCTGGACAACAAAAACGCTTGAAATCTAGAGGGTTTCCTGGGTCAAATCAGACAATTCCTGTGATGAAAAAATTCGATCAATATCAAGAATCATCACAAAACGATTATCAATTTTCCCCATTCCCTTAATAAATTCCGTATTCAAACGTGTACCAATCTGAGGTGCAGGCTCAATGTTTTCAGGTTCCATCTCAATAACTTCTTGTACAGAATCCGCCAGAGCACCAACAACAATTACATCACCATCAAGATCAACCTCCACAACAATAATACATGTATTAACAGTCTGTTCAGTTTTGCTGATTCCAAATTTGAGCCGCATATCAATTACCGGCACAACGCTGCCACGCAAATTAATAACACCACACATGAAATCAGGGGTCTGCGGAACCTTTGTAATTGTTGTTAACTCCAGAATTTCCCTAACCTTGGCAACATCAAGTGCAAACACCTCATCTGAAAGTTTAAAGGTGAGATATTGTAGTGTTTCAGTGATTCCTGCAATACTCATGTCAGACCTCCCCTAGAATTTTTCAAATTCATCATCCAGATGATCAGCGCCGCCAGAGCCAAGCTCCAAATTGATGCCACTACCAGACCGTTTAGGCGCTGCGGATTCTGATTTACTGGCAATATGTATGACAGACGCTTTTGGTGTCACGGCCTTGGCAGCGCGATGAACCGTTGCTCTGGCATGCGTTGAGTCAAGTTTAAAGAATGAAATTGCATCACTCAACTGTTCGGCTTGACTGGAGAGCTCTTCGGAAGTGGATGCCATCTCTTCACTAGCCGAAGCATTTTGCTGAATAACCTGATCGAGCTGCTGGATAGCCTTATTGATCTGCTCAGCACCAACATCCTGTTCTTTACTGGATGCGGTTATCTCCTGTACAAGCTCTGCAGTTCTCTGAATATCCGGCACCATACGAGTCAACATTTCTCCAGCCTGCTCGGCAATTGCCACACTTTGTGTAGACAAGCCAGAAATTTCTCCGGCAGCGGACTGGCTCCGTTCAGCCAATTTACGAACCTCAGAGGCAACAACGGCAAACCCTTTTCCGTGCTCACCAGCCCGGGCAGCCTCAATTGCAGCATTAAGTGCCAAAAGATTTGTCTGACGCGCGATTTCCTCAATGATCGAGATCTTGACAGCAATGTCCTTCATTGCCGTTACAGTTTCTATGACCGCTTTACCACCTTCTTTGGCATCAATTGAACTCTTCACGGCAATTTTTTCAGTCTGCATTGAATTATCCGTATTCTGACGGATACTGGATGCCATCTCTTCCATGCTTGAAGATATCTCTTCGGCGCTGGCAGCCTGTTCGGTTGCCCCCTGTGAGAGTTGCTGCGCTGTGGCAGACAACTCCTGACTGCCGGAGGCAACATTATCAGAAGCACTCATGACATCACCAACAACATGTTTCAATTTTTCAACCATATTGGCTATGGAGGCCATCATCTGTCCGGTTTCATCTTCTGATTTTGAAACAACCGAAACGGTCAGATCACCATTGGCCAAGGCATTGGCCACCCTGACCGCCTCTGCAATCGGTACCGTAATGATACGACTAATGATCATCCCCAGACCTATGGCCAGCAAAACGCCTGCCACAGCCAGAATTGTCATCAAGGTTGCGGCATTCTTTGCCGTAGCCATGTTATCTTCGGACGTCAGCTTGGCCTGTTTGATCTTTATATCGACAAGCTTATCTATACTATCGCCAAATTCACCTGCAATCTTAGCAAACTGCCCTGAATCAAGCAGTGCCTGAACCTCTTTGCTGTTATCAGCCAGTGAATACTGTAAAAGACGGTCCATCAACGCATAATAATTCGTCCGTTCCTTATTAAATTCTGCAAACATCTTACGGCCATCTTCAGTCAGCAATGTTTTACCAAATGAAGCGGATGTTTTATCCATACTATCCTGAAGAGCCTTGATCGACTGGATCAATTTTTCCTTTTCGCCCTTATTATTGCTCTTCAGCACATATAAAACAGTCACACGCATTTTTTGGAAATTGGTTGAAATTGTCAAAAGCTCGGAAATCGGTACCGTTATTTTTTCGTATAGAAGCCTGTCCGCCTTATCAATATGATGAATTTTTCTGATACCAATCAGGCCGATAACTCCAGCAATCAAGGCAACAGTAATAAATCCTGACAGCAATTTGGTGCCAATCTTCTTATTCATAAACCATTGCATGAGATCCCCCTTAAAAATCGTATTAATCGTTTTAAACAGGTACATGCAAATTGTAGCAGACAAAAAATATATTTCAGGAAACACAATAAAAAAACATCCATCAAATCAGATATTTTTTACTATTCAGATATTCCAGAACGTTCAAAAACAGATATTATCACGTTAAGAATCAAACAGTTATCAGGGAAGATTTTAAGGCGGGATACAAGACAAGTAAACAGCGGCATCAGCATAAATACTAAGACAATATTATTAAAATTACACTACATAACTAAACCGACTGAAGCAATATTCCCATATCAAGAATCAGGGCAACCGTTCCATCACCCAGAATTGTGGCACCGGAAATACCTCTTACATCCTTATACATCCGTCCAAGCGACTTGATGACGGTCTGATGTTCACCGATAACACTATCAACAACAAAACCAATTTTCTTACCCTGAATATCCGCAATCACAATCTGTTCAATCTCAGGACAGTCACCCTGAATATCAAAATGCTGCCGCAAGGGAATATAAGGCACAATTGAACCACGGACATTGGCAAAATTACGGTTATGAGACTGTTGCACGTCTTCGCGGGTCAGCTCCACACATTCTAAAACCGAAGCAAGCGGCAAAACGTAATGACAATTGCCAATCTTTACAAGTAATGTCTCAATAATCGCAAGGGTCAGTGGAATTTTCAAGGTGATCAACGTACCATCGCCATAAACACTATCAACCGAGATGCTGCCACGTAGATCAGAGATACTCCGCTTAACAACATCCATTCCAACACCCCGGCCGGAAACACTGGTCACCTTTTCGGCAGTCGAAAAACCGGGGGCAAATATCAGCGCATAAATTTCCTTGTCCGACATTTCCTGATTCGCAGTAATTAGACCGCGCTCCACTGCCTTTTCCAGAATAGCAGTCTTGTTAAGGCCGGCTCCATCATCTTTAATCGTAATCAGAACCGAATCACCAGAATGCTCTGCACCTATGGTAACAGTCCCAAAAGAGGGCTTTCCGGCAGCCGTACGTTTTCCTGGCAACTCAATGCCATGATCAATACTGTTTCTGATAATATGAACAAGTGGATCATTCAGCTTTTCAATTACAGTTTTATCCAATTCAGTTTCAGCCCCGAAGGTTTCCATTTCAATTTCTTTGCCCAATTCCTGGGACAAATCCCTGACAAGTCGCTTAAACTTGCTGAAAGTACTTCCAATCGGCAGCATGCGAATATTTAGTGCCGTATCACGCAAATCTCCAATCAGCCGTTCAACCTCTTCCGAAATGGCAATGAATGTCGGATTTTTAAAAGCGATGGAAACCTGTGACAAATGGGCCTGAACCGTCACCATCTCACCAACCAGATTTATCAGTTGATCAAGACGTTCTGCAGGAACACGGATACTGGCGGCAGTATCCTGCTGCGTACTGGCAACCCGCTCCTGACGAACACTTTTTACATGCTGCTGTTCAACCAGAGCTGACTGAACCTTTTCCGAAGATAAAATTCCCTGCTCAACCAGAAGTTCACCAAAGCGCTTCTGAAGCAGAAGAACTTTCTGCATTTCTACCGGGGAGAGATCTCCTCGTTCAACTAATATGTCGCCAAGCTTTTTATAACCCAATTCACGGTCAATCAGGCCGCTACTGTCGATCAATTCAATCCGGATATCAGAATCATCCTCAACAAATATAAATACATCCCTGATTGCATCCTCACCACGGCAACTGGTCAGAATAACATCCCAATAAATATAGCAGTGTTCCGCTACCAGCTCTTCCAGATTGGGAATATCATCCATTTGAGCAACAACATGAGCCGTCCCCAGACCACGCAATTCATTAATCAATGAAACAGGATTGGAACCGCAGAGCAGCAACTCTCGTGAAGGTCTGAAGCGAATACGCCATGTTGCCTCATCATGAATATCATCACCAGTAGTAACGGCCACCGTGGCAACAGTAACAGCAGAAACATCCGATGTTACTGTTTGAGGGACAAGCTGGCGCAAGGCGGCAATAATCTCATCACCATGACCGGTATCAATATCATCTCCGGATGATGCAGCCAGAAGGTCGCATATATGATCACGCGACTTCAAAGTCAGATCAAGCAAACGCTTTGTCACTATCATCCGGCCATTGCGAACCAGATCAAAAACGGTTTCAACCTCATGGGTAAAGGCGGCAACCGCATCAAAACCGAACATGGCCCCAGAGCCTTTGATTGTATGCATTGCCCTGAAAACGCGATTTATAAGATCATTATCATCAGGTGTCTGTTCAAGTTCAAGAAGCGAGCTTTCCAACTCGGTCAATAACTCGGCAGCCTCTTCTCTGTAGGTGGCTATTGCTTGTTCCATCATAGCTGAAATCCCTTTTTAAGAATTACTTAGCCCAGCACCTTCTTGACGACTGCGATCAGCTGTTCAGGCTTGAATGGCTTGACAATCCATCCTGTGGCACCGGCAGCCTTACCTTCGGCCTTCCTGGTATCCTGTGATTCAGTTGTCAACATGACAATCGGTATAAACTTGTTCAACGCCCCAGACCTGACCCCTTTTATCAATCCGATTCCATCAAGATTGGGCATATTAAGGTCCGTTATCAGCATATCAACCTTGCTCGTAGTCAGTTTATTCAGAGCATCACGGCCATCTACAGCTTCGATAACATCATAACCATTCTGCTTCAGTGTAAAACTAACCATCTGCCTGACACTGGCCGAATCATCTGCCGTCATTATCAATTTTGCCATCACGCCACCTCTCTAAACCAGACACAGGCCGAATTAGAATTAAACTTGCAAACCGCATGACGCTCAGCTCCGCAGGCCGCAACCACATCTGACAATCCTGCTGGTAATGGGCCATTGCAAAAAAGCATCTTGCCTCCTGCAGAAGCTGTCCTGCATGCAGAACAGATGATCTG
Organism: uncultured Desulfuromonadaceae bacterium; assembly: GCA_964292275.1. Classification (GTDB taxonomy): domain Bacteria; phylum Desulfobacterota; class Desulfuromonadia; order Geobacterales; family Pseudopelobacteraceae; genus CAXYUZ01. The sequence continues at coordinate 19,512 of CAXYUZ010000010.1, forward strand.
CAAACCAACGACATCAACAACAATCTGAGGATCAAATTCTATTCCAACCTTGTCAGCTTGTTGTAGCGCGTTACGAATCAGACCTGCAAATTCATTTGCAGTCTCAATTGTAAGATTCTGCCCACTCGATATTAAAATTTCACCTTTTTCTGTAGCATGACTGGCAAGCGTCATAACAACTCCTGTCAAAACAGATCAACATTATCACCAAACTCGGACTCGTCTATAGTCTTCCTTACCTTTGTACCAGATCTTTTACTTGCAACGGCCTCGTGAATAAACCTTTCGCTTTCCATCGTATAACGATCTTCAATCTGATGCAGGCTCTGTATAAACTCACTACTGGCCGGCTGAATAGCCCTGGCATCCGCAACGATTCTCTCCAGTCCGCAAAGAACCTCATCAGCCAAAGCCTTTGCCTTTTCATGGACATTAATCGATGCTGTCGTCTGATAAATATCATCGGTCAACATTTGAACAGAACTACTCAGATCATTCAAAAGCAAGGAGAGATCATGATTGGTTTTTTCAAGATGACGGAGGATATCCATCAGATCATTTTTCATTTCAGAGATACGCTGAGTTACATGACTTGTATCCGAACTGTTTTCAGCTGACAAATGCCGTGTCGCACTATGAATCTCTGTCAATGTTGCAGAAACAGCCCCTGTTTCACGAACAGCATCGTCAGACAAACGCTTGATAGCCTCGGCCAAAACCCCTAGTGCGGCCCCCTCACGCCCGGTATGCGCCGCCTTGACCTGCGAATTGAGTGCAATCAAATCGATTTCAGAACCGATAAACTCGATATCACCGACAAAGGCTGTGATCTGCTCTATTGTCGTCGCCATACTGGACATAGTATTTGCCAGATCCAGGTCAATCCTGCTGCACTCAGACAAAACAGCGGTCACAGACATCATCCCCTGCTTCAGGTTTTCCAGAAATGAACTGCAATCCGAATCCGCCATCCCTGCAACCGAAACCGTCTCATTGGCCAGCAAAGTCTGACGGTCGGCAATATTTTTAAGACTGTCCACGATTGAACAAACAGCGACATGCAAATTTGAAGATGCAAACCTGAGCTGCGCCTCCTGCAGTTCACAAACATTTCCAACTTCAACAATCAGCGCATTTCTACTCAGTTCATCAAGATTTTCTTCATTTTTCGAAAGCTTATCGATTAATAAATCAAGCGATTCTTTAACATGTTCAACCTGCTGACGGGTAATATCATGCGACTGCTGTGAAGAAACTATTTTACTGATATTTTCAGCCACTTCACTGGCAACGGCAGATGCCATGATACTGAAATCGTTAAAACGCCCATTAACGGCCACCAGTTCCTGAAGATTGGCAGCGGTTTCAGCCATCGTGTCATGAACCTCTGCATCCTGTAGATTTACGCTGCTTTGAACCTTTCCTATGTTGTCAGACAGCATGGAAGCCAAAACGAGCCTATGCTCCAGAATTGCCGATGATTTTTCCTGCACCTGATGTGACAGTTTTTCAACATCCATGGCAAGATTAACAAACCCTCCACCCGCTTCACCCATCCGGGCACTTTCAATTTTGGTGGAAATACTCAGCATACGCAGTGCCTTATTCATCTTCTGAAAACCTTCCAAAGGCTGAAAAAGTTGATCCAGCAAAAACTGAACTTTTTCAAGCGTAGCACAACCATCTCCACTAACGGATCTTGAATCAGCAAGATAGGCATTCATATCTGCCATAACCTGCTTCAATCGCTCGATCAACGAAAGCAGATCTTCTCCCGAAACAACCCCAACCAACCTTCCAGTAATCTGTGATATCTCGACAGTGCGTTGATAAAAATTCTGTAGGCGTGAACCAATCTCCAGAAATTCATCTTCAGTCTCACAGGCAAGTCGCCTTAAAGAATCAACAAATGGCAATAACTGAATCCGCCAATCAGAAAGAACACTCTCAGCTTTAGGTGTCAAAACCTCAATCTCGCTATGATGCTTAATATCAAATCCCATAAATTACCTTTTAATTAACGATATATTCTGCTGGCAATGTCTACACATATCTATTTAACAAGATTAAGCTTGGACAATTCATTAGCCAGTTTTTGACGACTAATTGGTTTGACAATATAGGATGATGCCTCACCTTCTTTAAAGGCCTGAATTACTGTGTGCGGATCATTCAATGCGGTTGTCATGATAACCTTAACCGTCAGGGAGGGAGGGATTTCCATCTTGTTTTCCAGCTTACGTATGCACTGCAAAGCTTCAAGTCCATCAACCACTGGCATCATTATATCCATAAGTATCAGATCATATGGACGCTTTGATTTGTGGGCCAACTGAAACGAGTCAATCGCCTCCTGACCGTTCACGGCAATATCACAATCACCATAGGATGAGAGCAACTCTTTCAATATACGCCGGGAAATGAAATCAGCTTCAACAATCAGACACTTCACAATAAATCTCCTTAAATTCAGGGATTGATAATATTCATGCTGAAATTAAAGCAACTTCCTCCATCCGGTCGATTCTCAGCCCACAATTTACCATTCAATAACATTGCATTCTGCATGGCAATCGCCAACCCCAATCCAACCCCGCCATGCCTTCTGGTAAATGAACCGTCACCCTGCACAAACGGTTCAAATATTCGCTCCAACATGCCCTCAGGAACCCCTATACCGCTGTCACAAAGTGAAAAAAGGAGATTTTCCTGATTATTATCGGCTATATTGCGCGATACGTCCAAAAAGACGCCCCCTTTTTCAGTAAACTTGAGTGCATTACCAAGAAGAATTTCAATAATCCGCTTGAAATGCTGTTTATCCGTCCAGGTCTGATGTGGCACATCAGCAGCAATCCTCAGATCAAGGGTCAGCCCTTTTATTTTAAAACTCGGTCTATGCTCTTCAAAGAGCTTACCAAGAACGACTGTTAAATCAAGCAGGTCATAACAGATACGGCTTCCTCCCTGTCCCGCCCCTCCCCCAAAGGAGAGAAGCTGGTCTATCAGGGAAAGCATATTATCCGTAGATTGACGCGCCATAGAAAGATATTCCGACTGAACACCTGAAACACCCAATTCAGCTATTAAATCCAGTGCACCAACAACACCATTCATCGGGGTACGCATCTCATGGGAGATATTTGCCATGAAATCCATTTTATCGGATGCATTTTTTTGAATAACAGAACGTGCAAAATCCAGTTCTGCAAGCGCCTCCTTAAGCTCGGTTGTACGCTGAAAAACAGCCTCCTCCAGCTCAAAACGATAATTTTCCTCCATCTTGAGAAGAGCGGAATAATTAACGGCACGTTCCACAATCTTACGCAGATAGTCAAAATCAAAGGGCTTGTAAATAAAATCAAAAGCCCCGTTTTTAACCGCATCAACAGCCATTTGAAGCTGGGCATAACCGGTCATTATGATCACCGGCAATTTGGGCCAGGTCTGGTGTATTCTGCCGAGCAAGGAGATACCATCCTCACCCGGCATCATAACATCCGTCAAAACAGCATCATAGGTCTCGTCAAGCACCCTGCAGGCCGCATGTGCACTGTCGACACTATTAATTTGAATACCTGATTTTTTCAGACAGAGGGCGATCATCTGGCAGACTTCATCTTCATCATCCACCACCAGTACGCGCGGCATTATTCCATTCTCTGGTTTAGCAAGAGCACTCATCTGCTCACCGTTTGTAATCCTTGATGGTTGAGATGACATAGTCCTTCTTGGATGCATCATTCAGATGACAACTAAAACAATTTTTAACCGGATCAATACCACTTGGCTTGCCATTGGCGCCATAACCTGCAAAGAGCCAGCCACCTGTAGATTTGCGGCGTTTGTCCTTTTGCATCAGAACGATCATGTTCTTGGGACCATCAACCGCAGGATTTTCCTTAATATTGAAAAATTCAACTACGATGCGACTTCCCTCGGCAAATTTATTACCGGCCTTATACCCCTGCATAGCCTTCTTATCGGCATACATATAGTGAATGCCATAAAACAGTGAGCTTTTATCAGTGACAACCTTCCTTTCACTCTTCTGCCAGGACAGATACCCTTTTGGAAGTGGCGCGGAGGATGCGGCAAAAACAGGGACAGAAACAGTCAGAACAAACAGAGACAACAACAGATAAGCAATAGATTTCATTGATACAACCTTTCCGATTTGATTTTATGAAACTATATATACCACTAAAATAATAATTTTATATATGCTGCGATAACATTTATTCCGCAAAGAACAACCTCAAACACCCTTCTCAATCACAATCTTACGCACAAGCAACAAGTTACACTTGATTGTAAATCCCTCCCTTCAATCCATTTGTTCCATCACAGTCCATATATCAATCAACTGTGAAGGATTATATGGTTTTTGTAACACCCCGGCGAAACAATCCTGAGCGATTTTTTCCGAAAGTTCATCCAGACTATAACCACTGCAGATCACAATCGGTAAGGTAGTTGATAGCCTGCGCAAACCATAGTACGTCTCTAGACCACCCAGTTCTGGCATGACAAGATCCAAAACAACGTAGTTGATGCTATCCGCATTCTCCTGAAACATTTCGAGGGCTTCACGACCATCCTGGGCGGTAAGGACAGTGAATCCTTTTGAAGTCAAGAGCCCTCCCATAACGGTGCGGACCCCTTCCTCATCATCAACCAGCAATACGGTTCCGGAAGACATCCCCTGAACAGCAATAAAATCCTGCGATAATTCATCAGAATCAGTTCTGACTGAAATAGGAAAATATATCTTGAAGGTTGTGCCGATACCGACACAGCTAATAAACTGAAGTGCCCCGTAATGTGACTTGATTATGCCAAGTATTGCTGACAATCCCAGCCCACGACCTGTGAACTTGGTTGTATAAAAGGGTTCGAATATCCTCTTCTGCGATTCCTCTTCGATACCACAACCATTATCCGAAACTTCCAGACAGGCATAACTGCCAATTTGAATCGGAGCGCCCTGAAAATCAATAAAATTAGAAGAGTTATCGATATCAACCCGCTTCAAATTAATATCAATCACACCGTTTCCCTCACCAATTGCCTCTGCCGAATTGATGATCAGATTCATAACAACCTGCTGGATCTGACTGTTATCAGCAATAATTTGCGGTATATTGCGTTTGAGATCCAGTTTGATTTTGATATTTTTTTTGATTGCAGATTTAAGCATGATTACAATTTCATTAACCAACATCCAGAGATTTACCTGCGTCTGTACCAATGGGCTTTTACCGGCATAGGCCAACATCTGGCGACAGAGATCAGCAGCACGGTTGGACGCATTCTCGATCAACCTGACATGCTCCTTGCTATCCTCACCAACTCCGTCATCTTCCTTCACCATCAAGCAATGTCCAAGAATGATCGTCAGAATATTATTGAAATCGTGGGCAATACCACCTGCCAGAACCCCAAGACTTTCAAGCTTCTGGGTCTGTTGAAACTGTTTCTCCATCAAAAGCCGCTCTTCTTCAACCTTTTTACGCTCGGTAATATCGGTAATGGTACCCAGATATCCCAATGTTTCGCCCTTACTGCCAAACATTTTGCGCACGATGATATAACCCCAGAATGTACTGCCATCCTTACGTAAAAAACGCCGTTCGGATGCAATGGAACTGCTTGGTTCATCAAGCAAGGTGTGCAGATTATGTACAACCTCGGCATGATGATCAGGATGGATCAACTGTTTATAAGTCAATGCCTTAAACTCTTCAGCCGTATACCCAAATAATTCGGTAATCCGCTTATTGAATAATGAAAATTTATAATCAGGGGTTGTACTGAGAATACCGGCTGATGATGCATCAAAAATGGATTTCATCTGCAATGAATTATTAACCAGGTCATCCTCCAGATGCCTCCTGGCTGTAATGTCACGCATGACATGTACACTGGCTCTTGGACACCCTTCACTATCAAAGAGTGGTGAAACAGAGACATCAAAGACACCATCAAGTCTTTTCTCAACAACCTCTTCCTTGTGTTCGAAACCATTCTGCATAAGCTTGATATGAGGACAGAACAAGGGTGGGTGCTTCAAACCATGTACAACCTCATAACAGACTTTGCCAAACAGCTCTTCTGGTTTCATTCCGCAACGTTCTGCCATTGCCCGGTTGACACGGGTTATGACATGATTTTTATCTATAATTGCAATCAGATCCGGTACGGCATCAAAGGTTTGCTCCCATTCCCGCTTGGCCCTGCAGATTGCCTCATTAGTTTGTAACCGTTCCTGACAATAATTCCATGTATTAAGTGCATACTTGATTGTCTGGGGGAGTAACTCAAATGTTTCCGGTGACTTGACTATATAATCCTGAACTCCTGCCTTCATTAGTTCAACAGCAATTCGCTCATTACCATGAGATGTCAGCAGAACAATCGGAAACCGTCCATCGGCCAGCTGAATCAACTCACTGCCACAGCCATCCGGCAGTTTATAATCTGTAAGGACAAGATCAGGTGTCCGCCGGTCAATAAACTCTCTGGCCTGTCTCAGGGTTGCAACCTGTTCAAGATGGTATTCATCCAATGATTTGCCAAGCGATCGTTTGACAAACTCGAAATGATCCTCATCATCCTCCACAAGAAGTATCAGAGGATTACCATATTCATTATTCAGCATTGTTCATTTCCCTGTCATGCTTGATTACAACCATTGATACATCATCGGTATGGGCCTTACTGCCTGTGAAGCTTTCAATCTCATGCGAAACAGCAGTGACAATATCATCTGGACTGTTTTCATGGTACGCCCGGATCAGCTCAGATAATCGTTCATCTCCAAACAATTCACCGCTACTGTCCTGCGATTCAGTAACACCATCCGTATACATGAACAACAGATCACCCGGCAGAAAACTACAGACCTTATCCTCAAACTTAACATCGCTATAGATTCCAAGCAGCAGGCCATCCGCATCCAATTCAACCATATCATTAGAATCATTTTTATACAAAAGCGGCCTGGTATGACCGGCATTTGCATATGAAATCGAATGGTTTTCGAGATCAAAACGGACATAAAACATGCTGATTTGAAGCTCGGAACGGGCAAGATCATCACAAAGCAGGTCATTTACAATGGCAAGAGTCTGGCCAGGCGTGCGACTGCTGACAACCTTCGCATGCAATACACTGCGGGCTTCCATCATCAGCAATGCCGCGCTGACGCTATGACCTGAGGCATCCGCAATGACAACATCAATATAACCGTTCTCAAGCTTGAAAAAATCATAATAATCACCACCAACATGAGCGGCAGGCATACAACAGCAGGCCACCTTTACCCCTGGAAAATCCGCTGGGCAAACACCCAAAAACGATTTCTGGATTTCATGGGCAATCTCAAGCTCACGGTTCATACGCTCGTTGATCATGCGTTCCTGCTCCAGCCGGACACGCTCGGAGATATCCCTGCCAATAATCGACAATTCAACCACATTTCCGGCACTATTCCTGACCGGAGAAAAGCTCAATGATACATTTATGTCCCGGCCATCCTTTCGCCTGTAAACCGTTTCAAAACGATCCACATGCTCACCACGCATGATCAAGCTATACAACCGCAATATTCGGTTGTGACTATCAACCGGCATCATCACAGACAGTGAATGATTGAGCATTTCACTTGCCTGATAGCCAAAGATATTCTCGGCCCCCTGGTTCCAGCTCGTTACAATACCATCCATAGTGGCACTTGCAATGGCATCATCAGATGATTCAACAATGGCTACCAAACGCAAATTTTTCTCTTCTGCAAGCTTACGCTCCGCAATCTCACGCTTCAACTCCTCTGCCCGTGCCAGCTGAATATGTGTATGAACCCTTGCAGCAACCTCTTCCACATGAAACGGCTTGGTAATATAATCAACGCCACCCGCCTTGAATGCAGTCACTTTGTGATTGGCCATACCAAGCGCACTGATAAAAATTACCGGGATCATGCATGTTTCCTGATCATCCTTTAGTCTTCTGCAGACCTCATAGCCATCCATGAGCGGCATCAATATATCCAGCAGAATCAGATCAGGGGGAGATTTCTTCACTGTTTGAAGCGCCTGGGGACCATTTGTGGCAACTCTGACCACATACCCTTCCAGCTCAAGCATATCGCCCAAAACGCGCAAATTTTCCAATGAATCGTCAACCACAAGGACAACATATCGTTCATTCATAATCATTCCCTTTGCCAGATTCAGTGCAAAGTTTATTGAGACCATCCAGGTCATAACGGGAGGCCAGATCAAGCACATATTCCGAAAGCTGCGGGGCTTGCCCCCTGGCATCCTCACCAAGACGACGGATATAGGTGATATTACCCAACGCCAGTGCCATAACAAAGGCCTCACGCCATTTTAAATCCATACCATCAATAGAGGGTGTTATCCCTTCCTTGCCTGATAACGGCACACTTCCGGCGCTATCCTCCATCACAAAACGGACACCGGCATTCTCCCTGAAACAGTCATACAACTCATTTTCATGAAATGGCTTGGAAACAAAGCCATTAACACCGGCATCAAAAAATCTCTGTTTATCACTCTCAAATGTACTGGCGCTGATACCAATAATTGACAAAGAAACATCCGGATTATCTGCTCGAATAATTCTGGTTGCCTCGACCCCATCTATGCCTGGCATGACCATGTCCATCAGTATGATTCGTGGATGGCATGATTGAACCATCCTGATAGCTTCATCACCATCACCAGCTTCAAAGACCGTAAAACCGACAGGCTCAAGCATGGAACGCAACAACTCACGATTTATACTCTGATCATCAACGATCAGAACACGTAGTTCAGGCTGGTCGGCAACCAGACCAGTTACACGAAGTGTCTTTCCAGGCGGCAGCGGGATTTCATCTGCAGGCGGGGCATTAAACTCGAAACGAAAACAACTCCCCCCCTCCTCTCTGCTGATCGCAAATATCTCTCCCCCCATCAAATGGGCATAAGCCCTGCTGATCGCCAACCCGAGACCTGTTCCGCCAGCGGCCTGTTCACCGCTCCTTGTGCGTTCAAACGGATGAAACAGCCGATCCCGTTCCTCTGCCGTCATCCCGATTCCGGTATCATCAACCTCTACGGCCACCCGCACTGCGCTGACAGAAAAGACCCGCATAGAGATTGAACCATGCTCCGTATATTTGACTGCATTACATAACAGATTGATAATAACCTGACGCAGTTTTTCCAGATCAGCAAAAATATAGTGCGGCAGATCAGTTGCAATCTCAACACTGAATTTCAGCCCCTTCTCTTCTGCCCGCAGTCTTGAAAATGATACCAGTTCATTTAGCAACCCCAACAGATCAAGAGACTGATTATGAACCTCTATACGTCCAGCCTCAATTCGTGACATTTCAAGAATATCATTGATGATTGCCAACAGGTGTTCGCCACTTTTTATAATTGTAGTAACACGATTACGGGCAATATCAGAAAGCGATAAATCTCGTTCCAGTAACTGGGCGAAGCCAAGAACCGCATTCATTGGAGTCCTGATTTCATGACTCATATTTGCCAGAAACATACTCTTGGCATAGTTGGCAGCATTAGCCGCATCACGCGCCTGTCTCAACTCACCTGTCCGCTCCCGCACCAACTCCTCAAGATGTTCGCGATACTGTTCCAGTTCATTTTCAACCAGATTCCGATCCGTTGTGTCACGAAAAATTTCCTGCACAACCGGTCTTCCCAAAAGATCAAATCGGGACAGCTTAATTTCCACATCCCTGAGGGAGCCAGAACTATTAACGACCTTAGCGTTAATCGCCGGATTATCACCATCTCCAAGGTCGTCTACAAAAATGGAATATAGGGTCTCTTGACAATCTTCAGCTGGATGAAATAACTTCTGATACTGTCCAATCACCTCATCGCGTGAGTATCCGACAAGCTCAAGAAAGGCATCATTACTGTCGATGACCATCCCTGAATCACGATCTGCAATCAATATCCCATCACCGATCTGGTTAAACAGGGTTCTGAATTTTTCTTCCTGTTTGCGAATGATCAGTTCGGCATGATAAAGCTCCTGTTTCTGCCTCCAGGAATGCAATGTCTGCAAAACAAGCCGTGGGATTTCAGCAATCGTCTCCTCTGATTTAATGACATAATCCTGAGCGCCGGACTTCATAACCATCACGGCCATCCTTGTATCAGCCAAGGATGTGAGAATGATGACCGGACAAATCCCATCAACCAGTTTCAACAAATCAGAACCGTTTCCATCGGACAAAAAGAACTCTGACAAAATGACCGCTGGTGCGCTCAGAGCAATAAATTGCTTTACCTCGGCCAGGGTCTCAATAAAACTGATTCGATACTTGGCAACAACTGATTCAAAAACAGCTCGAATTTGACTAACCTGTAAGCTGTCACTTTCAACAATCAGAATCAAAGGAACTGCCGCATTATCGGTAATCATCTCATATCCCCTCAACCGGCGCACATGGCAAGGTAAAGCAAAACGTGCTGCCATACCCGACCCCTTCGGATTCAACCCAGACTCTGCCACCATGCACTTCGATGATTCTTTTCACCAGCGCCAGCCCCACTCCGGTCCCCTGCGTTCCAGTCTCCAGCTTACTGAACAGACCAAAAATCTGCATTTGATCCTTGGGATCAATCCCGACACCATTATCCTGGATATAAAACAGGCATTCATCAACAGAGCTGCGGGTTCCGATAACTATCTTGATTTCCTTATTACAGTCAGAATACTTGATCGCGTTTTCAATCAAATTCTGAACAACCGCCATAATCCTCTGACGATCACCACTGACATCGGGTAAAGTCGGCATGATCTTAACAAAAACATTCTTCATTTTTATCAAACCGGCCAGTTGAGACAATACATCACCGATCAATATATTCATATCTACCCTTGAAAATGAACGGATCATCTTTCCAATCCGTGAAATTTCCAGAAGATCATTCAACAAACAAGACATTTTAAACGACGCTGCTGAAATTTTACCCAGATCCGTATATGCCCTGGAATAATTTTCGGATTCAAGGTCCTGCTTGATCATATCTGCAAAGGTTTGAATGGTAATTAATGGACTTTTCAGGTCATGGGATACGCTATAGGTAAAACGCTCAAGCTCACTGTTTTTATCAAGCAATGCCTTTTCTGCCATTTTGCGATCGGTAATATCGATTGTAAATTCGAGAAAACGATCATCGGACAGTTTTACTGTGGAAATTTGCCGCCATAGCCGCGATCCCTTTTTATGCAAATATTCCTTTTCAACCCTGATATACCCGATTTTCTTCAACAATTCAAAATTACCCATCAGAATCGAAGCTGAATCTGCCGGGATCAGGTCCGTAATAGACATATTCAGCAGCTCGTCAATACTATAACCAGTCATGGCAGCAGCGGCAGGATTTGCATCCATATAACGCCCGTTACAATCAAAGACCAAAACACCATAGGGAGAATTGTCCATATAGTTGCGAAATTTTGCCTCGCTTTCGAGTAATTTTGCCTCTCTCTGAAGAAGATCAGAGGTTGCGGCGTTGACCCTTCTTTTCAGAAAAAAGATAAATAGCATGCTGATTGCAATCAAAATCAGCGTACAACCCATGATAATCTTCAGCCAAATCGGAAATTGATAGACGGTTATAGAACCATGAAGCCATTTATTACGAGAATGGTTATAGATCGAATCCTGCTGATGAATCCAGGTATGCAGATACTGGTCAAGTGTTGCCAGTAATTCCTTGTTTTTACCCTTGGCAACGGCAAAATAGATATCAAACGGATTAAAAACGACGCCTGTGGAACGCAGCCCATATTCAATTTGTTTCGCGGTTCCAAAGGTATTATTTACAACTCCGGCGTCTATACTCCTAGCGGCAATTGCGGCAAAGATCTCATCAAAACCGCCATACTCAACATATTCGGCACGCAGATTAAACCTGCGCATCAGATCAATAAAATACTTGCCGTTGACATCACTTTTCATCACCCCGATACGCTTGCCATTGGCCTGTCTTATATTTTCAATTTCCGAACCTGGCAAAACATACAATTCCCCCCAGACCGTCAGCAGAGGCGTTTTGGTATAATCAAGATATTCAGCCCTTTCATCATTAAAGGCAACACTGGTCAGTAAATCAATCTGGCCGGATTTTATCCTGTCCAGTCCCTCGCTCCATGTTCCGTAAACATATTCAAACCTTATATTCTCCTTTTCAGCCAGATCAGCCAGGGCATCAACGTAAAAACCCTTCACAACCCCATCATCATCCTTGAAAATTCCGGGATAATAGTTGAAGGCACCGACACGAATCAGGCGCGTCTGAGCCGCCGGTAATGAAATTGGAATCAAAACCGACAACAAAACAGATAGAATCAATAACAGTTTAAAATTCATAACAAAGCCTCAGACCATGGCATATATCGTTCGTTTAAAATTTTAACAAGTTATGGATCATTGTAAAGACGGATTTACAAGGTAAAATAGAGACTGCTCCGGCAAACAGATTCTCATAATCCAATCATCAGAATTGCTTGTTTTAAAGCAATACGAATACACATCCAGACCGTCAGACTCCAATTTGTTGACCTGATATGAAGAGTAGGGTAATTTATCGGCAAATTATTAATTTAAGGATAATCAATACATGAAACGCCCAACATGGGATCAATACTTCACAGAAATCACAAGACTCGTATCAACGCGTTCAACCTGCATACGTCGTCATGTTGGTGCAATTCTGGTCAAGGACCGGAACATACTGGCTACAGGCTACAACGGGGTTCCATCCGGCATTAGCCACTGTGCCGACGCAGGCTGTATCAGGGAGCAACTTAATGTGCCATCAGGTGAAAGACACGAGCTCTGCCGTGGCCTGCACGCTGAACAGAATGCGATCATCCAGGCTGCCAAACATGGCGTCAATATCGATGGCGCAACCCTCTACTGCACCACCATGCCCTGTGTAATCTGTACCAAGATGTTAATCAATGCTGGAATAAAGAGGGTAATTTTCGACGACGGTTATGCCGATGAGCTTGCCATAAAGATGATTGCTGAATCAGGTATTGATGTTGTGCAGTTCAAACCGGAAAATGTGGAGGACTGACCATTGAAATGTCCATTTTGCGGCCATTCAGACAGCAAGGTAGTTGACTCACGGCCAGACAAGGGCGGTATGGGCATCCGCAGGCGACGTGAATGTGAAGAGTGCAACAAACGTTTTACAACCCATGAACGCATCGAGGAAATGTTACCACTGGTCTACAAAAAAGATGGACGGCGCGAACCTTTTGACCGTATGAAAATCATCTCCGGCATCAAAAAGGCATGTGAAAAACGACCTATCTCAGTGGAAGAAATCGAGCGGTTGGTTGACCGCCTTGAAACCAGGCTTCAGGAATCAACGGAAAAAGAGGTTTCCACCACACTCATTGGTGAATGGCTGATGAAAGAACTGCATGAAATGGATGAGGTCGCCTATGTCCGTTTTGCTTCTGTTTACAGATCATTCAGGGATATCGGTGAATTTATGCAGGAACTGCAGGACTTGCTGAAAAAATAAAACAGGCACCCCCCCAGGGTTTTAAAAAAACGTCATGAGGAAGGCCGGATGCAAGGCGCACTGAACTGAGCAGCCGAGGCATAACTAGATAAGTTAGCCGAGGATGCGAGTACCGCGCAACGCAGCAGACGGCTCTCCGCATTAGTTTTTAAAAACCCTGTTACGGAGAAACTGCCTAGACCAGAGGAGTACCATGTACGCCACCGACGACAAATACATGAAGCGTGCACTATCCCTTGCAAGAAAAGGGATTGGCAAAACATCTCCCAATCCTAGCGTAGGATGTGTAATTGTAAAGGATGGCATCATCGTTGGTGAAGGATGGCACAAAAAAGCCGGCACAGCTCACGCGGAAATCCATGCGCTGAACATGGCTGGTGAAAAGGCAAAGGGTGCCGATGTATATGTTACCCTGGAACCATGCTGTCATACCGGAAAAACCCCGCCATGCAGCAAGGCGTTAATCAATGCAGGCGTAAAACGGGTTATTGCCGGCATAAGCGATCCCAACCCCAAGGTGCGGGGTGGAGGCCTGGCAGCTCTTACTGCCGCCGGGATTGAGGTTGTCTGCGGTGTCCAGGAAGACAACTGCCGTGAGCTGATCAGGGCCTATATCAAACATATCAAAACCGGTATTCCCTATGTTACCTACAAATGCGCCATGACCCTTGATGGCAACATTGCAACGGTTACCGGTGAATCACGCTGGATCAGCGGTATTGAATCACGCAAATTTGTCCATCGCATGCGTTCCCAGATGGATGCGGTCATGGTCGGTGTTGACACGATCATTGCCGACAATCCTGAACTTACCGTACGCCACGTCAAAGGCAAAAATCCGTTCAGAATTGTCGTTGATACCATGCTACGCACACCTGAAAGCGTAAATGTCCTCAGTGACAAGTACGCATCTAAAACCATTATCGCCACAACAGAATCAAACCCGCGTGTACATATGCGCTACCAGCAACAGGGTGCAAACGTCCTTGTCTGCAACAGCGAAGAAAAGCGTGTTTCAATGAGCGACATGCTCTCAAAACTGGGTAAATCAGGCATTCAGTCAATCTTGCTGGAGGGCGGCAGCCGACTGGCCGGAGATCTTCTTCAAAGAGGCCTGATTGATGAAATCATTATCTTTATTGCCCCCAAAATCATTGGCAGCAATGGTTTTGCCCCCTTTACGCTGATGGATATCACCACCATGGATCAGGCCATAAAGCTCAATTTCACCAAGATCGAACATAGCGGAAAAGATTTAGTTGTCCATGCTCGACCGGAGGTAACATGTTCACAGGTTTAATCGAAGAGGTTGGCCAGGTTCTCTCTTCGGAACAAAAGGGAAAGGCCGCAATTCTAAAGATTAAGACAACACTACCGCTTTCAGAGATTGCAATTGGGGATTCTGTTGCGGTCAACGGCGCGTGTCTGACAGTCACAAGAAAGCAAAATGGGATACTTGATTTTGATGTTTCCCCGGAATCCCTTGCCAGTACAACATTGGGAAAAATACGCAGCGGCAGTACCGTAAACCTGGAACGCGCCATGCGTCTTGGAGACAGGATGGGGGGGCATATTGTTACAGGTCATATTGACTGCA
Source organism: uncultured Desulfuromonadaceae bacterium (assembly GCA_964292275.1). Classification (GTDB taxonomy): domain Bacteria; phylum Desulfobacterota; class Desulfuromonadia; order Geobacterales; family Pseudopelobacteraceae; genus CAXYUZ01. The sequence continues at coordinate 34,704 of CAXYUZ010000010.1, forward strand.
TCGGCAAACTTGCCCGAGCAGAGGACTCATCAGGCAACCGTATTCTTGAGTTTTCCTTGGCTGCGGAAAACACACGTTATATGATCAACAAAGGCTCCGTTGCCATAAACGGAATCAGCCTGACAATCAACAGCGTCAGTTCAACTGGATTTTCTGTCAACATCATTCCGCTGACACAGAAAGAAACAACGTTGGCGACCCTTAAGATCGGTGATGAGGTCAATATTGAAACCGATATAATCGGAAAATACGTTGAGCGCCTGATTCAGCCGTGGGGCAAATCCGGCGGACTGACAATGAAGACACTGACAGAAAACGGCTTTATCTAGATTGCTGCAACTGCCTTGCCACCTGCAAGGCAGTTAACAAAGCAGCAGCAAAACAAGGTATTACATCCCCTGCAACATAGAACCCGCAAACACACAAATCCTTGTATCTATCTACAAAGAGTGATATTTTAATAAATTGATCACCATATTCAGACTAACCATGTACAACCGTGCATTGACAGTCAGCGATCTGTATAATATCTGTGGCTGTAAACGAAAGGACTTAAAATGTCGGTATCAAGTATCGAAGAAGCAATCGAGGACATCCGCCAAGGTAAAATGGTAATTCTGGTGGACGATGAAGATCGTGAAAACGAAGGTGACCTGACACTGGCTGCCGAGGCTGCTACGCCTGAAAACATCAATTTCATGGCAAAATACGGCCGTGGACTGATCTGCCTGACACTGACGCCGGAAAAATGCGACGAACTTAGCCTCAAGCCAATGGTTCGCGATAACACCTCCCCCTTCGAAACGGCATTCACCATATCAATTGAGGCAAAGCATGGTGTAACAACTGGTATTTCAGCTGCAGACCGTGCCCATACGATCCTTACGGCTGCCAAAGATGGATCAACCGCAAAAGACCTGGTCAGCCCTGGACATGTATTCCCGTTACGCGCTCGTAAGGGCGGTGTTCTGGTTCGCTCCGGTCAGACCGAAGGTTCTGTTGACCTGGCAAGATTGGCTGGATTGAAACCGGCCGGTGTTATCTGTGAGATCATGAACGATGACGGCACCATGGCTCGTATGCCCGAACTTAAGGAGTTTGCAAAAGAGCATGGCATCAAGATCTGTACCGTAGCCGATCTGATTGCCTATCGTCTTAAAAATGAACGTCTGGTACGTACCGTTGCCGAGGCCAAATTACCATCCAGTTTTGGTGGAGAATGGCGGGCAATCGCCTTTGAAAATGATGTGGACAAGCTGGATCATATCGCACTTGTCAAAGGGGATATAAGCAAGGATGAACCTATTCTTGTTCGTGTTCACTCAGAATGCCTGACAGGCGATGTATTCGGAAGTCAGAGATGCGACTGCGGCGATCAACTACACTCTGCAATGAAACAGATTTCAGCTGCCGGAAAAGGGGTTATTCTCTACATGCGCCAGGAAGGACGCGGTATTGGACTAACCAACAAGATCAGGGCATATGAACTCCAGGATCAAGGACTCGACACAATCGAAGCCAATCTTAAACTGGGCTTTAAGGCAGATCTGCGTGATTACGGGATTGGTGCCCAAATTCTTCTGACACTTGGCATTACAAAGATCAAGCTTCTGACAAACAACCCCAAGAAATTGATTGGACTTCAGGGATACGGTATTGATATCATCGACCGGGTATCCATTGAAACAGAAGCAACCGATGACAATATCGACTACCTGACAACCAAACGGGATAAAATGGGGCATCTGCTGGAGAATCTCTGACCTATGAAAACCCTTCTGCATATGTGCTGCGGACCATGCAGCATCTATCCGCTTCAAACACTACGAAAAGCCGGTCACACGCTGACCGGCTTCTTTTTCAACCACAATATTCACCCCTATCAGGAATATCTTAAACGTTTAGATAACGTCAAGATTATGGCAGAACAATCAGATCTTGCCCTGCTTATTAATGACAGTTATGACCTGGAAGGTTTTCTGGCTAACGTAGCCCACGACCCTGCATCCAGATGTAATTACTGCTACGCCTCCCGACTGAATGAATGTGCCAGAGAAGCGGCAAAACAGGGCTTTGAAGCATTCACAACATCACTGCTCTATAGCAGATATCAAAGACACGATGAGATTATAAAAGCAGGACAGAATGCTGCTGAAGAATTTGGAGTAGAGTTTTTGTACACCGATTTCAGACCCGGTTGGCAGGAGGGTATTAAAAAATCAAAAGAGATGCAACTATACCGTCAACAGTACTGCGGTTGCATCTACAGCGAAAAAGAACGCTATCTCGGCAGTAAAAATTGAACTAAAACCGTTTTCATACAAAAAAAGCCCGTGCAAAACACGGGCTTTTTCAATTTTGCCTTCAACGCAAATTAGGCGCTGATAGCATTAACTGGACATGCGTCAACACATGCACCACAATCGATACAGGTATCTGCATCAATAGCACGTTTTCCAGCCTGCTCGCTGATAGCACTTACCGGACATGCTTCGTCACATGCTCCGCAATTAATACAATCGTTAGAAATAGAATGAGCCACAATTACACCTCCACTTAAAGTTATGTTTTCCTACGAAAACGATTATTTTTAACATAAGCACCACAATATTGTCCAGCAAAGAATATGGCGAAATATAACTGTGGAATCTGCCACAAAATCTCGCCGTTTACAGACTTTCAAAAGCCCGTCCCAAGAGCCTCGCAATCCATCAACGACTAATCCTGGGATCCAGGGCATCTCGAATCCCCTCCCCCAGCAAATTATAGGATAATACGGTCACTAGTATGGAGAGACCTGGAAAAAACGAAAGCCACCATGCAAATTCAATATAATCCTTACCTGATGTGAGGATATTACCCCAGCTTGGTGTCGGAGGCTGAACACCAATACCCAGGAAGGAAAGAGCCGACTCTGTCAGAATAGCACCGGCAACACCGAGGGTGGCCGAAACAAGTATGGGAGACATCGTATTTGGTAATATATGCCGCATGATAATACGGATATCTGAACAGCCAATACAGCGGGCAGCCGTGATATAATCCATTTCCCTTATGGATAGGGTTTCTGCACGAACCAGCCTGGCTACGCTCATCCAACCGGTCAAACCAATGATTATCATGATACACCAGATGGATGGCGTCAAAAACGTTATCACAGCCAATATTAGAAAAAAGACCGGGAAACAGAGCATAATATCCACCAATCGCATCAGCACCGTATCAACAATACCGCCATAGTAGCCGGAAACAAGACCAACTATTGTGCCGATTAGAACAGCAATACCAATAGCCACAAAACCGACCGTGAGCGATATGCGCGCACCGAACAGAACCCTGCTGAAGACATCCCTTCCCAATTCATCCGTTCCAAACCAGTGCTGCCCGGAGGGTGGCTCCAATACCCTGAACGCATTGATCTGATTAGGATCATAATGTGCAAACTGTGGTGCAAGCAGTGAAACAACAAACAGGATCAGCACAACAGATGCCCCGATCAAGGCCAACCGATCTGACCTGAAACGCTGCCAGAAGACCGTATAAAAAAATGATGTCAAGAACTTTTCTTTCATGGATCACTACGCCTCATGCCTGATACGTGGATCGGCATACGCATAACAGATGTCAGCAAGCAGATTACCAATCAACGTTAAAAATGCACCAATCACAAGAATACCCATTACAACGGGATAATCCCTGGACATGACGCTCTGAAAGAACAACTGTCCCATCCCCGGAATGGAAAAGATCTGCTCAAAAATAACACTACCGCCAATCAGCCCCGGAATGGAAAAACCAAGCAGTGTTATCAGTGGCAAAAGTGCATTTCGCAAAGCATGTTTATAGATGACAACCCGTTCAGCCAATCCTTTGGCGCGGGCAGTGATGATATAATCCTGACCGATGACATTAAGCATGGAAGACCTCATATAACGGGACAGGGCCGCCAGACTACCAAAAGAGGCCACCATAACCGGCATAACCAGATGACTGACCACATCCCAGGAATACCGGATAAAACCGAATTTTTCGCTCCCCATTGAATGAAGACCAGATATCGGCAACCAATTTAATTTAACCCCGAACAGGTACATCAGTAACAGGGCAAACCAGAATGTTGGAATTGCAAAGCCAACAAATACAAATACAGTAATACCTTTATCAAGGATGGTACCACGACGGGTTGCTGCCAGGATGCCAATCGGTACAGCCAGACCAAATTCCAGAATCAGTGCTATTATGTTCAGCCTGATAGTAACAGGCAGCTTTTCCTTTATCTTATCGACAACAGGACGATTATCCGGTGAGAAAGAACGACCAAGATCCAACCTGGCAAGCCGGCCAATCCAATTCAGATATTGGACGTGCAATGGCTGATCAAGACCGTAAAACTTTTTCAGCCTGTCGCGGGCCTCTTTGCCAACCTTTGGATTCATCGCCATCTGCATCTCTACCGGTTCTCCCGGCGCAAGATGGATGATCGAAAAAGTAATCAATGTAATCCCGATCATGAGTGGAAAGAGCAGCAACAACCGCTTGACCAGATACTTTTTCATACAGTCCTTTTCATGCCATCAATACCTAGATGATAACAGTGAATTTTATAACATAGAATTTAATCAACATTTAAGCCAAGAAAACACAATCTCTATCAGCAATGCCGCATTAAAAAAACACCCCTCCTTTAACATAAAGAAGGGGTGTGACAGACTCTGATCAGATTTCAGTTATTGATACTCACGTCCAAAGGGAGACATCTTGCGCAAACGTTCAATAATCGCGGGCATTTCCTTAATGACAAAATCAATTTCAGCCTCTGTTGTAAAACGTGACAACGAGAAACGAATTGAACCATGGGCACAGGTAAATGGAACACCCATTGCACGCAACACATGAGATGGCTCCAGAGAACCTGAAGTACAGGCACTCCCTGATGAAGCACAGATACCAAGTTCAGAAAGCAGTAGCAGAATGGCTTCACCTTCAACAAACTCAAAGGCTATCGAGGACGTATTTGGCAATACATCAGCACCATCCCCGTTAATACGAGCGTGAGGAATTGCTGCCATCAGCGAGCTCTGGAGACGGTCACGCATTGCCCGGACAACACTGTTTTCAAACTGCATATGACTACCGGCCAACTCACATGCCTTGCCAAGTGCTATAATTGCCACAGTATTTTCAGTCCCAGCCCGCCGACTCTTTTCCTGATGTCCACCAACCAGAAATGGACTAAAGGGAACCCCCTTGCGCAGGTAGAGGACACCAATCCCCTTTGGGGCATGCAGTTTATGACCAGATAACGAGAGCATATCTACCGAAGATCTGGACATATCAATCGGGATCTTGCCAACCGCCTGTACAGCATCGGTATGGAACAAGGCCCCCTTGTCCTTTGCAATGGCAGCCGCTTCCTCTATGGGGAAGATAACCCCGGTCTCATTGTTTGCCCACATAAGCGATACAACAGCTGTATCGTCATCAACCGCCGCCCGGTACTCATCCATATTAAGCCGGCCAGCGCCATCAACACTAATCTCGGTGACACGGTAGCCTTTTTTGACCAGATTACGGCACTGGGTCAAAACAGCAGGATGCTCAACCCGGGATGTAATCACATGCCTACGCTGCGGTAACACGTCCAATGCCGAACGGATTGCAGTGTTATCACTTTCCGTTCCGCAAGCAGTAAAAAGAATCTCGTCCGGTGATGCACCCAAGAGAGCAGCAACCCGGTTTCTCGCTTCATTAACCTTGCTCTGTACCTGACCACCAAAGAAATGCATTGAACTTGGATTACCGTACAATTCACAAAAATACGGCCGCATCTCTTCAAAAACAGCCTCATCAACCTTCGTAGTTGCATTATTATCAAGATAGATTTCCTTCACAGCGCAACCTCCTCAACAACAATATCCTCAGCAACCAGGTCACGCAGCTTTGCCTCAACCATGCGGGCTGTATTCCCAGAAGAAGCGCAACCTGCACAGGCCTTGCGGAATGAGATCTGAACCTTGGAACCATCTATATCAATCAATTCAAGATCACCACCGTCTGACCACAACAACGGGCGAATATCACGTTCAAGCACTTCCTGAATCATCTGCATCTTCTTCATGTTAGACAGTTTCTCAGGACGCTTACGAGGTTTGTCACCTTCTAGTCCCAAAACCTCTTCAATCAACTCCTTGATCTTTGGCAGACACTTGCCGCATGCCCCACCAGCCTTTGTAAAATGGGTAACCTGTTCCGTAGTTGTCAGTCTGTTCGTATCGATAACCTTTTTCAGAAATGTATCGGTAATGCCAAAGCATTTACAAACAAGCTCACCCTCATAATCCGGATAGGCATGACCATGATCGTGCTCACTATCATGCAATGGAATCGGCTCACCGCGATATTTTGCTACAGCGACCTCTAATGCCTCTTGCCCCATAACAGAACAGTGCATCTTTTCTTCCGGGAGCCCACCGAGAAAATCAGCAATATCCTGATTACTGATGGCTATCGCCTCATCCAACGTTTTCCCCTTGACCATCTCTGTCAGTGCAGAGGACGAGGCAATTGCACTCGCACAACCAAAGGTCTGAAACTTTGCATCCACAATCCTGTCTTTATTTTCATCAAGTTTAAGATACAATTTTAAAGCATCACCACATGCCAAGCTGCCGACTTCACCAATCGCATCTGCATCAGGAATATCGCCAACATTCCTTGGGTTAAGAAAATGATCCTTTACTGTTGGTGTATAATCCCACATATCAATCCTCCGAATATTAACGTATCAATTTAGTATAAACGCCTTGCCTGCCTGCATAAGTTCGCTTAGGCGAGCCTCGCAGGAGGCCTCACCGTAAAGCCTTACTACAGGTTCTGTACCAGATTTCCTAAAGAGTATCCAGCTCCCATCTTCCAACAGGAGTTTGGTTCCATCAATTCTAACAACGTCCCTGACCCTACTCCCGGCTACAGTGGCAGGAACAGAATTAATTTTGGTTGGGTATGCCTCTTCAAGCTCCTTCGATAAAACAAGATTATCACGACGTGTAATATATCTACCAACCTCACCATACAGCCTGTCCAACAGTTCACGAACAGTCTTACCTTCCCTGGCAACCATTTCTGCCACAAGGAAACAGGCCAATATGCCGTCCTTCTCTGGCACATGTCCCTTGATTGTCAGGCCTGCACTCTCCTCACCACCAATAATTAATTTATCCTGACTGATCAGCTCACCGATATATTTAAAACCCACTGGTGTTTCATAAAGCTGCACACCATGCTTTGCCGCTACTGCGTCTATCAGGTGCGAGGTTGCCACACTCCTTGCAACGCCACCACTCAGCTTACGTACCCGAATCAAATAATCCAACAAAAGTGCGATAATATAATTAGGTTCTATATATGTGCCATCAACATCAATAATCCCAAAGCGATCGGCATCACCATCGGTGGCAAGTCCCAAGCGAATCTGACTATCATTCTTAACAAGTTCAATAAAATCTGGAATATGTTTTTCAGAAGGTTCTGGCGAATGACCACCAAAATACGGATCCAGGAAATCATTAATAATCCGGTAATCTATGCCATGCCTCTTCAAAGGATCATCAAGATACCCGCGAGCAGTACCATATAATGGGTTAAGAGCAATCTTGCCCAAACTCCGGAGCGCATCAAAATCAATCTTATTTTCCAACTCACTGAGATAATCAGCTTGCGGATTTATCCTGCACAGTAAACCGGAATTTTCAGCATCTCTCAACGCAGGTTCTTTATAACAAACCGTTCCGAGCATCTTATTTGCACGATTTTCTATATCCTTTGTTGTTTCAGGAAGTGCTGGACCTCCCCAAGAAGGGGAAAATTTCACACCATTATATTCAGGAGGATTATGGCTGGCTGTAAAATTGATGCAGCCAGCAGCCTTCCTTCTTAAAACTTCATATGACAAGACGGGTGTTGGTGTATCCCGTTCACAAAGAAAGGCCTTGATACCGGCCCCGGCCATAACCCTGGCAGCCTGTTCAGAAAAACGCTGCCCCATAAACCTGGTATCACAACTAATAACAACACCCTTGTTCTGCTCTCCAGACGCTTTGATATTGTCCGCAATCGCCTGAATGACAACCTTTACATTTTCAAAAGTGAAGTCTTCAGCCAGTATGCCCCGCCAACCAGAAGTACCAAAGGAAATGTTCATTACGACACCATCCTCTCAATAATAAGACATCTTTTGTCGTATTGAGATTAATACAGCATTGCCCGCCAGTCAAGTCAAAGAGCCGTATAAATAAAGGATTTTTCTTATTGACTTTTTCAACCCATAATTGTTACATTTAAATTTCAATTACGAACACATTAGGAGGAAGAAGCATGCAGTGTCAGACTGTACTTTCAGGTACTGAGTGTACCTTTTGGGGAAAGCAAGGATGTATATTTCCAGGCGGAGCATGCCAGACAATAGCCGAAAATTGTGAAGGATGCGAAAGAGTTGTAACTGGAACAATTGGACAGGTTTGTTCAGCTTACCCTGCCCCTTCCAAAAAATGGCAAAATGGTATCTGTAACTTTGCATCACACGTAAAAGTTGAGATTAAGGTTGATACAACCAAAGTCAATCCGCTTAAAGCTTCCAAAAAAGCTTCTGGCGGTAAAAAGAAGTAATATACAAAACTTTATTGCTAAAAAAGGGAAGATACAATGTATCTTCCCTTTTTATTTTACAAAAACAATACCATTTCCTATATCTCCAAAAAAGATAATTCAGGATTCACATCTATCAAACCCTGCTCGAAGGCCAATTTATAAAACAATCTCAAACCTTCGATATGTTCACCACTTAAATCGTATGAAAGAATCTTCCAGTATTCACACAACCCCTCAGACCCCATCCATGCGGCTTCTGGTGAAACATCTGCTATTTCTTTAAGATAATTGACTGCATACGACTTTGCTTTAATCAAACTCTCTAACAAAATCTTAAATTCATCACCAAATTGAACAACTGCATTTCGTGTTGTCAACCATAAGGCAAATACAAATGGTAATCTAGTCCACTTAAACCACAACTCACCAAGATCATAAATATACACATCACCAACACAAGACTGTGCTGTACGCAGAGCAGCATCACCAATCAAAAGGACAGCTGAACCATCTTCCAAAGCATTTAAGGTTGTTTTGTCAGTAACTTGATACAAACAATCACAACCAAATCTCTGTTTAAGAAGAATTTTCAACAAATTAATTGAAGTATCTGATTGTGAACTCAACAATACAGTTTCAGCATTCAGATTCTCAATCGGCACCTTGGAAAAAAGCAGGACACTAAGGACAGGACCACAACTGCTGATAGATAAGTCAGGAAGAATCAGATATTTTTCAGGATTTTTTGAAAAAAGAATTGAAGATGAAGGACAAACATCAATCTTATCAGAGGCAAGCATTTGATTAAGATAAGATGGGACACCCTCAACCAGCTGGTAATTACTATCCTTATTCAATATTTGAAGTGACTTGAAAATAGGGGTGCAATTTGCATAACCAATACGACCAATACGTAACATCAACGAATCTCCTCATAAAGCTTGTCAGCATCCGCCTCAAGCAAGCGAACGCCCTCACGTTCTAATAGTTTGCCTGTAACCTGATAAAACTTTGTTATTGCAGTATCATAATTTACAACAGCAGAAATCTGATTACTTTTTGCAGTTGCCAAATCATTTTCTACGTCAAGAACATCCTTAGTTGTTGCCAAACCGACCTGATTTTTACGAATAAAAGCACGTAACCGCTCTTCAGCAAATTTTCTACCTCGGTCAGCAACCTCAATCTGTTTAAAACCACTATTGATACTTCGAATTGCCGTTGTCACATCGTATGCTGCATTATCTTCAAGGTTCTTTAACTGTAGTGCAATTTGTGCATTTTTAAGCTTACTCTTTCGATAATCATTTTCCGCAGCATTATTACCCAGCGGATAACTGAAGACCAAACCTACACTCCAGGCAGGATAATCAGCCCCGCTAATTCGATCCAAATTCCTTGTATATATACGATCAGCCCCCAAAAGAGTGCCGCTGGCATTAAAGGAAAGATCAGGCAGGATTTTATTCTTATAGACCCTGGTTTGCAATTCATTGATTTCAAGATTCTTCTTCTGTTCCAAGATCTCTGGGCGCGATAGTGCATACTTCAACGCTTCCACCTGGTTGATTTCAAGCAACTCACGGCGAGGAATCCCGGTTGTCAGAACATCAACCTTTTCATTAATTTGGAGCAGCAAACGCAACGTATCAACCTGGTCATTAACGGCTTTTTCGGCATCGATCAATTCCTTTTCACGCGAAGCAACACCGAACTCCGCATTCAAAATCTCCATAGCAGGCAATACCCCGGCAGACACCCGTGCCTTTGTTTCTGCAAGTATCTTGCGGGCAAGCTCAAGAGATATCCTTCTGACGTTTAACTGTTCACGCAGGTTGTAAAGCTTGAAATATTCCGTCCTGACCTGAGATATTGTATTCATAAGAACGATATTGAGGTGTTCTAGTGAAGCCGACTTAGACAGTTTAGAGATTGTTATATTAATCTCCGTATTCTCCCGGCCAATGTTCTTCAAAAGCGGCTGGCTGAACGTAACGGCTAGATTGGACTGCCAATAATCGGGCAGTGTTGAATTCAGTGAAGTTCTATTAAAATTATTATTAAACCCCAAGGTGGCTGTAGCTCCACTCCAAAAGAGCTGACTCAATGAAGAAGCAAGCTGAAGGGAACGGCCTCTGTAGGAGTAGATTCCAGCAGAATTAGGAACAGCTGTTGTTGTATCACTGTAGTTGACCTGCGCAGCAAACAACGGATCATAGATTGCCCTGTTTCTATTAATTTCTGCTTCATATTGGGCTGGAATATACAATTCGGCACGTACATTAAGATTTTTCTCGGCAGCCATCCTGATTGCATCGCTAACACTGAGAGAAACGAATCTGTCGCCAGCAAAGGCAGGCATTGTAAAAAACAATAAAACAACCAACGCCTTGATAAATTCTTTCACTTCGCATCCCCTAGAAAAAAAAGGGCGATAAGAAAACTTATCACCCCAAGTACGATTATGTTTTAATCTCGCTCTAAAATATAATCGGCATAATCATCTGCCGACATAAGCCCTTTCAATTCATCTGGCCCCGCAAAGGATACTTCTACAATCCAGCCGCTGTCATAGGGATCATCGTTAATAAGTCCAGGATTATCAAGAAGCTCGTAGTTTACAGAGGTAACCGTACCACTGAAAGGGGCATATAACTCTGCGACGGTCTTTCTGGCTTCCACAGATCCAAACGAATCATCCTGTTCAAGTTCATCGCCTTCATCAGGTAACTCAACAGCTGAAACAATACCAAGTTCGTATTGTCCATAATCCGTTATGCCAATAAATGCGGTTGAATTTTCAATCCTGATCCACAAATGCTCTTTGGAATACTTTAATTCTTCTGGAAAATCCATACTTTACTCCAACACTATTCTATCAAGAAATGAAGTATCAATGTTCCCTTCAATGAAGTCCTTGTTAGCCATGATAGTTTTATGAAAGAAAATTGTAGTTTTAATACCCTCAATAATATACTCATCCAACGCACGCGACATACGCTTGATAGCATCCTCACGCGTTTCCGCGTGAACAATCAATTTGGCTATCATTGAATCATAATGAGGAACAACCGTATACTGGTCATAGACAAACGAATCGACCCGAACCCCCAGCCCTCCTGGCGGATGATACGCTGTAATCTTGCCTGGGCAAGGTGTAAACTTGAGAGGATCCTCCGCATTGATCCGACACTCAATTGCATGGCCGTTGATTTTGATATCCTCTTGCTTATAACGCAGTTTAAGGCCAGCTGCAGAGCAGATCTGTTCCCTGACAATATCAACACCAGTCACCATTTCAGTCACCGGATGTTCTACCTGAACACGGGTGTTCATCTCCATAAAATAGAAATTATTCTGCTTATCAACCAGAAACTCGACCGTTCCAACACTATTGTAACCAACAGCCGCAGCGGCCCGTACAGCAGCTCCACCCATAGCCTCGCGCAATTCAGGAGTACTTACTGTTGATGGAGCCTCCTCAATAAGTTTCTGATGGCGGCGCTGAATCGAACAATCCCTCTCCCCAAGATGAATTACATTACCATGCTTATCCGCCAGAATCTGTATCTCAATATGACGAGGATCTTCACAAAACTTTTCAATATATACTTCAGGATTACCAAAACCAGCCTGCGCTTCAGCTCGAGCTGTTGTAAATGCATTTGCAAGCCCTGCCTGAGTATGGACAATCTTCATCCCTCGGCCACCACCACCGGCAGTTGCCTTTATAATAACCGGGAATCCAATCTCTTTGGCAATCTTTATTGCGTCATCAACGGTTTCAACGGCTTCCTTTGTACCTGGTAAAATAGGTACATTCTGTTTAATGACAGCCTGACGGGCGCTGATCTTATCACCCATGATTCTCATGCTTTCCGGGCTTGGTCCAATAAACGTAATACCGCATTTTTCGCAAACTTCTGCAAAATCGGCATTCTCAGATAAAAAACCGTAACCAGGATGAATTGCATCCGAATCCGTCAATTCAGCAGCACTGATGATAGCATTAACATTTAGGTAGCTTAGGGCGCTAGATGCCGGTCCAATACAAACACTCTCATCAGCAAGCTTTACATGAAGAGAATTACTGTCAGCCTGCGAATAAACTGCAACCGTTTTAATGCCAAGCTCTTTGCATGCACGAATAATACGAATTGCAATTTCGCCTCTATTGGCAATCAGAATTTTATGAAACATTAAAAGGACACCCCTCTAAAAAAACATACCTGCCAATTAATAATATTCTATGAAACTGCTTGAGATAATACCTATAACTTTTCAACAACAAACAAGCAATCTCCATACTCAACTGCCTGACCATTCTCCTTGCAGACCTTTACGATTCTGCAACGAAACTCAGCCTCAATTTCGTTCATCAGTTTCATGGCTTCAATAATACATAACATCTGCCCTTTTTCCACAACCTGACCAACCTCAACATAAGGTGCTGCGCCAGGTTCCGGGGCACAGTAAAACGTACCGACAATAGGTGCACTAATTACATCACCATCTTCCAGAACCACTGAAGTAGCTACGGACTGTTCTGGTGCAGCAACAGCAGCAACTGCTGCCGGTTGTACTGCAACGGCTGCCGATACCGTCGGCATTGCCACATATTCCGTCTTAGCGCCACGTCTTATGACGATCTTCTCTTCAGAGTTATCCATCTCAAATTCAGTAATATCGGTTTCTGTTATCATTTTTATCAGTACTTTTAAGTCTTTGACATCCATATCACTATCTCCTTTTCAGTTCATCCCTGCAAAATCAAACACGTTTAAATTCTAATATATAAACTACACAATCAATAATTCTTTAGAAAACCGGGTCAAAAGACAACATCCGCCAGCAACAACAGAAATGGTATCTTCAATGCGCACACCACCAAAACCTGGTATATATATTCCGGGTTCGATCGTAAATACCATTCCCTCAACTATTTCCATATTGCTGCGAGGTGAAATTGTAGGTTTTTCATGAATCTCCAAACCCAGACCATGTCCCAAACCATGACCAAAGAAATCACCATAGCCACTATCCCTGATATAATTCCTTGCAATTGCATCAAGCTCACTACACAACATACCAGGTTTCACAGCAGAGATTGCCAGATCATGCGCCTCCTTAACAACCGCATATATCTCTCGACAACGGAAATCCGGCTCTCCAACGGCAATGGAAACCGTCTCATCAGAGTGATAACCAGCCATTACCGCACCAAAATCAATTGTTACCAATTCGCCTGATTTGATCAGCTTATCTGTCGCACGACCATGTGGCATTGCGCCACGTTCACCAGAAGCAACAATAAAATCGAAAGCGCGCCCTTCAGCACCACGTCTGCGCATCTCAAATTCAAGTTCTCTGGCCAGTTCAGCTTCACTTATGCCAGGCCTTAGCAGTTCCAACACATTGCTCAACGCATCTGATGCAAGAGCAGCAACAGATCCCAGCAGAGTCAGTTCCTGTTCATCCTTGATCATACGGATCTGATCAAGTTTTGAACCAATTGGAACCAGCTCACAACCATGCAATTTTGCAGACAACTCACTGAAAGCAGAAACGGTAGTATATGCGGACTCAAAACCAATTCTGTAAAAACGGTGCTCATCAATCAAATTTCTGATGGCATCCTGCTTTTCGGAAAACTGTCTAACATCAACACCAATCGTCTCTGTTTTTGCCTGGGAAGTATACCGGGAATCACACAAAAGCCAAGCCGACTCTCTATTCACGAGCAAGGCGCCCTCAGAACCGGTAAAGCCGGACAGATAACGGATATTTTTAAGATTGGAAAATAGAATTGCATCCAGTGCATGATCATCAAAAAATGCATTTAATAAATCACGCCTGTTGCTGAAAATATCATGTTTCATATATACGAACGATTCTCTATAACTTTTCTTTACTCATCAACCATAACAGGTTCAGGCGTTACCGAGATAAGAAACCATAGCCCGCAAACCAAGCAGATAGCTGTCAACGCCAAAACCACATATCTGCCCAATAGCAACCGGTGCGGTAAAACTCTTATGCCTGAACCCCTCACGACGATAGACATTTGAAAGATGAACTTCAACAAATGGCAGACCAACCGATGAAAAGGCATCCCTGATCGCAACACTGGTATGCGTATATGCCGCCGGATTAATGATAATTCCATCAAACTGAGCAAGAGCACCATGGATAGTATCAACGATGGCACCTTCACAATTTGACTGAAAAAAATTTACAGAACAATCCAGACCAGCTGCAAGTGATAAAACAGAAGCATTGATTTCATCAAGCGTTAGCGTGCCATAAATATCCGGTTCACGCTTGCCAAGAAGATTCAAATTTGGACCATGGATAACCAAAATACGCATAGGCTAGTTAAGTTCCTGAACGAGATCATATGAATTGAGTCTGAGCAGGTAACGTCCCTTTCCGGTATTACCCTCTCTATCCATAATCAATACAATAAACAACTCCTCATTCAACATACGCATAATTACAATCAACTGCCCGGTTGTAATGGAAATTTCTTCCATATCTCCAACCTTGAGTACCTCAGCAGCTCGTTTTATATCCTTGAGCAGGGTCGCATACTCAACCGTAAGCTGCTGCAGATCAAATCCAGCCTGATTGACTACCACCTCATCAATTGGAATTCCGTCATAAGCCATGATGACAACAGCACGCCCGCCTTCCAAATTTTCAACAATACCAGAGAGTTTTTCTCTTAACGACATGCCTTAATCCTCCTGATTGATCCAAGCCAGCCTTCTAAAGTAGATACAACCGAACTCTTATCAGATGCCTGCTGTGGCTTTACAATAGGGGCAGATGAAAAAGCTGCAACATTATCATCAACATCAAAACCTTGATCAATATTCAAGCTGTCTGTAAGTGACACTGCCGATGCAGCATTAATAGCCTCCAACTCGGAAATACGTTCTTGAATAACCATGTCGTAAGGTTTTTCAACAAGTAATGCTCGATAGATATCCAAGGCCTTTTCTATAAAACCCTGCTGTACATATAACTCCGCAAGTGTAGCCGTGGATAACGGATCATGATGAACATGAGTCTCAACCGGCTCTACCGAATCGACATCAATTATATCATCCTCGCTAAGGTCAATAATCTCATCTTCTTCTGAAACCGAGCTTGATGAAGTTGACAAAGCCTGCAACTCTAACCGGCACTCATCGTCAGGATTAAAATCCAGCGCCGTGCTGAACGCTTTACGTGCTGCATCAAGATTACCAGATGCAACAAAAAGTCTTCCCAGAAGCCTTTGCACCTCGCAGTCCTCAGGACACGCGGCAGCAACCACCTCTAGCGCTTGGCGACACTCTTCACTCAATCCCTTAACATGGCATGCCATTGCCAAGGTCCGTTGACCCGCAATATATGTCGGGTACTTGGCAACCCCCTGCCTGGCAGTATGTAAGGCATCATCAACAAGATTAACTTTAAGGTACACCTCTGACAACCTGGCAAAAAGATAAGAATCAGGATTTTGTGCCAGTTTTTCTTCGTAGTTCTTGATATCAGCCCAGAACGATGCGTCGTTTTGCTGCATAATTCAGACCTCCAATCCGCTTAGGATAAGCAATTGCTCTGCAGCAAGATGCTCCACTACATAACTGCCAATACCACGATTACATATAAAACTGACGACACCACCTATATTTTTCTTATCAGACGAAACAGCCTTGATCAATAAACTGCGCTCAACGCAAGGTACTTCAACCGAAAGACCAAAAGTGGATAATAGCGCTACAATCCTTGCAACATCATCATCAGAACAGTAGTCAAACGCCTTGCTGATCCTTGCGGCAAGCAATATACCAATAGCAACAGCCTCACCATGAATCAGACTGCCATAACCAGACAATGTTTCAAAGGCATGTCCCAATGTATGACCATAATTTAAAACAACCCGCAAGCCTGATTCCTTCTCATCCTTCTCGACAATATCTGCCTTTAGCTTGCAGCATTGCATAATCAACCTGGCAAGAGATGGTTGATCGAGTTCCATAATCAGACCTGAATTTTGCTCGAGAAAATCAAAAAACACACCATCAAGGGCGATGCCATACTTGACCACCTCTGCCAAACCAGCACTCAACTCACGTTTAGGCAATGTTTTCAATGTATTAAGATCAATAACTACAAGCTTTGGTTGACAAAAAGCACCGATCAGATTTTTACCACTGGCATGATCAATAGCTGTTTTACCTCCAACACTACTGTCTACCTGGGCCAATAAAGTTGTCGGCACCTGTATAAATGGAATACCACGTAAATATGTAGCAGCAGCAAAGCCAGCCAGATCTCCAACAACCCCACCACCCAATGCAACAATAAATGATGATCGATCCAATCCAGCTGCAATCAACTCATCATAAACCTGATTCAATGTAACAGCATTTTTATATTCTTCACCATCCGGAATTTCAATAAATACTACTTGATTACCAGCCGCAATCAATGAATCACGAACAACATCTCCATACAGGGACAAAACAAGCGCATTTGTAATTATAGCAACACGACCTTTTAATCCTCTATCAGCACATAAAGAGCCTATAGAAGACAAAAGCCCACCATCGATCAGAATATCATAGCTGTTTTCACCAAGATTCACCTTCAAGGCACTCAAGCTGACAACTCCTTTAAACTATTCATAATAATTGACGCAACATCTTCCACAGATTTATTGTCCGTGTCAATTCTAATATCTGCATCAGCATAAAATAGTTTACGTTCATCCATCAGCCTGGACAGACGATCTTCAGTGATATTGGCAGCATAAAGTGGACGATCATTTGTTTTATGCAATCGTTTCATTATCAATGAAATTGGTGCTAACAGATTAACAATATACCCCTTATTTCGCATCAGAATACGATTTTGAACCGAGATCACTGAACCTCCTCCGGTTGCAATAACAGCCATATCACCGTTCAAAACCTTTTCAAGACATATAGATTCCATTTTTCGAAATGCTATTTCCCCGGATTCGGCAAAAATTTCATTAATTGTCTTACCTGCCTCGCTAGAAATATATTCATCAAGATCGATAAAAGGGCAACCAAGTTCCTTTGCCAAAACTCTGCCAACAGTACTCTTGCCAGACCCCATAAAACCGGTCAAAATCACAGGCCGATCAAGCATTTTTTATCTGCTCCAGATAGCCTTGATAGTTACGGTTTATTTCAAGAACCGAATCCGATCCGAATTTTTCCATAAAAACATTGGCAATCTCTATGGCAACTACGGCTTCAGCCACAACCAATGCCGCAGGAACAGCACATGTATCAGAACGTTCAACAGTTGCTTGAAACGCCTGATGTGTATCCATATCAACCGAACGCAACGGTTTATACAGGGTTGGAATCGGTTTCATGGCCGCTCTCAAAATAACCGGCTCACCATTGGACATGCCACCTTCTATACCACCGGCATTATTAGTTTCCCTGCAGTAAGCGGTTCGGTTTGAAGAATTTATTGCCGGAAAAATCTCATCATGGACGCTTGATCCCGGCAATCGGGCTGACTCAAAACCAATACCAATCTCAACCCCTTTAATTGCCTGAATACTCATCAGTGCCATTGCCAATCTTGCATCAAGCTTTCTGTCCCACTGTACATAACTCCCCAAGCCGGGAGGAAGGCCAAGGACATGAACCTCTACAACCCCACCCAAGGTATCACCGCTAGATTTTGCGGAATCAATGGCAGCCATCATCTCTTTTTCAGCTTCCTTATTACAACAAAACAACTCTGAGGATGCAGCGATACGCCACATTTCCTCATGAGACATTCCGACTGTATCAGAAACGACTCCGCCCACTTCCTTGACTATTCCACCTACATTTACGCCAAAAACCCTTAAAAACGCCTTTGCGACAGCACCGACGGCAACCCTGACAGCAGTCTCACGAGCACTTGAGCGTTCCAGAATATTTCTGACATCCCTATGATTATACTTAAGCGCACCACCTAAATCAGCATGCCCGGGACGTGGTCTGGTCACAGCCGGAAGAATATTCACATGCTCCGGCAAGGCTGACATTTTGGTTTCCCAGTTTTCCCAATCACGATTTCTGACAACGAGCGTAACGGGTGAAGCAAGTGTCTCTCCCCATCTAACACCGGACAATATCTCTACGGTATCCTTTTCAATCTTCATCCGGTCACCACGACCATAACCTTGCTGACGACGTGCCAGTTCAAAATTGATGGTTTCGGCAATAAGTGGCACACCAGCAGGAAGCCCCTCAATTATTGCTGTCAGTTGAGGACCGTGTGATTCACCAGCTGTTAAATATCGAAACATAAACTATTAAATCCTCCATAATCATTGTCATCTGCGAACATAAATAACATTGATACTATACATCAGCAAGGCAAAAGACTAACCAGTCTTCCAACATAAAAACAGGATAAATGCGACAAAAAATTCAATCATTTATCTTCGGCCTTTTTTTGTTCTGTTTAATTGATTCCTTAAGCCGTTTCAAGGTACGGTCTATCAACAATCTATGGCTACCCTCATGGGGATTTGTACTGCCAGGATTCCGCTGTATATAACGACCGTCAGAGTCCATCTCCCAAGCAGACCTCTGATCACCCAACTGAATATCAATAATTGTCCGCAACTCTTTTTTCAACACCGTAGATTCTACAGGGCAAAGGATTTCAACTCTGGCTTCAAGATTACGCTTCATAGCATCAGCTGATGCAATAAAATATTCTTCCGCACCACCATTGCGGAAATAGTAAATTCTGGCATGTTCAAGAAATCGGCCAACAATACTGATAACCTTTATATTTTCAGACAGACCAGGAATCCCTGGCCTTAACCTGCAGGTATCACGAATAATCAGATCAATCTTAACACCTGCCATGGAGGCCCGATAAAGCGCCCTGACAATCTCTCCATCCTCAAGCGCATTCATTTTAAACTGTATCTGACCGGAACCTTGTGACTTATGCAGATTAATTTCGCGTTCAATATATGTTAAAAGTGCTTTTTTCAGAAAACGGGGTGCAGGTGACAACTTGTAATAGTTGCGCTTTGCCATGAAACCTGTAGTAAGGTAATTGAAAAGCTCTGTAACGTCCCGCCCGATTGCCTCATCACAAGTCAACATACCAACATCACTGTAAATCCTGGCCGTATCCGCGTGATAATTCCCAGTTCCAATGTGCACATAACGCTGTAACCCATTATAATCATGACGCACCACCATAATCACCTTGCAATGGGTCTTGAGACCAACAACACCATATGTTACATGAATTCCAGCT
Organism: uncultured Desulfuromonadaceae bacterium; assembly: GCA_964292275.1. Lineage (GTDB taxonomy): Bacteria > Desulfobacterota > Desulfuromonadia > Geobacterales > Pseudopelobacteraceae > CAXYUZ01. Next base: position 54,657 of record CAXYUZ010000010.1, read on the forward strand.
TCCTCCATATACTCGGCCAGACGTATATTGGCTGCCTCATCGAAACGGGCCTTTAACTCTACAACAACTGTGACCTGCTTGCCATTTTGCGCAGCCTCAACCAGAGCATCAATAATCCGGCTATGACTTGAGGTACGATACAACGTCATCTTGATCCCACGCACCATAGGATCGACTGAAGCCTCCCTGAGAAATCTCTCTACTGATGTAGAAAAGGATTCATAGGGATGCTGTAACAAAATTGAACCAGCATCACGAATAATATGAAATATACTACGTTGACTCTGTAATTGAGGATGATCGACGGGATGATGGGGGACATCATGCAGTTTTGAGTGTTCCAGTGCTGAAATTTCAAACAAATCACGCATGGCAAGCATACCAGGAACTTCAAAAACATCATTATTTCCATCAAGTTCAAGCTCAGCAGCCAAGCGCCCCTTATGCAATATACTCATGCCACTTTCTACTTCCAACCGGACAATCGGTGCAAACTTGCGTTCCTTAAGTTCTGACTCAATCATTGCCATCAAATCATCTGCGGCCTCTTCATCCTTCTCGGTATTGGCATTGCGAGTAACTCTGAATTTTTCACAGGAAACAATTTCCATTCCTGGAAAAAGCATATCGAGATTATTCATCATCACATCTTCAATGCGCACGAAACGATCAGTTTTACCAACACGTAAAAAACGTGGCGAACCATGTCCAACCGGCACCTTGATTCGAGCCAGAGAAGTTTCACTTGCCTTTGGATAACGCAAGGTCACCAACAGATTAATAGATAAATTTGAAATAAACGGAAATGGATGAGCCGGATCTATGGATTGAGGTGTTAAAAGTGGAAATATGTTTTTAAAGTAAAACTCCCTGACAACCTTTTTATCTTTTTGCAATAACTCGGAATAATCTTCTATAAAAATATTTTTTTCTTCAAGCAACAGAATAAGTTTGTGATAAAGCTCTTGCTTACGTGATTCGATATCACGCACTGATTTATAACACTCCGTTACCTGCTGCCGTGGAGTCCTGCCATCCAGACTCAATTCACGCATTCCGGCACCAATTTGCTGTTTAAGACCACCAATACGCTTCATAAAAAATTCATCAAAGTTTGCACTGACAATTGCAATAAATTTGATACGTTCAAGTAAGGGAATCCTGGAATCCTCAGCCTCATGCAATACACGACTATTAAACGCCAGCCAGGTTAATTCGCGATTTAAATAAAATTCAGCATCGTAAAGATCAAACTCAGCCGACTGACCATCACTAACAGATGAATTTACCGCATCTATCCGTTTATTATTGCGATTTTTTTTAGCAGAAATAACAACAGAAGAGTTTTTTGAAGATCGCTTGGACTTTTCATCTTTATCAGATTTAAGCAACACTCCATTTCCAACATCATCTATCTGTTGCATCTGAGCAACACTGGAATGATCATCTTGCATTACAAATGTACCTCGCGATTTTTTAACATAAATAGAACACTTCAATAATACCAAAAACAGTAAATTTACAACTATTTTTACACCTGTCTACTGGCTATCAAAATGCTATTGAACAAAATTAAAAATACTGTTATAAATAATCAAAACCTTGAAAATCAAGGGAGGAGTCATGGCTATGGAAGCGATGCATCAACCGTCAAACAGTGGGTTTGAAGGCGCATTAAGCGGAATGACGCTAGCGGACCTGATTCAAATAAAAAACCTGAATCGTTTTACAGGTTGTTTGTCCGTTGAGCATGCCGGCCAAAAAGGGGTCATTTTTTTTCGTGATGGTGATTTAGTTCATGCCGAATTAAACGAAAAAGTCGGCAGCGAGGCATTCTATACAATCATGCAGTGGCCGGGTGGTGAATTCAAGTCTGACCCGAAAATCATTACAACCTGCCGAACAATCAATGAAAGCTTGACCTTTCTCTTGTTGGAAGCTCACCGTATGCAGGATGAGCAATCTTATGCATCAACCACTAACAAGCCTGCAATTCCCGCATCCACAAATATATCAACAGACGAAGTGCCTGATACAAATATTTCAGATGTCAAACCGGAAGCACCTCCAAAACCGGAAGGACGAGTCATGAGTGACATCAATACCAAACTATCAGCCATATCAGAAGTCGAATATGCTGTTATTCAGACAAAAGATGGTAATCCAGTTGATGATACCAGCTATGAAGCAGCTACATACGCTGCAAATGGATTATATCTTTCTATCCTTGCCAATCAAATTGGCGGACAACTCGGCACAGGTGAATTGATATCCGCTTCTGTACACGGTACGGATCACCACTTACTTCTTTTCCAATCAAAAAGTCATTATTTAAATATTACCATATCCGGAGCAAGCCAGCTCGGACCAGTTGAAGCTAACGTAAGAAAAGCATTAACCAATAAATAGGAGCTTTTTATGCTATCAGTTCTCCAAAGCCTCCACACTGTTCCAGGAATTATTGGTGGATTACTATCGGATGATGAAGGTAATGTTTTAGCACATTCATTTCCATCAATCTTTGATTTAACATCACTCCAGGGTGTATCAGGCGGACTGAATTTCAATATACTTGGACTTCACGATGCAACTGCCGGTGTAAAACTACTTGATTTGAGATTTGAACATGGCAGGGTAATTGTAAAACCAATGCCTAAATTCTCACTTTTGATGCTTTGTGAGCAGAATCTTAACATTCAACTACTTTCTATCTCAATGAATGTAGCAATCAAAAAGCTGGAAAAACTAGTTGCAATGCCACACAAACCAATGACCGCATCACCTACTACCCCACAAGCACAACAGGCAGCTAAACCAGCAACGACAGCGCCTGCCCCAAAAGTAAAAAAACCTATCAACCTAGAAGCACAAATTTTCTAATAACATTATTGCGTAAAACAAAAAAGCCTGGTTAAACAACCAGGCTTTTTTAAATTCATCACTTTATCTGTTTTCACACAGAACAAATGTATTTACTCAAAAGAGTTTTTGGAAAACAAATCTAAACATATCTCTAACGTCTACAATTTTACAACTGAAGTAATACGTTTATCCATCAGAAAACGGTCCAGAAAAAACAGTGGTGTACAAAATAACGCAAACATTAAGAGCAGATTCAAAATTTCAATCAGATAACCACCTATCGAATGCGAAACAGGCTGAATAATCCAGCTTACAAAGTTAAAAAGCAAAAATATCGGAATAAAAACAAACAATATACGCACCATAATCGTCAATGCGTTTAATGCCGCACTCTTTTGTTGAATAAAATAATACGCTACCACCATCAATGCGGCTCCATAGATAACATATAACCATGGTAAAAAGCCAAAATGCCAGAAGACATACCAGCTAGAGACAACTATATCCCGCTGAGCCAATATCTGTTCTTTAACAGCCGTGGTGCTATATCCCAATATTGATATAAAACCGAAAATTATAAATGTAATCGCGACAAGAGCGCTACCATAACCGACAATATTAACAGGACTCAAATTTTCGGTAAATGCTTTGGCAGGACTTACCGATTCTGATTCAGTTGCGACGACATCTGAATTACTCATCTTTCTAGTCAACAACTCATGTTCCCTGATTTTAACCTGTTCATCCTTTTGACGCTCCATATATGCCTTAACAACAACACCACATTTAGGACATGTTGAAAACTGATCATCTCCAAATGTACTAAAATTACAAGCTGGGCAGGTATCTACAAGATAAATGTTCTTATCTGCTTTAGGCTTGAAAACAGTAAAGCCATGTTTACAACGAGGACAGTTCAAAAACCTACCTTCCAAAGGTATTTCGTGCTCTGGTATATTTCCACCAATATTGCAATTAGGACATGTTATTTTCATTACATTAAACTCCAAGCAAATATTTTCTTCATAATTCAAACTAACTGAAACTTTTATACAATACAAAAAAAGTGCGTCATTTCCAATTAAAAAACAACCAGAAACTAATTCTTGAAGAAGATCACAACCACCACTAAATCCCATTGTTGTATCATACTCAACAAGAAGCAATCGCACCAAAATCAGACATTATAAATCATTGTCAAGATATCTAAATCACAGTGAATATTTATGTTGCATAAGGATGATTAGATGGAATAATAAACATACTGTGATCTTGTTGTAAAAATGAATATTATATGAGGTGGACGAATGTCATTTGCTGGCGACCTTGAACATTTACCAATTGTTGATGTCATTCAACTGCTGCACTCCACAAAAAAAACTGGCACACTTTATCTCAACAGCCACAAGGGTGAGAGTCAACTGGTTTTCATTGAAGGGTATATTGTCAGCGCAAATCATGTCCAGAATAGTATCCGCATTGGTCAGATACTTATGGAAAAAAACATCATATCCTCAGATCAACTGGATCAGGCTCTTCATTCACAGGCCAATGCAGGGGCCAACCGCAAACCGCTGATTGCAACATTAATTGAAAATGGTCATATCAAGAAGGATGATGCCTATTCCGGCCTGCAGACACTTATTGAATTAACCATCGTTGAAATTTTGACCTGGAATAGCGGAACATTTGCCCTTGATATTAACGCAACGGATGTCTCTGATGAATATCGTTATTTCCCGGAAACCCTAAAACAGGAAATAAATCTGAATACCCAGAGTATTCTGATGGATGCCCTCAGAATATTTGATGAAAGAATGCGGGATGGGTCATTACAAAAAGGTGCATTTACAACCAACAACACCGAATCGGAAACTTTGGCTAAAGACACCATCACGGCTGATGATCTGGGGCTGGATGATCTTGACTCACTGGAGAAGAAAATACCCGATATGTTCATGGGCTTGAAGGTTTACGATGCATCTGAAATCCATCGTCAAAAAATCCGGGAATCCATGATCAATTTGTCTCCCCAGGATCAAGACAGGCTATTATCAGCACTAATGGAATTATCGGATAAAGCGGACACTGACAATCAACCCCATGATATCCATAGCCTTCCATTGGCAACCATTGTATTCAGTCAAAATGAATTTATTAAACACATTATAGCAACGGCTTGTAAACATGAACGGATTTTTTTTCTTTCCACAGATGACGAAAATGACCTTGATGTAATTATTGATCAATCTTTCTCCAAGGAATTGATTCCACTACTTGTACTGGATGCACCGGTAGACACCCAGTCAGCTGCTGATCACATGTTTCATCTGCTCCAGCAAAAACTTTTAAAATATCCAACCATTCCGATAATCCAGTTAACAGAACAACAAGACTGCCAATTTCCGTTAAAGGCAATCCAGACTGGCGTAAAAAATATTCTTACAAAACCAGTGTTTAATAGCGACGCAGAATTATCCATTTCAAGCACACTAAAATTCATCAGGGCATTTCACATATATCTGCAGAAATCTTTCACAAGCAGTGAGCAGCGCATATCTCTACTATTTAAAGATTCTATCCATGAACTGGATAATCTGCAAAAAATTCAGGATATCGCCTTTATTTTACTAAAATTTGCATCAAATATGTTTGAACGCTCAATTACATTTGTTGTCAGAAACAATGAACTGATCGCTGAAAAAAGTTTTGGAATCAACGCCAATAGAGATGAAGGTGCTTCAACACCACTGCTTTTTACAATACCAATCGCGCAGGCGTCGGTTTTCAGGGACGTTGTCAACAATGGCCACTATTTTTATGGCCAATGCAATGATACCGTATTAAGAGAACAGCTATACCTAAAGATTTCTGCTCCGCATACCCCAAAGATAATCCTTATGCCAATTAAATCACTTGGCAAGGTTATCGCTGTTATCTATGCGGATTTCGGAAAATCATCCGGTTCACCACTTCAGATAGAACTGCTTGAAATATTGTCAAAATATGCTGGGCTTGTTCATGATAATAATATTTTAAAACGCAAACTGATTTCAGCGAACTGAATAACTCAATCAATGAATCAGCACCAGGGAAACTATGGACGCAAACATCCTCAGACAAATTCTTGAAATTGCATTTCAAAAGAAGGTTTCAGATCTGCACTTCGAGGTAGATAATCCACCTTTTTTCAGGGGCCGTGGACAACTCATCCGTTCAAAGATGCCGAATCTGACACCCAGTGACACCGAATTCATTGCCACACAGATCATGGAACATAATGGACGGCAGCTGGATAAGGATTTGAAAGAATGTGACGCATCATATTCTCTGGCAAGTGGCGGTCGTTTCAGGGCCAGCATTTTTCGCCAAAGGGGCAGTTATGGCATCATTATGCGGGTCATCCCACCATACATAAGCACCTTTCAGGAATTAAACCTGCCACCAGTACTGGCAGAAATAACAAAGGCACCCAACGGACTGATACTCGTCACTGGGCCAACCGGCAACGGAAAATCAACAACACTTGCTTCAATGATCAGATTCATAAATGAAACTCAAACTTTCAACATCATAACAATCGAAGATCCAATCGAATTTCTATTTTCATCACAAAAGAGCTGCATTATTCAACGCGAAGTCGGTATCGATACACAGAGTTTTAACAGTGCCCTGAAAGCTGCCTTACGCATGGATCCGGATGTGATCATGGTTGGTGAAATGCGCGACAAAGAGACTATTGATGCCTGCATCAAGGCCGCTGAAACTGGTCATCTCGTGCTTTCAACACTGCATACCCAAGGAGCGGTTTCAACAATCAACCGCATGGTGGGAAACTTTCCACCAGAATCGCAGGATATAATCAGACAGCGATTAGCAGATATACTGGTTGCAACCGTTTCATTACGGCTTGTAAAAGATAAAACCGGTGAAAATATCCTGCCGGTTGTTGAAGTAATGCGGGCAACAACAACCATTCAGGCCTGTATTCGTGAGGGAAGGCTTGACGAGATTGAAAAGCATATTGAGAACGGTAGCAGTCAGTATCAGATGCAATCGCTTGATCAACACCTGCTGCAGCTCTACAGACAGGACAAAATCAGCATTGAGGATGCTAAACGCCTGACCCATTCAATGGATCTGGAGAGAAAACTCATGTTTGACAATTAAAGTGACATGCAGTCTCCCAGCAGTCACCAAACAGCCCCAGCGTAAAAACGATGGGGCTGTTTGTTGACTTAAGCGACTATTAATACAATTCATCAAACTGCAGATATCGATAGATATTATCCCTGTTTGGTTGAATCCTGGCGTTATAAATCTCCAGATATTCCTCCAGCGTAGGCAACCTGCCAAGCAAGGCCGCCACTGCCCCCAATTCAGCTGACCCTAGAAACACACGCGTATCATCACCCATCCGATTATCAAAGTTACGAGTTGATGTTGAATATACCGTCACTCCATCAGGCACTCGCATCTGATTACCCATACAGAGGGAGCAACCGGAGAGTTCAATCCGTGCGCCAAAAGCACTGAATAGTGATAAATATGCCTCATCCCGCAACTGCTGCTGATCCATACGTGTTGGCGGACAAATCCATGTACGCACATCAGGATTAAATTTCTGATCGCGCCACACCTCTGCAGCGGCCCTGAAATGACCGATATTGGTCATACACGAACCAATAAAAACATCATTAATCAGGCTGCCAGCAACCTGGGAGAGCAATCTGACATCATCGGGATCATTTGGACAGGCCAGGATCGGCTCCGTTATCTCAGCAAGATCAATCTCGATAACGGCAGCATACTCGGCATTTTTATCCGCCTCAAACAGTTTGGGAGCAGACAGCCAGTCGCTAACAGCATCAATTCTGGCCTGCAGACTATCAGCGTCATGGTATCCGTCTACAATCATCCTCTTCATCAAGGCCAGATTTGAACGAAGATAAGCGCAAACACTCCGTTTAGAGAGTTGAAGACACCCGGCAGCAGCAGAACGTTCAGCAGCGGCATCTGTCAACTCAAATGCCTGCTCAACTGTCAAGTCCGGTAATCCTTCTATCTCCAGAATACGGCCATTAAAGACATTGATTTTGTTCTTTTTGGGAACAGTCAGCAATCCCAGCTGGATTGCCTTATATGGTATGGCATTGACAGCATCGCGCAATGTTATTCCTGGCTTAAAATCACCCTTAAAGCGCACCAGGACAGACTCAGGCATATCCAGCGGCATAAACCCCATCGCACCTGCAAAGGCAACCAGGCCAGATCCGGCCGGGAAGGAAATACCGATTGGAAATCGTGTATGCGAGTCACCACCCGTACCGACTGTATCGGGAAGCAATAAACGGTTCAGCCAGGAATGTATTACCCCATCACCAGGCCGCAATGCCACCCCACCCCGTTCTTCAATAAAACCTGGCAATGTCTTGTGCATCTTAACGTCGGCCGATTTGGGATAAGCAGCCGTGTGACAGAAAGATTGCATAAACAACGGCGCCTGAAACTTCAGGCAGGCCAACTCCTTAAGTTCGTCTGCCGTCATCGGCCCGGTGGTATCCTGTGATCCAACCGTTGTCATACGTGGCTCACAGGCTGTGCCGGGTAAAACCCCGCTCACACCGCAGGCTACACCAACCATCTTCTGGGCCAGCGTATATCCCTGTCCCTCCTTGGTAACCGGATTCTCCGGCTTTGCAAATAAAAGAGATGGTTTCAGACCGGAAAACAGCCGGGCCTTATCGGTAACCGCCCTGCCAATAATCAATGGTATGCGACCACCGGCACGAAACTCATCAGCAAGGGTTGCTGGTGTCAATGAAAAGCTGGAAAGGAGGCGACTGCCTGTTTCATCGGTAATCCGGCCATTCATTGTATCAATCAAGATCAGATCGCCGGTTTTCATAGCTGAAACATCGGCCTTAATTGGTAACGCACCTGAATCCTGTGCCGTATTAAAGAAAATAGGCGCAATAACCCCGCCAATAATAACCCCACCGCTCTTCTTATTGGGCACATACGGGATTTCATTGCCGATAGTCCACAAAAGGCTGTTAATCGCCGACTTGCGCGATGATCCGGTTCCGATCACATCACCGACAAAGGCTACCTGATACCCCTCCCTGCGGAACCCGGCAATAGTGTCCAATCCATCCGGGAAACGGTTTTTGCCCATTGCAAGACTATGCAGAGGTATATCCGGGCGGCTCCAGGCATCACCTGCCGGTGAAAAGTCATCGGTATTAGTCTCGCCATCCACCTTGTAGACCTTGAGCTTGATCAACTCTGGAACAGCTGATCTGGATGTGAACCACTGGGCCTCTGCCCAGGCATCAATAACAGACTGGGCAGCATAATTACCACTTCCGGCCAAGCTTGCCACCTCATCAAAGGCATCATAAACCAGTGTCATCCGGCTCAATGCAAGGGCTGCCTCATCGGCCAGATCAGAATTTTGAAGTGCTTTTACAAGAGGTGCAATATTGTAACCGCCAAGCATGGTACCAAGCAGCCTGACGGCATCCCGCTTTGCAATCAGCGGAGAGGAACTGGCCCCTGAGATGATTCCATCCAGAAACGTGGCCTTCACTTCAGCAGCAGGATCAACTCCGGGTGAAACACGCATAGTTAAAAGATCGAGCAAGAATTCTTCCTTGCCAGGTGGTGGGCATTTTAATAGTTCACACAGCTCATCTGTCTGTTCCGGGGTAAGCGGCAATGCCGGAATACCTAGACTGGCACGCTCGGCCTCATGTAACAGATAGGCTTCAATCATATGAAACACTCCTTAACAAAAAAACAGATATATTTGGATTAGAACCGACTAGACCCATCATGGAGAGATGAAAACTCATTGCACCGCAAGCGAGGCATATCCAACCACCTGACTATGATCACCAGTGACGTCGCCACTGTTGGCATATGCCTCAAGCTCTGCCTTTGTCGCCCCCAGGCTTCGGGCCGCAACCATCATTATTACCGCAGGAACGACGCCACACATACTGATACGTTCAGACCGGCAAACCTGCAACAGCCCCTCCGGATCAAAGGCCAGAATCCTGGCAAGGGCCAGCTCATCCTTACGACGAGCCACATCAGCCGGTTCATAATGGGTCATATCAGAGCTGGCCACAATCAGAACATCCTTATTAAAATAACGGATGGCATTGGCAATCCCCTCACCAATCGCCTTCAGAGATGAAAAATCGCCATGTCCAATACAGATAGCGGATAGAGTGACATCCGGCCGCAAAAATTGCAGAAATGGAAGTTGAACTTCAAGTGAATGTTCCTTGGTGTGGGCAAGTTCATCAACGGATAAATATGGCGTATGTTCCAGCAGCAATGAATTCAGATCTGCATTTATAACGGACGGGCCAAGCGGGGTCATCCACTGACCGCTTGGATACAGGGCACACGACTCACCCATGCCATGATGATTCGGGCCAATAATCAAAACCGTTTCCGGAATCTTTATCCGGCCATAGATTCTGCCGGCGATCCCACCCGAATACATATAACCGGCGTGCGGGGCGACGATACCGTAAGCATGCCTCTTATCAGATCTTTCAACAATCAACTCACCCAATGCTACCCACAGCTGAGCTGCATTTCCAGGATAAAACTGACCAGACACAGACGGTTTACGTTGCATATATCAACTCCTGACCCAGCTTTTGATCATGTAATTATAACACGATTGGCAGGATATCAAGTGCAACAGCCTATTCAGAGAGATCAAACTGGATCTGTGACTTGACGGAGAAGCTGCCGTCGGGATCAAGAGGTAATTCTTCCTGCAATTCATATGGTGCAGTTTCGCCCAGTGCCTGAATTTCTTTAAGCGTAGGCAGACCCTTCAGGTCCTTGAGACTGAAGACCTTCAAAAACTCCTTTGATGTTCCGTAAATCAAAGGTCGCCCGGGAATGTCCTTTTTACCCATTATGCGAATCAGTTTTTTTTCAAGCAGTGTCTTCAGCACACCGCCGCAATCAACGCCACGCAGATATTCAATCTCTGTACGTGTCACCGGTTGCCGATAGGCCACAATTGCCAATGTCTCAAGCGCTGACGGAGAAAATTTGACCGTCTTTGCCTTTACAATCCTGACAACATACTGCTGAAGATCAGGCACCGTTCTGAACTGCCAGCCTCCAGCCACCTCAACCAGCATAAATCCACCGGCTCGTGTCTCGTAAAATGAAAGCAGTTCCTTCAAAACCGTCCTGATCGCATCACGCTCATATTCCTGAAGCAGGTCACACAACCGGTCCAGCGACAGCGGTGAATCAGATGCAAAGATCATGCTTTCAACAATTGCGGAAAGTGACATTACTAAGTCTCCATCCCGGCAGATTCTAGGGACTCTTCAACAACGGCAGGCACAAACCAGATACTGCCTGCGGCCCCGTTCTGAAAAATTCGAATCAGACGAAGCTTGCAGAGTTCCAGTAATGCCAAAAAGAAACCAACAACCCGCTCCCTGCTCAGATCTTCTCCAACAATCTCTTCAAACTGTACAGATTCATGCTCCTGTAAAACATCCATTATCTCGTTTATGCAATCAGCGATACTGAATGTCTCACCAGGGGCAACCTCATGAAAGCTTTCCTTGGGGATCCGATCAAGCAATGCCTTGAAGGCGTCAACAAGGTCAAACAGCTCCAGCTCCAATGGCCCATCTTCACAATGCAAAGCCAGTGACTCGGCCTCTGAACAGGGACGGCAAAAAACCTCCCGACCAAGCAGCGCACGTGACCAGATAAGCTGCCCCGCCTCCTTGTACTGTTGATACTCCAGCAATCGTCGAATCAGCTCCGCACGCGGGTCGCCATCCTCCCCATCATCCTCATCCGTTTCTTCCAGAGGCAACAACATCCGCGATTTGATGTGCAGGAGTGTGGATGCCATCAGAAGAAAGTCACCAGCCACCTCCAGATTAAGATCCTTCATCAGCTTGATATAATCCAGATACTGCTTGGTAATATCGGCTATCGGAATATCGCGTACATCGACTTCATTCTTGCGAATCAGATGCAGCAACAGATCCAGTGGGCCACTGAATGATTCCAACTGGACACTGTAAGACTCGCTCAGCCCATCCAGCAGAGAAGCATTATCATCAACAGTAAAATCCACTAATGCTCCTGTAACAAAGGGTTTTTACATTCTCAGAGATGTACGTACCTCTGTCATGACCGCATCGGACAGCTGTGAGGCCTTGGCGCTCCCTTCACGCAGCAAATCATCCACAAAATCCACTTGCGCAGCCAACTCAACCCGTTTGGCCCTGAATGGGGCCAGACGTTCATTAATACAGGCAGACAAGATCTTCTTGCAATCAACACAGCCAATGGCGGCATTTTTACAGGCCGGCACAATCTCGGACAGCTTATCAGCAGGAACATAAATGCGATGTAGATTAAACGCAACGCAACGTTCAGGATCCCCCGGATCATTGCGGCGTACACGCTCGGTATCCGTCACCATTGTTTTAATCTTCTTTTCGGTATCTTCGGCGGTATCAGAAAGATAAATCGAATTATTGTACGATTTACTCATCTTACGCCCATCAAGACCAAGCAGCTTGGGTGTTTCAGTCAGTAGCGCCTCCGGCTCCGGAAAGACATTGCCATAAAGATGATTGAAACGTCTGGCAATCTCACGGGTGATCTCCAGGTGCGGAAGCTGATCATGACCAACCGGAACCCGGGCAGCCTTGTAGAGGATAATATCAGCCGCCATCAGAACCGGATAGCCGAGGAAACCAAACGTGGAAAGATCACGCTGCTGGATGTTATCCAGCATCTCCTTGTATGTCGGATTCCGTTCCAGCCAGGAGACCGGTGTTATCATGGAAAGAATCAGATTCAACTCGGCATGGTGTGGAACAAGGCTTTGCCTGAAAACAACGGATTTTTCCGGATCAAGGCCAAAGGCAACCCAATCCAGAACCATCTCACGGGTACTATTGATAATCCCGGATGTATCAGCATATTCAGTAGTCAATGAATGCCAGTCAGCCACAAAAAAATAACAATCAAAATCTGACTGGATCTTGATCCAGTTTTCCAGAACTCCGTGAAAATGGCCAATATGCAATCGGCCTGTTGGCCGCATTCCACTTACAACACGTTGTTTACTCATAAAGAATCCTTTACAGTTATTGCATGATTGGCCGTAATACCTGCCCAAGAGGGCTGGAACCAATCAAAATTTGCATCAAAAAGTTATGTGCCGGAAAAAGTATTGGACCGATTGCCCTTGTTACAACCAGAAGAATGACGATAAACATGCCATACGGTTCAACTTTGGCAAGTGAATTTGCCAGGGAATCAGGCAGCAAGCCGACCAATACACGCCCACCATCCAATGGCGGCAATGGTATCATGTTAAAAAGTGCCAGCATCAGGTTGATGGAAACCGAAAAATATAACATTAAAAACACTGGAACCATAACAGTACTGACAATCTCTTGAGAAGCCGACTTCATCAACATGGAGAGCCCATGAAAAAGAAGTGCTGAGATTATTGCCAACAATAAATTGGTAACCGGTCCTGCAGCAGCCACCCAAACCATATCACGTTTTGGATTGCGCAAATTTGCAAATTCAACCGGCACAGGCTTGGCCCAACCGATTCCGGCAATAAAAAGCATAATCGTACCGATCAGATCAATATGCTTGATCGGATTAAGAGATAGCCTGCCCAATATGCGTGCGGTCGGATCGCCAAAACGCCAGGCAACATAACCATGTGAAACTTCATGAAATGTGATTGCCATCAAACCTGGTACGAGCATGACCGATAATTTGAGAAAAAATTCTTCCATAAAACATCCTTTAATTACTGCGTGTAAACAATCATAAATGCGCTATTTGAAAGAGTTCATTACTAACAGAGTAGTCATGCAAAGTCAATTCCGGCCATCCCGATAGTCAATAGATAAACTGCAGTTATTAACTGATTTAAGCAGACACCATAAACGCAAAAGAGGCGGGATAACTCCCGCCTCTCTCAACTGCATAAACCGAACCAGTCGGATTAGATGTCGTAGTACAGATCAAACTCAAGCGGTACCGGACGCATGCGAACAGGGTTAACCTCAGCTTCAGTCTTGTACTCAATCCATTTTTCAATAACATCCGGTGTAAATACATCACCCTTGAGAAGGAATTCGTGATCTTCCTTGAGGCAGTTAAGTGCCTCTTCAAGGCTGCCCGGAGCAGATGGAATATTTTTGAGTTCTTCAGGAGAAAGACCGTAGATGTCCTTATCCAGTGGCTGACCTGGATCAATCTTGTTCTCAATACCGTCAAGACCTGCCATCAACATGGCGGCAAATGCAAGATAACCATTACAGGAAGGATCCGGTGTACGGTATTCAACACGCTTTGCCTTAGGGTTGGTTGACATCATTGGAATACGAAGCGATGCAGAACGGTTACGGCTGGAATAAGCCATGTTCACAGGTGCCTCAAAGCCCGGCACCAGACGCTTGTAGGAGTTGGTTGTCGGGTTGGTAATTGCACAGAGCGCCTTGGCGTGCTTGATGATACCACCGATATACCAGAGAGCCATCTGAGAAAGTCCGCCGTATTTGTCACCGGCAAACAGGTTGACACCGTCTTTCCAGATTGACATATGGCAGTGCATACCGGAACCGTTATCACCATAAAGCGGCTTAGGCATGAAAGTTACTGTCTTGTTATTACGATAAGCAACATTTTTTATAACATATTTGAACCACTGCAGCTGATCAGCCATGTCGACCAAAGAAGAGAAACGCATATCGATCTCGGCCTGGCCACCGGTAGCAACCTCATGGTGCTGACACTCTACACGAATACCAACCTTCTGAAGCTCAAGAACCATTTCATTACGGAGGTCATTCTGTGAGTCAACTGGTGAACAAGGGAAATAACCCTCTTTGTAGCGTGGTTTGTAACCAAGGTTAGGAAATTCTTCGCGGCCAGTATTCCATGCGCCTTCTGAGGAATCTACAGCATAGAAGGACTGATTTGAGCTTGAGTCATAACGAACATCGTCAAAGATAAAAAATTCAGCTTCTGGACCGAAGAAGGCTGTGTCACCGAGGCCAGTTGACTTAAGGTACATCTCTGCTTTCTTAGCGATGTTACGCGGATCACGTGTGTAATCTTCTTTTGTGATCGGATCAAAAATATCGCAGATGATCGACATGGTTGGAACAGCAACAAAAGGATCCATTTTTGCAGTGGTAGGATCTGGAAGCAAAATCATATCAGAAGCATGAATTGGCTGCCAGCCGCGAATTGAAGAACCATCAAAACCCTGACCCTCTTCAAAAGTATCCTCACTGAACTCTGTCATAGGTACAGAAACATGCTGCCATGTACCAACAAAATCCATGAATTTATAATCCACCATCAATGCGCCATTTTCTTTAGCAAACTCAATTACTTGTTTCGGTGTCATTAACTTCTCCTTTCGATTTGAATAACCAATTTTACAACTATAATGCTTCTTCTCCTGTTTCTCCGGTCCTGATTCTGACTACGGCTTCCACAGGGGTTACAAATATCTTGCCATCACCAATACGGCCGGTTTTGGCCGATTTCTCTATCGCCTCAATAACCTTTGGAACCAGATCATCGGCAACTATGATCTCAAGTTTAATTTTTGGAATAAAATCAACAACATATTCAGCGCCACGATAAAGTTCGGTATGCCCCTTCTGGCGACCGAACCCCTTAACCTCACTGACAGTAATCCCCTGAATACCGATTTCATTCAAAGCCTCTTTAACCTCATCAAGCTTGAATGGTTTTATAATAGCGTCGATTTTTTTCAAATATGCCTCCCTGTTGGCTATTCAATTTGCTTAATTTATCTACAAAATGAACCGTCAGAATAAACTAGTTTTTTATAAATGCAAACTTTCTGCCAAAAAACACATTTTTTTAAATATCAATAAAACAGCACTTTATAAAAATCGGGATTTTACAAAACAATAACAAACAAAAAAAATGCAAAAAAAATAATCAAATCAGACTGAGCTGCCCAATAAACCGACAATAAAAAAATTATTCCTTAATTTCCTTCAGTTCTTTGATGATTTCAACCTGACGTGAATTAATAAAATATGCAATCTGCTGCTGGGAATGTTTTTCCGGATGAAATTCCAGATTGCATTTATATGGCGCCTCATCGCCTGCCAAAGAAACGATAGTGGCAGCCATGGCCACCTCGGCTATCGTACTACTGGCAAGATCAGGCAACTTCAGAAAAAGATTGATTTGCTGCCCAGGAGCCAAAAGATCAGACGACGCAAGCTCGATAGCGGCGCCACCAAGAGAAATATCCTTGACAATTCCTTTAACTATATCAGACTCCAGGGCGATCTCCACCTTAACGTTCCGGTCCAGCGTAACCCTGACAAAACGACGCATATCCGAGCGTATCTTTGCATAACCAAACTTACACAGTACGACCCGTTTCTTGGCCACATTCACATAAAAGGCCTCACTGACCAAATCTTCCTTGATCGGATTCAATTCATGGGAATAGATCAACGCCCTGCGCTCGATATTAATTGCCTTTGCCTGATATTCATGAACCTCAAACTCGGCCATTTCATTTTCAATGCTCAGAAGTGTTGCATCGTAGGAAACAGGTATTTCTTTATAGTAGTTCAAAAACGTAAAACGCTTGCCAACCATATTCTTTATGAATTGATTGATAACAAGTGCGTCCTCACGCTCTGTACCCCTGATAACTTTATCAAAATATTGAGACATCAAGGCACTCCAGCATGATTGAGAATTGCACAAAAAAAATAAATGACTTATATTGATTATCTAAATTCTTTATCAGAAATATACTCCACCCACAAGTCATTAATGATCGAGACATGCACAATTTAAACGACTACAAACGTATCCTGAGGCATGTTTCATTGGCAACCATTGTAATACTGTTATCATTTACAAAGGTGATCATTGCAAATGCCGATATTTACAAGTTCGTAACTATCGACGGTGTTGAAACTTTTACCGATACACCGGTTAACAAGAAATCAAAGCTGATCATCAAGAGCGGCTCTTCCAAAAACCGCCGCAGCAAAAAGCAGGAAAAGGTTCATGAGATTTCAGTCAACGAAATAGTTTCCAAAACAGTACAAGCCTCCCTCAACCCTGAATCCACATCAGCAGAATCATTTATCCCCAGACTTCCACCCGTTGGCGGCAGAATCACATCTACAGTTGGTTACCGTACAGACCCGATCGATGGCAAACGCCGTCATCATAACGGCATTGACATTGCCATTCCGGAAGGAACACCGGTTACATCCGTTGGCAAGGGTGTTGTTGTTTATAGCGGACTTCGTTCCGGATATGGCTACACGGTTCTGATTGAGCATGATAACGGCATAATCACGCTATATGGCCATAACAGCCGGCTGATGGTTTCATCAGGTCAGCCGGTTGATTCGGAGACAGTTATCGCACTTTCCGGCAACACCGGCCGTTCAACCGGACCACATCTGCACTTTGAGGCATGGCAATCCGGTTCAAACATAACCGCTGCCTTCATGCCAAACAGCACAATCAAACTTTCAAAATCCCAACTGGCCAACAGCGGTAGAAATGCGCACTTCAGAAGAGAGGTTCTGGCTGACGGTTCCGTGCTATTTACCAACCTTCCGTCCACCCAACGCTGATGCTGGATCAGATCAACAAATACTCACAAAAACTTGTCAATGAACGGATGGTTTTCAGCCAGCAGCTTGCTTTTTCCGCCCAGGATGACGTGGTTGTTACAGCCGGTAACAATGAATTTGCTCAATTAACGGCCGACATAATCGCACAACTCAATTGCATGGCCATTGTCTGTGCCCGCCCCTCGCTTCCCTTTGCTGAATATCTGGTCAAGAGAAACCCGCCAGATGAAAAGAGAATCATCCCCCGCGACACGGAAACCAGAACCTTTCTCCATGACATTCCGATCATCCGGCAATCCGAACTGGGTGACAACCTGATTAATGAAATAACCAGCTACCTCGCCAGCCGCAAGGGGATCATTGTCGAAGGGATTGGCATAATCGCAAGCGGCAGCCTGACTGTAGAACAGGCCTATATAAACTGGTCTTCCATATTTCATTCGACCTTCATCAAATATCTGGAAGATTTGCTCGCTGAAGGTTTCAAAATCAAAGGTGAGGCGGAGGATTTCAGACGTTTCCGGGATGGGTGGCTACAGACCCTTTCAACGGATAAGCTTGAATTCAAACAGGGTCCTTTTTACGATAAGCAGGAAATACTCAGCGAGATAGGCACTATCGGTCGCTACACCGTCCAATCCGGACTGGTTGATTCATTCTTCGGCAACATCTCCTATTCCGATGAGAGCTTCATCTACATCTCACAGACCGCCTCCAGCCTGGATGAACTGGATGGCTGTATTGATCCGGTTCCATACCAGAACAGTTCAACGGTGGGAATAACTGCCTCCAGTGAACTGGCAGCACATCGCGGCATCTATGAAACCACTAAATGCCGGACAATCCTGCATGGACACCCACGTTTTTCAGTCATGATGAGCATGATGTGCCCTGAACGGAACCATTGTCCGATTCGCGACTGCTGGAAGGAATGTCGCCAGGTCAGGATGCTCGGTAACACACCGGTTGTAGCCGGCGAAATCGGTGCCGGAGGGCTAGCCGCCACCATCGCACCGGTCATCGGCAAAACAGGCAGTGTCATTGTCTACGGCCATGGCGTTTTCAGCACAGGAAAATCTGACTTCAAAGAAGCCTTCACAGGTCTGATTGATGTGGAAAACTGGTGCCGAGACGAATATTTCAGGCTGTTCGACGCGAAGCATCCAACAGGCTAAACCTCTTCATAAGTTGTTTACCCCTTAGACAGACTCAGGGTGAACGGACTTTGATGCAGCAAATGACTGTTATTCCGTTCGTGGTGGGCTTGTCGAACCATGGACGGAATACTTTTGCAGGATGCTCTGTTTATTAACGAATGGCGCGAGCAATCTCGAACATGGCAATTCCGCCGGCAACCGAGGCATTCAATGAGGCCACCCCGCCGTAGTGCGGTATGGAGAGCAGGACATCACACTGCTTACGCACCAAAGGCCTGATCCCCTCACCCTCACTGCCAATAACAACAGCTACATTTCCGGAAAACTTGACCGTATAAATCGACTGGCCAGAATCGCCGGATAGTCCGTAAATCCAGTATCCTGACTGTTTTAACGAATCAATTGTCTGGGCAATATTAGTCACCTGCACGACAGGAATAGTTTCGATTGCACCGGCAGAGGCCTTTTCAGCCACGGATGTTATCCCGCAGGCACGATCCTTCGGAATAATAACGCCATTTGCCCCGGCACAGGCAGCGCTGCGTATCAGCGCTCCCAAATTGCTGGGGTCCAGAATACCATCCAGAATCAGCAAAAAGCCGGCCTTTGTCTCATTACCAATCATAGCCAGAAGATCATCCAGATCAGCATAGGCAAACGGGGCAACCTTGAGTGCCATCCCCTGATGGTGAGATGAACCGCACATACGGGTCAAATCATCTTTTTCCCGGCGGATAACCCTGACTCCGCGTTCCTTGGCCAGGGCAACAATTTTTTCCATACGGTGATCGCTGGCAGTGGACTGGACATACAGTTCAAATGCGCTACGCGTGCCGCGCAAGGCCTCGCGAACCGGATTGACACCAAAGAGCAGTTCCTCTTTCATAGCGCCCCCGCAACAATCTCATCCACAATCAGTTCTACAGCCGCAAGCGGATCAGCTGCCTTGGCTATCGGCCTGCCAATCACCAGATAATCGGCACCGGCCTTGACCGCATCAGCCGGCGTGAGCACACGTTTCTGATCATCCAGCGCGGCAAACCCTGGACGAACACCAGGGGTAACAATCAGAAAGTCCGGGCCGCAGGCCTCACGGATCAGACCGATTTCAAGCGGCGAGGCAACCACGCCGTCCATTCCGGAATCCTGGGCCAACCTGGCCAAACGGACAACCATCTCCTCAACCGTATGCTCAATACCGACACCCCGCAGGGTCTCCACTGTAGATGAGGTCAGAACCGTGATTGCAAGCAGTTTGGGACGTTTTTCGCCAAATTCCTTACGCAGCAGGTCAGCGGATGCCTTCATCATCTCGGCACCGCCCAATGCGTGCATATCGACAAAATATGCACCCAGACGTGCCGCTTCCAGCGTTGCCCTGGCAACAGTGTTGGGAATATCATGATACTTGAGATCCAGAAACAATCCATTACCATGCTTCAACACACCCCTGACTGCATCGGGACCCACTGCCGTAAACAATTCCTTGCCGACCTTGAACATCCCCACCCTGCCCGAGAGCATGATACTGTAACGTTTAATCTCCTCCAGACTGTTCACATCCAGGGCAAAGATAATCTTTTTGCGTGCTTCTTCTCTCGTCATCATATTCTCCCGCTTATATCAGCGTTCCCAAATTTCTTTTTTATCCTTACCAAGATAGGCACGCTTAACCTCGGCATTCTCCAGAAGTTCATCGGCCAGCCCCTCAAGTATCACCTTGCCAGTCTCCAGTACATAGCCGCGGTCGGCCAGCTTTAATGCCGCCTTAGCATTCTGCTCGACCAGCAGTATTGTCGTCCCCTGTTCCTGCCGCAACTGTTCCAGTACCTTGAAGATTTCCTGCACCACCAAAGGGGCCAGTCCCATGGAGGGCTCATCAAGCAGCAGCAACCTTGGTTTTACCATCAAGGCCCGTCCGATGGCCAGCATCTGCTGTTCACCACCCGACATGGTGCCGGAAAGCTGTTTACGCCGTTCGAAAAGACGCGGAAAGAGGTCAAAAATGCGGTCCATATCCCGCTTGATGGCCCCCTTCTCCTCGCGATTGCGATAACGGAGATACGCGCCAAGCTCCAGATTATCCTCAACGGAGAGCGGCTTGAAGACCTGCCGCCCTTCGGGTACCTGGGAGATGCCAAACTTTACAATCCGGTCCGGGGCAAGCGCTGCTACCGGTTCCTTATTGAACAGAATTTCACCGCCAGCAGCCGGTGTAACGCCGGAAATGGTATTCAGAATAGTCGTTTTACCAGCACCATTGGCCCCGATCAGGGTAACAATCTCCCCTTCACCAAGATGCAGGGAGACATTCTTCAGCGCATGAACCTTGCCATAATAGGTATTTATATTTTTCAGTCTGAGCATATCAAAATCACTATTTCGAGGTTCATAATTACTGGTTCATGGCTAAAAAACGGGAACCGGAAACTATGAACCGCCTTTACCCTTCACCAAGATAGGCAGTAACGACCTCAGGGTTTTCCTGTATCTCACGCGGAGTCCCCTCGGCAAGTTTCTGCCCCAGATTCATAACAACTATCCGGTCACAGATATCCATGACCAGTTCCATATCATGTTCAACCAGCACTACGGTAATACCGGAATCGCGCACCTTCTGAATCAACCCGGAAAGCCCCAAGGTTTCCTGACTGTTCAAGCCGGCTGCCGGCTCATCCATCAGCATAATCCGCGGCTCCACCGCCAGAGCACGGGCAATCTCAAGAAAACGCCCTTTGCCGAAGGGAAGATTCCCGGCAACAACGTCAGCAAGCTCTGCTATTCCGACAAAATCGAGCCATCTCAACGCGGTTTCACGAATCCTGCGTTCCTCACGCATTGCCCAGGGCATCTTCAGTGAACAGGAGAGCAGCCCGGCAGAGCTGCGGCTATGCAGGCCAACCATAACATTTTCAAGCACAGTCATGCCGCCGAACAGTTCGATATTCTGAAACGTACGAACCATCCCCAGACGGGCCAAACGCTCCGGCGGAAAACCGGAGACATCATTCCCCTCAAACAACACAGAACCGGATGTTTGTGTATACAGTCCGGTAATTGTATTGAACAGACTTGTCTTACCGGCACCATTCGGGCCGATGACACCGGTGATATCACCTTTGGTTATTGAAAAGGAAACATTGTCAAGCGCGGTTACACCGCCAAAGACCTTGGTCAGGGCACGAACCTCAAGCATTTCCGCCCCCCTTCCGGCCGAACAGCTTTGCATACAGCTCTGGAACACCACGAACCAGGCCGCCGGGCATAAACATAACCATCAGCATCAGCATGGCGCCGTAAATGATAATATCGTAGTCGTGTGCCGCACGCAGAAACTCCGGCATCAGTGTTAACAGTGCGGCACCGAGGAATGATCCGTAGATACTACCCAAACCGCCGATCACCACCATGGTCAACAGTTCGACGGAAAAGTTGAAACCAAAGGAGGTGGGAGAGATAAAAGTCATTGTATGCGCATAGAGACTGCCGGCCAGGGAGCAGATCACCGCCGAAAGGACAAAGATCTGCACCTTGAGCAGACGTACATTGACACCCAACACCCGGGCGGCAACCTCTGAATCGTGCACCGCACGCAATGCACGCCCGACCCTCGATGCGGTCAGGTTGATGCAGAACAGAACCACAAGCAGTGCAAATCCCCAAATCAGATAGTAGTTTTTAAGATCACTGTCAAAACGGAACGAGCCGACGGAAAGATTGGGAATACCGGACAACCCCGACGGACCGCCTGTGTACTGAACGCTCTCGTTAAAAAAGATATAGATGATGATTCCCAGACCAAGGGTGGCCATGGCCAGGTAATGCCCCTTGAGTTTCAGAATCGGGAAGCCGATCAAACAGGCCAGCACCGCCACAACAATGGCGGACAGCGGCATTGCAAGCCATGGGTTCAGTGCAAACGTGGTGGTCAGCACCCCGGACAGGTAGGCGCCAAGACCGAAAAAACCGGCATGGCCGAGTGAAATCTGCCCCGCATAACCGAGCAACAGATTCAGTGCAACCGCCAGCATGGTATGGATGCCGACAAAGACAAGCACATTCATCAGATAACTGCCGCTGAAAAGCAACGGTGCCAGCAGTACCGCAACAAAAAAGATCAGATACTTGATCAACTCTCTCTTCACGTTGTTAGACCCTCTCCGAATCGGCCTTGCCGAACAGTCCCTGCGGCCGGATAAACAGGATCAGCAGCAGAATAATAAAGGCAATCGCATCCTTGTAACCGGAAGAAATCAAACCCGCCCCCAGCGCCTCCAGTATCCCCAGGATCAAACCGCCAATAACCGTAGACATACCGCTGCTCATACCGCCGATAATTGCAGCACAAAAACCCTTCAAGCCAAGCATAACACCAACATCGTAGGCGGTCATGGTCAGCGGCGCGACAATAATACCGGCCATGGCACCCATTGCGGAACTGATCATAAATGAGAACAGAATCATCCTGCGGACATCGATACCGACCAGACCGGCGGCCCGGCTGTTATAGGAACAGGCGCGCATGGCCTTGCCGCTGATGGTGTGATAAAAGAAATACTTGTTGATGGCTATGATTACCAGCGTAATCCCCAAAATCCAGAGGTGCTGCGGAAGGATTGTCGCCCCCATCAGATTGATCGGTTGATCACCGCTGAATGGCTGCAACGAGTGGGTATCCTTGCCCCACAGCAACATGGCCAGTCCGCGCATGAGGATACTGCCGGCAATGGTAATAATCACCAGATTGAGTGGCGTGGGCCTGCGCAGTGGACGAATGGCAAGCCGTTCAAACAGTAAACCGATCAGTGTTGAAACGGCCACCGCACATGGTATGGCCGCCCAGAGCGGCAGTTTGAGCACCACCATGAAAAAGATGGTCAGCATGCCGCCCAACATGACAAATTCACCTTGGGCAAAATTGATGATACCGGTGGCATTGTAGATGATCGAAAAACCGATCCCGATCAGTGCATAAATTGCCCCGGTGGATAGTCCTGAAACTATGTATTGCAGTATCTGTTCTGACAGCATTGTTCCTCGGCTATACACACCAAGAGACACGCCAAGGCGTGTCTCCCGATAGAATGTGATATAATCAGACTAATAAACCTTAAGGTCTGCCCATACTATTTAACCAGCATCCAATCCTTCTTTTTAACCTCAACCAGTACAAAGGCGTCTTTGCCAAGTCCAGCATGATCCTGTGGAGAATAATTGAATGTTCCGCCAATACCGGAGAAATTGACTGTTTTCTCAAGCTGATCGCGAATGGTTGCCGGTGTATTTCCACCCCGCTCAATCGCCCCCTTCAGCAGCATGACTGCATCCCAGGCATGTCCGCCGAAATGATCACCCTCCGACATGAATGACTTCTGATATCCGCTGACATATGATACCAGTGCTTTTTTCTGCGGATCGGAATCTGAAAGCAGATTGGCGACGATAACCTTGCCCGATGGCAATTTGAGACCCTCAGCCGCATCACCGGCCAGATCAATAAATTTACGTGATGAAACGCCATGACTCATAAAAACCGGAATGTTAATTCCCAACTGTTTGGCGTTTTTGGCAATAATCGCCGGTCCCGGGTTGGTTCCCCAGCAGATGATCGCCTGGGCCTGACTGCCACGAATTTTGGTCAGCTGGGTAGACATGTCCGTATCTTTGGGACCATATGTTTCATCGAAGACAATGCTGATGCCGCTCTTATCCGCCTGGGCCTTAAGCTGTTCACGGCCGGAGGCGCCAAAACCGTCGGAAACGGTCAACAGCGCAACCTTGGTCTGCTTCTGTTTCTGCAGATGCTCGTAGATTCTGCTGACAGCCAGTGAGTCATTCTGTGCGGTTTTGAAAACCCATTTTTTAACCGGTTCGGTAATTTTGATACCGGCAGAACATGAGATCAGCGGAATCTGTTCCTTCTCAGCCACCGGCACCACCGCCATTGATTCACCGGTTGTACTCGGGCCAATAATCGCAACAACCTTGTCATCACGAATCAGCTTGGTGGCCAGCTGAACCGCCTTGGAAGGATCACTGACGGTATCATAGGCGATCAGCTTGAGCTTGCGGCCATTGATGCCCCCCTTGGCATTGATCTCATCAATCACCATCTGGGCGGTATTACGTTCAGGTTCGCCCAAAAAGGCCGCCGGACCGGTCACAGCAAACAGCGCACCAATCTTGATCGGCTCATCTTCCTTTTTCTTGCAACCAAACATGACCATCAGGGCCATAAGCAGTAAAACAACCTTTTTCATATGTCCTCCGCTCCGGGCAACTCTGATCCCGAATTGATTATTAATACTGAGAATATTACTGCGGCTATTTCAGCAGTTCCCAGTTTCCACCGCTAATCCGAACCATTTCAAAGGCAGAGATATCAAGACCGTTATGATCCTGCGCTGACATGCTGAATTTACCGGAAACACTGACCATATCCTTGATCTGCTCGATACCATCGCGAATCTGCACACGGGAATCCGCCCCGTTCTTCAGAACAGTAAAAATCATCTGCATTGCATCATAGGCATAACCGCCAAAGGTGGAGGCCTCAACACCGTAGGCCTTTTTGTAGGCCGCATCATAATCCTTGAGCACCTTAACCTGCGAGTCATCCTGTTTGAGTACATTGTAGATTGCCAGACGGCCGGTTGGCAGCATAACACCCTCGGCAGCATCCTTGCCGGCCAGTTCAATGTACTTCTTCGATGCGACACCGTGACTCATGTAAAGCGGCACCCGTATTCCAAGCTGCTTAACATTTTTGGTCACCACGGCCGGTCCCGGATTGGTACCCCAACAGATGATTGCATCCGGATTCAGAGAACGAATCTTGGTCAACTGTGCTGTCATATCAGTGTCCTTGGGTCCGTAGACCTCATCCGCCACGATATTAAAACCCTTCTTGGCGGCCAACACCTTGATCTGCTCACGTCCAGAGGCGCCGTAACCATCCGTCACGGTTAACAGGGCAACATTCTTCTTGCCGTTACGGCCAATCTGGTTGAAGATTTTTTCAGCAGCCACATGATCATTGGCCGGAGTCTTGAAGACCCACTTGTTGGCCTGATCCGTAATCTTGATCCCGGCCGCACAGGAGATCAGCGGAACCTTTTCCTTCTCAACCAGCGGAATGACCGCCATGGACTCACCGGTGGTGCTCGGTCCGATGATAACCTCAACCTTGTCATCACGGATCAGCTTGGTTGCCAACTGCACCGCCTTGCTTGTATCCCCGGTGGTATCATACACAATCAGTTCCAGCTTGCGGCCGTTGATTCCACCGGCCTTGTTGATCTCATCAACCATCATCTTTGCGGTATTTTTTTCAGGTTCACCAAGAAACGATGCCGGTCCGGTTACTGCAAGAAGAGCACCGACCTTGATCGTCTTTTTCTGAATCTCCTTGCCGCATGAAACCAGCAGAAGCATTGAAACCAAAAGTGCAACTACCAAACGATAAGTCACTAAAAACCCCCGATTTTTTTAATGGCACACCAGCAATAGGTATTTGTTATTACATTCCGTAAATACGTTCGCCTTCAAGTATATTAAAACCATTCTTCTTCAAGGAAACGATTGCCTCATCCGTATTATCAAACCTGAAGATAATGACGGCATTGGCACCGCAACGCTCAACATAGGCATACATGTATTCAACGTTGATACTGTTGTCATCCAATGTTTTAAGGATACTGGCCAAACCGCCCGGACAATCCGGCACCTCAACTGCCACAACCTCAGTTTTATTAACGGTAAATCCCTTTTCCTTAAGAACACCCTTTGCCTTGGCGGCATCGTTCACAATCAGGCGCAGGATACCAAAATCAGATGTATCGGCCAATGAGAGCGCACGAATATTGACACCAGAATCACCAAGAATCTGGGCGATTTCAGCCAAACGTCCTGATTTGTTTTCGATAAAGATAGAAATCTGTTCGACCTTCATAACGACCTCCCTGTAAACTATGATCAATAATCGGAAACTGTAAAAACAGCCACTTTACCAGTCCCAGAATCCCAATCCCGGTTTTATAAATGACGGTTATCAATCACCCGCTGTGCCTTGCCTTCGCTGCGCTGAATGGTCTTCGGCTCCACCAGTTTGGCACTGCAGGTCACACCAAGCATATCCTTGATCTCCTTCTCGATCCGCTTGGAAAGCCTCTGCAGCTCTTTGATCTCATCGGAGAAGAGACGCTCATCAACCTCAACCTGAATCTCGAGCTTATCAAGGTTGCCCTCACGATTAACAATCAGCAGATAGTGCGGTTCAACCCCCTCGATACCGAACAGCACCGACTCGATCTGGGATGGGAAGATATTGACCCCCCGGATGATCAGCATATCGTCGGAACGACCGCTCATACGTGTAATACGGGCATGTGTCCTGCCACAACAGCATGGCTCGTAAGTCAGACTGGTGATGTCACGGGTGCGGTAACGGATCAGCGGAATTCCCTGCTTGGTAATTGTAGTAATCACAAGCTCGCCACGTTCCCCCTCCGGCAGACGTTCACCGGTCTGTGGGTTAATAATCTCGGGGATAAAATGGTCCTCCCAGATATGCAACCCCTTTTTTGCCTGATGACACTCAATGGCAACGCCAGGTCCCATAACCTCGGACAGGCCATAGATATCAACAGCAGAAAGACCAAGCTTTTCCTCGATCTCACCCCGCATCGCCTCTGACCAGGGCTCGGCACCGAAGATGCCGACCCTTAACTTCAGTTTCCTGAAATCGAATCCCTCCTCTTTGGCCGCCTCTGCCATAAAAAGCGAATAAGAGGGGGTACAGGTAAGCACGGTCGAGCCGAAATCCTGCATGATCATGATCTGTTTTTTGGTATTACCGCCAGACATGGGGATAACCGACGCACCAAGCCGCTC
>CAXYUZ010000011.1:0-77985 GCA_964292275.1 uncultured Desulfuromonadaceae bacterium
GCAGAAAAGCAGCAACTTATTTTAAAAAAAATTAGTTAAAAAATATCCCTTCGGTGGGAAATTTATCTAAACAGAGGGGCCGCGCGGGATATCCCCGGCCGGCCTCTCTTGTTACTGAAGTTCAATCTGATCAACAAACAGCTGCCGTACATAAAAAAGGAAAAAAGCTATCTGACATGTGCAGCAAAGAATGCGTCAACCGCCTGATCGAGGGTGATTCCAACCGGGATGGGAGACGGCTTGGAGCCTTGTTTTGCTGCCTGACGTTCCTTTTCCCGCTCTTCCTGATCCTGCTTTTCCTTGGCAGATGCAACGGAGGCATTAACCTGCGATTCGTTAAATGCAGATTCCTCCGTAGCAGTGACCGCATCGGTATTACCATCAGCCGATTCAGCGGGCATGGCGGCGATACGATCATCAAACTCGCCCGTTTTAAGTCGGCGCATCAACTCTTTATGCTGTTCCTTCATCAACTCTTCAACAACAACCTCAAGATTGTCAATTGTCAGGATATCCGCATAACTGGTCTTTTTGGAGCAGATGATGACCCCACCCTTGTAGAGAAGTGTGATGATATGCGGAATGGCAGTACCACTATCCTCAGTCTGAACGTGGTAGACCTCGCCCTTGTACATAATGTTGTGGTTAAATCCCAATACCATTGTGTCAATCCGTATGAAAAATGAATTTATGCCGTTAAAATCACAATCCGATCGATTGGATCAGAAACATACATACACCTAATCGCCAACACTTAAAAGTCTTTTAACCTTGGCGACCGCCTCCATGGCATCGCGGGCATATAGATCAGCGCCGATTTTATCCGCATATTCCTGGGTTACAACCGCACCGCCCACCATAGTGAATGTCTTGATTCCAGCGTCCTTGAGCTTCTTGATCACGTTCTCCATTTCAGCCATGGTGGTTGTCATCAATGCCGAAAGACCAACCGCATCAACATTCAGCTCCCTGGCCTTGAAGACAATCGAACCGGCCGGGACGTTCTTGCCGATATCAAAGACCTCGAAACCATGATTTTCCAGCAGCGTACAGACGATGTTCTTGCCAATATCGTGAATATCCCCTTCAACGGTCGCCATCAGAATCCGCCCCAGTGATTTGAAGGCTTGTCCCTTCATCTCCTGCTTCAGACGGGCAAAACCGGCATGCATGGTCTCGGCCGACTGCATGACCTGCGGCAGGAAAAAGATATTCTTATCAAATCGGCGGCCAACCTCTTCCAGCCCGGGAAGAAAGCCCTCATTACTGACCTGTAGCGGCTCCATCCCCTCTGCCAGCGCCTCCTCAACCAGGACAACAATGTTATCCAGATCACCGTCAATAACCGCCTTGGAGAGACGATCACGAATCCCGAGCGGCTGGTCGGAAACCGGGGCCGGGGCAGCAGTTGCCTGTTCACCGCGATAGGCATCAATATAGGCGGCGGCCCGCAGGTCATGGCCAAGCAGCACCATGGCTGAACGCCAGGCGTCCATCATCGGTTTGTCTTTTGGGTTAATGATTGCGGCGTCCAGGCCGGCCTCGATTGCCATCGCAAAAAAGGTCGAAGAGATCACCGGACGCTGCGGCAGACCAAATGAGATGTTGCTGACACCAAGGACCGTTGAGAGCCCAAGCCGCGATTTGACCAGGCGCAGGGTACGCAGTGTCTCAGCCGCACGCTTCTGCTCGGCGCTGACCGTCAGGGTCAGGCAGTCGATAATGATGTCCGAATCCGGAATACCATAACGTCTGGCCGCATTACGGATCCGGCGGGCGATTGCCAGCCGCTCCTCGGCGGTATCCGGGATTCCCTTGGCATCCAGAGTCAGACCGATAATGGCGGCGCCATATTTCCTGGCCAGCGGCAGAATCGTACGCAGACTCTTCCTCTCGCCATTGACGGAGTTGATCAGCACCTTGCCGTCAGCCGCCTTGAGACCGCGCTCCAGCGCAATCGGGCTGGACGAGTCAAGGACAATCGGGGCATCCGTTGCGCCGCTGACGCAAAAGACGGCCCGTTCCATGGCAGCCGGTTCATCAATACCGGGCGCGCCGACATTCACATCCAGAAGGGTTGCTCCAGCCTGAACCTGCTCCATCGCCTCGCGGCGAATATAGGCCACCTTGCCGTCGTGTAACTCCTGGGAGTATAGTTTTTTACCGGTAGGATTGATCCTCTCGCCAATAATGGCGGTTTTTGTGCCACCCACAGCAGCCCAACCGCTCCGGCTGGAAAGATATGTCCGCCCTGAATTGACAGGAGCAGGTTGCCACGCCTTCTGGCGCGATGAAAGCGCGTCCTTCATGGCACGGATATGCGCCGGGGTTGTACCGCAGCAGCCGCCAATCACCCTGACACCAAGATCAATCAGGCGGTCATGGTAGGCGGTCATTTCATCCGGCGTACCCGGAAAAACAGTGGCACCATCCACCAGAATCGGCAGACCGGCGTTGGCCTGTGAAATCAAGGGCAAATCAGTAACCTTTCGCATCCTGGAAAGGATCTCGTAGATCCCGTCAACACCAAGACCGCAGTTTGAACCGACAATATCGGCACCCGCGGCCGTCAGTGTAATCGCGGCCGATTCGGGCGGCGTTCCCAGCACGGAACGTCCCTTCTCGTCAAAGGTCAGCATGGCAATGACCGGAATCGTGGCGGACACCTCGCGGATGGCAATGACCGCGGCACGGCACTCCTTGATATCCAGAAACGTCTCCAGGCTGATCAGATCGGCGCCAGCCTCAACCAGGGCAACGGCCTGCTCACGAAAGGCAGCCTTCATATCATCAAACGACACCTCACCCAGCGGTTCAACAAACTGCCCGGTCGGTCCCATGGAGGCACCGACATAGGCCTGTCCCTTTGCCTCGGCACGGGCAATCCGGACAGCCTCGCTATTGATCTCGACGAGACGATCCTCAAGCCCGTAATGGGACAGTTTGAAACGCGTACCGCCGAATGTGTTGGTAATGATGATATCAGCACCGGCCTCGATATATTCACGATGCACGGAGGCAACGACCTCAGGCATCGTCAGATTGAGCTCCTCCGGCGACTGTCCCGGCTTAAGCCCCCTTTCCTGAAGCATGGTTCCCATTGCCCCGTCAAGAATCAATACCTGGCTTTTTATGGCCTCAAGAAATGATTTCATTGTTTTCCCTTTACTCTTTCTGATGTTTTGTTTTCAGATGATGGCGATACCGGTAAACGCTGTTCAAGTGTATAATCGGGCCGCAGCGGCTGCGAGACATCAAGAAGCCCCAACAGTGGCTTCACCTCCCCCTCAACGGTCAGACTGACACGGCTGACATGGGGAAAATTAATGCAGATGGTGTTAACAATCGAATAGATCGCCAGCTTTTCCACCGAACCGCCTGCGGTCAGCTCACGTTCAAAATTGTGATTAACATCAACAACCGCCAGGTCACCCTTGATCTTGACACCGTTCAGCAGGGATCCCTCCGGCAAGGCATCATCCAGTTCACTGACCGGGCCATTGAACAATTCATCAAGGACCTCCTTGACACAGTCGGAATCATCCGTGCATGGTTCCAGCTCCCTGGCCTCGCGGGCAAGTTGATTGCCGTTAACAATAAAAAACAGCACCGCCGTCCTCTTGCCGGAATCATGCTCAATGGCCGGCTTGGGATTAACGACCGAACTGGCCTGATATTTCTCAAAGATCATGAAACCAAAAACGGCTGCAATGAACAGAAATGGCACCAGAATACTGATTGTTTTCCGTTTGCGCTGCGTGGATGGCATATAATTAACCTTCCCCTCTTTCATCTTCAAGATTCACCTGATAGACATCACCCAGACGTTCACCAAGAAAACGGCTGCCAACCCTGATGAAACTGGCCGGGACATCGCTGACAAAATAATGATGATTCCCCTTCTCCATTGCTGGCCGCAGCAGCTTCTTTTTCAAAAGGATTTCCTGTACCGTTCGGGCGGTCTCCTCAGCAGAATCCACCAGGGCAACCCCTGGCCCCATTGTTTCTGCAATCATCGGTTTCAGCAACGGATAATGCGTGCATCCCAGAACCAGTGTATCAATCCCGGCGTCCTTGAGCTCCTTCAGATAGGTTCTGGCCGTTAACCGGGCAATCTCATTATCAATCCATCCCTCCTCTGCCAGAGGAACAAACAACGGACAGGCCCGAGTCAAGACTTCGGCATCCGGCCTGAGCTTCTTGATGGCTCGGGTATAGGCGCTGCTGCGGATTGTTCCGGCTGTCCCGATAACGCCGATGCGCCCACCCTTCGAAACCTCAGCCGCCCTCCTGGCACCCGGCTCAATCACCCCGACCACCGGAATGGGAAACTTTTTTTTAAGGGCGCCAAGGGCAGCGGCGGAGGCGGTATTGCATGCTACAACAAGCAGCTTGATATCACGACGGACAAGAAAGTCCGTTATCTCCAATGCGTAACGCGTAACAGTCTCGGGAGATTTTGTACCGTATGGCACCCTGGCCGTATCACCAAAATAGAGTGTATCCTCTTGAGGAGCCGCCTTGAATATCTCCCGTAGCACGGTCAAACCGCCGACACCGGAGTCAAATATGCCTATTGCCTGCCATGTCATGGCTTAATTCCTTATTCAATAATTTATCCCTACCCGAAACAGCGCAATGAAAACAATTGGTTTACGCCCCGAGCAGCAGACCCCAAATCTATCAATCCAGGCCTTTGAAGCGCATTTTTGGGACAAAAACTATATACCTTTTTACAACGCCGTGGCAAGCCATTTAGACAGCCATTTGACTTACGTGAAAGGGTGTAAAATATCTGAAATCCCCTTGACAAACCGTAGGTCACTGATTAAATTCAAATCAAGATTTAGCACTCTAAAGCCATGAGTGCTATTTTTTTGGGGACAAGCAATGGGCGTCGAACTTTCAACAAGAAGTAGACAAATTCTGGAAGCGATTGTGGAGGATTACATTGCAACGGCCGAACCGGTCGGAAGCAGCACAATCGCTCGCCGTCATGCCTTAACACTTTCCTCCGCCACCGTTCGCAATGTCATGGCAAGCCTGGAAGAACAGGGACTTTTGACATCGCCGCACACCTCTGCCGGCAGGATCCCGACTGAAAAGGCCTATCGTTTCTACGTTGACTCACTTGTGGAGCTACGCCAGGTCACCCGTAACGAAAAGAAACAGATCATTCGCCGCTGCCGTAAGGCCGGTGGCAACCTGAATGATATTCTCAAGGAAACCAGCCGGACCCTGTCATCCCTTTCAAACTACATGGGCATTGTCGTTGCCCCCAGTTTTACCGCGGATATGTTCCGGCATATTGAATTCATCCACCTTGCCCCGCGCAAGATCCTGGCAATCCTTGTTTCCGGTAATGGATTGATTCAAAACCGGCTCGTGGAAACCGATGAAATCTTCACGCCTGACCAGCTTATTAAAATGAGCAACTACCTGAATCAACTGATGCAGGGGCTGACCATCTCAGAGGCACAGGAACGGATCATCGAGGAGATGACAAACGAGAAGATTCAATACGACACCCTTATAGCAAAGGCACTCCAGCTTAGCAGCCAAGCCGTTGCAATAGACACGGATGATATTTTTGTTGAAGGTCAGGCCCAGATCCTTGACCAGCCTGAATTCACTGATGCCCGCAAGATGCAGGGCATATTCAGGGCCTTCGAGGAAAAGGCATACCTGCTGAATATCCTCAAGCGCTGCATGCAAGCAGAAGGGGTCCAGATCTATATCGGCTCGGAATCATCACTCAGCCATTCCGCCGGACTCAGTGTAATCACCTCACGCTTCAAGACAGCCAACAACACCGTCGGCATGCTCGGTGTTATCGGCCCAACCCGCATGCTTTATTCAAGCGTCATACCGATCGTAGACTACACAGCCCGTTTTGTCAGCCGCATGCTGCATGACGACTGAACCGTTACACAAATTCAAGCAAAGAGGAATCTATAACCATCATGAAAAAGCACACCAAAGAAGAAGCAAAGCCGGCCGTAACAGAGACAGAGACCGAAAACATTGCCAAGCAAACCGAAGAGGGGGCAGAAGCCACAACGGTTGTTGATGAGGTTGTCAAGCTGCAGGAACTACTGGCCGCCAAGGATGCAGAATGCCGTGAAAACTGGGATAAATTTCTGCGTGAACGCGCCGACATGGAGAACTACCGCAAGCGCGCCAACCGCGAGAAGGAAGAACTACTCAACTACGGCACCAAGTCCATACTGGAAGAGATCCTGCCGGTTGTCGACAACCTGGAGCGAGCCCTGACCCATGTGGGTGACGACAATGAATCTGCTATTGTGGAGGGGATCCGAATGACCCACAGTATGCTGATCTCAACACTGAAAAAATTTGGAGTAACCCCGATCGAATCTGCTGGCGCAACCTTTGACCCCGCCTTTCACCAGGCAATGAGCCAGATTCCAACGGATGAATATCCGGCCAACACCGTGGTCAACGAGCTGCAGAAGGGATATATGCTCAAGGAAAGGCTGCTGAGACCGGCAATGGTTACGGTATCAACGCCACCCAAATAGGTCCATTCAATGTTCATGTTTTCAGATCCATGATTGAAACCTTGAACCTGAAACTTTGAACTTTTTTTAAAGCTGCCCTTGTTTTTTGGGATCACAATCACTACGTTACAAATATCAGAAAGATTGACAAGGAGGATGTAACCTTATGAGTAAAGTAATCGGTATTGACTTAGGAACAACAAACTCTTGCGTTGCCATTATGGAAGGCGGAGAACCAACTGTTATAGCCAACCTGGAGGGAAGCCGGACAACACCTTCAATGGTGGCTTTTGCCGATAACGGCGAGCGTCTTGTTGGACAACAGGCAAAACGTCAGGCAGTAACCAACCCAGAAAACACCCTCTACGCCATCAAACGACTGATCGGCCGCAAGTTCGAATCAGAGGCTGTCAAGAAAGATATCGCCATCTCCCCGTTCAAGATCGTCAAGGCAGACAATGAAGACGCCTGGGTTGAGGTACGCGACAAGCGTTATTCACCTCCGGAGATATCCGCAATCGTTCTCCAGAAGATGAAAAAAACCGCTGAAGACTATCTCGGCGAAACAGTCACCGACGCAGTCATTACCGTACCAGCCTACTTCGACGACTCACAGCGTCAGGCAACCAAGGATGCCGGTAAAATCGCCGGTCTCAACGTATTGCGTATCATCAACGAGCCGACTGCTGCTGCCCTGGCATATGGCCTTGACAAAAAGAAAGAGGAAAAAGTTGCTGTATTCGACCTTGGCGGCGGTACATTTGACATTTCAATCCTTGAACTGGGCGACGGCGTTTTTGAGGTTAAATCCACCAATGGCGATACATTCCTTGGCGGTGAAGACTTTGACCAGCTGATCATCGACTGGATTGCCGATGAATTCAAAAAGGATCAGGGCATCAACCTGCGCGGCGACAAAATGGCGCTGCAGCGCCTCAAGGAAGCGGCTGAAAAGGCCAAATGCGAACTTTCCAGCGCCATGGAAACCGACATCAATCTGCCATTCATCACTGCAGACGCATCTGGCCCAAAACACCTGACAATGAAACTGTCTCGCGCCAAGCTGGAATCCATCTGCGGCTCGCTGCTGGCAAAACTTGAAGGACCATGCCGCACCGCCATGAAGGATGCCGGACTCTCTGCCGGTGATATCGACGAGGTCATCCTGGTTGGTGGTATGACCCGTATGCCGGCTGTACAGAAAAAGGTTGAAGAGATCTTCGGCAAGGCGCCTAACCGCGGTGTAAACCCGGATGAGGTCGTTGCAATCGGCGCAAGCATCCAGGGTGGCGTTCTGAAAGGTGATGTCAAGGATGTTCTGCTCCTCGACGTTACACCGCTTTCCCTCGGCATTGAGACGCTGGGCGGCGTTCTGACCAAACTGATCGAGAAGAACACCACCATTCCATGCCGCAAAAGCCAGGTCTTTTCAACGGCAGCGGACAACCAGCCAGCGGTTTCCATTCACGTTCTCCAGGGTGAACGCGAGATGTCACGCGACAACAAGACACTGGGCAACTTTGAACTCAGCGGCCTTCCCCCGGCACCGCGCGGAGTACCGCAGATCGAGGTTACCTTCGACCTTGACGCCACCGGCATCGTCCATGTATCCGCCAAAGATCTGGGCACCGGCAAGGAGCAGTCTATCCGCATCACGGCATCCAGCGGTCTTTCCAAGGAAGAAATTGACAAGATGGTACGCGATGCCGAGTCACACGCCGATGAGGACAAGAAAAAGCGTGATACAATTGAAGCCCGCAACCATGCCGACAGCATGGTCTACAGCACCGAGAAATCACTCAAGGAATTTGGCGACAAGATCGATGCTGTTGAAAAGGGTAACATTGAAAACAAGATCACCGAACTGAAGAAGGTCATGGAAGGCGAAGATGCCGAGGCGATCAAAAAGGCCACTGACGAACTGGCCCAGTCCGCTCACAAACTGGCCGAGGCAATGTACGCCAAAGAGCAGCCAGCTGCCGATTCTGGCGCGGCCCCCGGCGATGAGCAGACCAAGAAGGAAACCAAAAAGGATGACAACGTTGTCGATGCTGACTTCGAAGAGGTCAAGAAGTAAAACAGCCCGATTTTGCAGCAGACAGACTCAATGCATGACTGGGCAATAGAATACATCACTTGCAACGGGCAGCGTTTCAATTTCGAACCGCTGCTCTTTGCATTACAAGGATATTCACTTGGCAAACGGCGATAAACGAGATTATTACGAGGTTCTTGGCGTCCACAAAAACGCCTCGGAGACCGAGATCAAGAAGGCCTTCCGCAAACAGGCGCTGCAGTATCACCCGGATAAAAATCCTGGGGACAAGGTGGCAGAGGACAAATTCAAGGAATTGACCGAGGCGTACGAGGTCCTGTCCGACGGACAAAAACGTGCCCAATATGACCAGTTCGGTCATGCCGGTGTATCTGGTGCAGGCGGATTCTCCGGCGGCGGTTTCGGCGGTTTTGGGGCAGGCTCCCCATTTGGCGATATTTTCGGTGATATTTTCGGCGAGGTCTTCGGTGGCGGCCGCAGTCGTACCCAGGGAAGACGGGGTGACGACCTGCTGTACAACCTTGAAATCAGCTTTGAAGAGGCTGCCTTTGGGGTCGAAAAGAAGATTGAGGTTCCTTTTGCCAAGCGTTGCGGTACCTGTAACGGTTCCGGCTCCAAGCCTGGCACAGATCCAAAGGTCTGCCCAACCTGTCGCGGGGCGGGCCAGGTCCGTTACCAGCAAGGTTTTTTCAGTGTCAGCAAGACCTGCGGCCAATGCAACGGCGAAGGGAAAATCGTTGATGACCCCTGTCCGGACTGCCGTGGCAAGGGAAGCATCAAGGATGTTAAAACGCTTTCCATCAAAGTACCGCCAGGTGTTGAATCCGGCACCAGACTGAAATCACCCGGTGACGGCGGCCAGGGACTCAAGGGCGGGCCAAACGGCGACCTCTACGTTGGGATCAATGTCAAGGAACACTCCATTTTCCAGCGCGAGGAGAACAACGTCATCTGCGAATTCCCGATCAGCTTCATTCAGGCCTCGTTAGGATGCGAAATCGAAGTCCCCACCCTGGATGGCAAGGTCTCGATGAAGATTCCGGATGGCACCCAATCAGGCAAGATCTATCGCCTGCGCAACAAGGGCATTCCGTCTCTGCATGGCTACGGCCGTGGCGACCAGCTTGTCGTTATCAAGGTTGAAACGCCAACCAACCTGAACAAGAGGCAAAAGGAACTGCTTGAGGAATTTGCCCGACAGGGGGGCGAAGAGACCCACCCGATCAAGAAGGGCTTCCTTGACAAGGTAATTGATTTCCTGAACTAATCAAAAGGCCTGCACTAAAATGTGCAGGCCTTTTTTGTTATTACATCTGAGACTCTTGCAAAAATCCCCAAAAATAGACTGAAAAAGGTAACCTTTGATGCAGAAGCGGCATTAGTTCTTGCTGATCGGTAAGATTTGCATTATCTTTTCTCAATTCAACACCAAAGGAGATCATATGGACAAGCAGACGTTCCTGCAGAAAACCGAAGAGACGCTGAAACCATTTGAAACCGAAAACCTGCTCAACACGATGCAGACACTGACCCTGCAGCAGATCTTTACCAACCCGATTGTACTCGGTGTTATTGTGCTGCTACTGTTTTTTGGCATATACAAACGCTCCACAACCGTCCTGCTAACCCTGTTCGGAATGGTCGGCATGATTGTCATGGCCCGCTATGCGATCCCGGCAGCCAATACGGAGAGTTCGCTCAGCTCGATCGTTCCGTTCGTTTTCTTCGGCGTCATCATTGGCGGGGTAATCATATATTTTTCAATGATCAAGTCTGATTGACATTTGTCAGAAACCACTTCATGAAACTGAACAAAAAAGACCTGATCTTCGCTGGCACCATCCTGGCAGTCCTGGGCATATTCATTGCCATATCCGGCACAGAAAAGACCAAACCGGTTCCAAACAACACCAGCCACAGGACTGTCTACACGACAGCCTTCCAGGACGCCCCGCCCGCCGACGCACCATTTTTAAAACGCACGTTTTACAGACCGGACAAAAAAGCGGCTGAAAGGCTGTGCGAACCGTGTCATCAACAGAACAGAATTGTACTCCCACCAAACCATCCGCCTAAAAACCGTTGTCTGTTCTGTCACAGACTAAGGCAATAAGAGGCATCACAGCGGATCAGTACAGCTCATACTTTAACAAACGACACTCGATTGGACCATTAAACAGAACAAAACGGCGTGAGGCCTTAAGACCGATGTATTTGGCAAGCTCAAGATTCCCTGTCAGTACGAACCCGGTCCAGCCACGGCAACGTTGTTTCATAATATCGCCAATCCGGCAGTAGAGCTCCTTCAACTCATCCTCATCCCCCAAACGCATCCCATAGGGTGGATTAATGATGACAACCCCCTTTTCACCCTCTGGGGCAAACTGCTCAAGTGCCGAATGAAAAAAGTGGACCTGATCAGCGAAACCGGCTGATTCGGCATTACGCCTTGCATAACCAAGCGCTCGGCTATCAAGATCGTAACCGCTGATCAATCCAATCGGTATTTTCTTAACCCCTGCCTCAGCATCACGGACAATTCGTTTCCAGAGTGATGCATCAAAATCCAGCCAACGCTCAAAACCAAAACAGCGGTTTCTGCCAGGCGCCGCATTTGCAGCCAACATGGCCGCCTCAATCGGAATGGTTCCTGATCCGCACATCGGATCAGCCAACGGTAAGGCGCCATCCCAACCGGTCAAACCGAGTATGGCCGCCGCCAATGTTTCACGCAGCGGCGCCTCATTACGCTCCAGCCGGTAACCACGCCGGTCCAGCGATTCCCCGGAACTGTCCAGGCTGACGGTGCATACGTTTTTAAAGAGATGGATATTTATCCGCAGATCGGGAGATGTCGTATCAACACTTGGCCTGCTTCCGCACGCTGCCCGGATACGATCAACAATGGCGTCCTTTGTCTTCAGGGCAACAAAACCGGAATGGGTCAGCGCTGAATCACGCAGCGTACAGTCAACGGCCAACGTCATCGCCGGCGTTATCATCTCAGTCCAGTCAATGGCATAGACACCTTTATACAAATCCGCCGGATCTGAGCAGGGAAAACTCGCCAGGGTAACCAAAACACGGCTGGCGGTACGCAGCCAAAGGTTTGAACGATAGAGCCCTTCACGGTTGGTGACAAAAGAAACGCCGCCACGGAGCACCACCGGGGCCTCGCTGGCGATAGTTTTCAATTCAGCCGCCGTCACCTCTTCAGCACCACGCGGAACCGCCGCAAAGCAGTTGAACAGCCTGTCCGGCACAACAACCTTAGGGGCAGCACGTCTGATAATATGCTTCTTTTCGCTCATCTCACCTCTCCTATTTCCCTGTTCCAGACATCTGACAGTTGCCGCTGCAACTCTTCCAATGTACCGCTATTATCAATCACAACCCGGCCATAGCGTTCCTTCTCTGCCAATGGCATCTGACTGGCTATAATCCGCCTGGCCTGTTCAGGGTCAATATGATCCCGGCAAATCAGCCGTTGAAGCTGAATCTCCGGACGAACCGTGATAACCCAAACCTCATCAACCCGTTCCAGAGAACCACTTTCGATCAACAGCGGCGCCATATAAAAAACCACCCTGGCTCCAGAGACTGCTGCCTCAGCAATCTGTTCATCAGCCAGCCGCCTGATCTCGGGATGCAGGATCTGCTCAAGCTGCTGACGCTTTCCAGCATCTGAAAATACAATCGAACTGACCCGTTTACGGTCAAGGGTGCCATCCGGCAACAGTACATAATCACCAAAACAATCAACAATCCTGTTTAAGCCTGAAGAACCCGGAATTACCGCCAAACGGGCAAGTTCATCGGCATCAATCACCACTCCGCCACGCCCGGTGATAAAACGGGCAAGACTGCTTTTACCGCTGGCAACGCCACCGGTTAAACCGATTACCCTGACACCGCTAACTGCTGTCATGGCTGCCCCCTCATAGCAATTCAAAATTTTCATTTTTAATTTGAAACAGGAATTATCCACAGACGCATCTCAAAATCAGTGTAGTGTAGCAAAGAGATGAAACAAATGACAGATTTTTGGCTTGAGTTGACAGGGCAATTAGTGTATTTTTTAGCGTCTGCCTGATAAATTAACCATCAAGCGGATATTACGGGCGGTTAGCTCAGCTGGATAGAGTACAGGCCTCCGAAGCCTGGGGTCGTGCGTTCGAATCGCATACCGCCCGCCAACAAAATCAAGGGGTTAAGTCATCTGACTTAACCCCTTTTTCATTGTTTGGCATACCATGTACACCCGCCGTTTTACTGGATAATGACATGAAATTCTGTTAAGTTCATTTGCGTTTCACCAAACTACCAAACCAAATCTTCTTTATCCGGGCGACAAATCAATGGCTATAAAAAAATCCGACCTCTACTCCTCTCTCTGGGCATCTTGCGACGAACTGCGTGGCGGCATGGATGCCAGCCAGTACAAGGACTACGTCCTGTTCATGCTGTTCATCAAGTACATCACCGACAAATACGGCAACAGCAACGACTTTGCCCCGCCGGTGACTATTCCCGAGGGGGCCAGTTTTACCGACATGATCGCCCTCAAGGGCAAGAGCGACATCGGCGACAAGATCAATACCCAGATTATCCAGCAACTGATTGATGCCAACAGCCGCCTGGCGCGCACAGACTTCCCAGACTTCAACGACCCCAACAAGCTGGGAGAAGGCCAGGCCATGGTGGATCATCTGACCAACCTGATCGGCATCTTCCAGAAGCCGGAACTGGATTTCTCGCAGAACCGAGCAGAACACGACGATATCCTCGGTGACGCTTATGAATACCTGATGCGCCACTTCGCCACCGAAAGCGGAAAGAGCAAAGGGCAATTCTATACACCATCCGAGGTAAGCCGTGTCATCGCCAAGGTTATTGGTATTGCACAAGAGAACACAAAAGCGTCCACCACCGCCTACGACCCCACCTGCGGTTCCGGCTCGCTGCTTTTAAAGGTCGCCGCCCAGGCCGGCAGACAGATCACGCTCGAAGGACAGGAAAAAGACGTGACCACCGCCGGTCTGGCCCGCATGAACATGATTCTGCACGACTTCCCGACCGCCAACATTCTTTCTGGCAATACACTGGCCGCCCCCAAATTCAAAGACAAAGAGCAGTTACGCACCTACGACTATGTGGTAGCCAATCCGCCTTTTTCCGATAAAACCTGGAGCACCGGCCTCACACCGTCCAATGACCCCTATCAGCGTTTCACCTGGGGAGAACCGCCCACCAAGCAGGGGGATTACGCCTATCTGCTGCACATCATTCGTTCCATGCAGAGCAGTGGCAAGGGGGCCTGCATCCTACCGCACGGTGTGCTTTTCCGCGGCAACGCAGAGGCGACTATCCGACAGAAACTTGTCAAATCAGGCATTCTCAAGGGGATCATCGGTTTGCCAGCCAACCTGTTTTACGGCACCGGCATCCCGGCCTGTATCCTGGTGCTAGACAAGGAAAACGCCACCAGCCGCAAGGGTCTGTTCATGATTGACGCCTCCAAGGGATTCATCAAAGACGGCAACAAGAACCGTCTGCGGGAGCAGGATATTCACAGGATCGTCGATACATTTACCCGTCAGGATGAAAGCGATCCTCGCTACGCCCGGATGGTGCCAGTCAGCGAAATCTCCGACCCTAAGAATGATTTCAACCTCAACCTGCCGCGCTACATCGACAGCAGTGAACCGGAAGACCTGCAGGACATCAACGGACATCTGCACGGCGGCATCCCGGAGCGCGACCTTGATGCGCTTAGCGCTTACTGGCAGCAGCTTCCCAGCGTGCGTGCCACTCTGTTAGAGTCCGCCGGACACCCCGGTTATGCCCGCCTAAAGATGCCACTGACGGAGGTCAAGCCCGCCATCCTTGGCCATACTGAATTCACCGCCTTCAACCAGACCGCCACCAAACTCTTTACCGACTGGCGCACAGCCAACAGTCCGCGTCTGACCGGCTTTGATAAGGATGGACACCCCAAGGCGATGATTGAAACCATTGCCGAGGATCTGCTGGCAGCCTTCCGCCAGGCTCCGCTGCTGGATGCCTATGACATCTACCAGCACTTGATGGACTACTGGGCCGAAACCATGCAGGATGACGCCTACCTGATATCCGCCGACGGCTGGATCAAGGGTGCCCAGCCTCGCGAAATACTCCAGGTCAAAAATAAGGAGAACAAACTTGTCTGGCCTGAGCCGCATGACTATTTGAAAGGCAAGCGCCGCTTCAAGTCAGACCTGATTCCCGCGCCAATACTGGTTGCCAGGTATTTTGCAGCTGAGCGGGATGCCATCGAAGCGCTTGATAATGACCTGGAGTCACTTGAACAGCAACTCAGCGAAATGCGCGAGGAACATGGCGGCGATGATGGACTGCTTGTCGAAGTAATTGAGGGCGAAGGCGAAAAGCAGAAAATTGTCGCAAAGGTTCTCAAGGCACGCCTGAAGGAGATTGGCAAAGACCCGCTATATGAAGATGAACGAGAAGCGCTGGAGGCTTACGCGAAACTGATGGAGAAGCAGACCAACACCAAGGCCAAGCGTAAAGCCGCGCAGGAGGCGCTGGATAAGAAAATCGACGCCAAATACCCAGCACTGACCGAGACCGAAATCAAGTCGTTGACAATTGATGACAAATGGATATCGCGGCTATCGGCAGCCGTTCAGGGAGAACTGGACCGCGTTTCACAGACCCTCACCGGGCGCATCCGCGAACTGGCCGAACGCTATGCCACGCCGCTGCCACAGCTTGTTGATGAGGTGGCCGCCTTGGCAGCCAGGGTGGATGAACACCTCAGGCGGATGGGGGTGGCGGAATGACGAAGGAAAGGAAACTGCAAATCCGCAACAGCACCGCCGAGTTCCTGATCTTCACTCGGCAGGCGGGCGAGACCGGCATTGAGGTACGTGTCGCTGACGAAACGGTCTGGCTCACACAGAAACTTATCAGCGTCCTTTTTGACAAGGGGCGCAGCACCATCACCGAACATCTGCAGAACATCTTTGCAAGCGGCGAACTGGATGAAAAAACAGTATGTCGGGATTTCCGACACACTGCCAAGGATGGCAAGGACTACACTACACGCTTCTACAATCTTGACGCTATCATCGCCGTCGGCTTTCGTGTCAACTCCGCCCGCGCCATCCAGTTCCGCCAATGGGCCACCGGTATCCTGCGCGACTTTGCCATTCGCGGCTATGTGCTGGATAATGAACGATTGAAGAACGGTGCATTCCTGAACAAGGAATATTACGACAACCTGCTGGCAGAAATCCGTGAAATCCGCGCCAGCGAACGCCGTTTTTACCAGAAGATTACCGACATCTACGCCACCGCGCTGGATTACAGCGTTAGCGCTGAAACCACGCAGACCTTCTTTGCCACTGTGCAGAATAAACTGCACTTTGCCATTCACGGACACACCGCCGCCGAGCTGATTGTCGAACGGGCGGACAGCAGCAAGGAGCGCATGGGGTTGACCACCTGGAAAAACGCCCCCCACGGCAAGATTCTCAAACCGGATGTAGTTGTTGCCAAGAACTACCTCACCGAAAAAGAGCTGAAATCCCTCGACCGTATCGTCACCATGTACCTGGACTACGCCGAAGACCAGGCCGAACGGAGAATACCCATGACTATGCAGGACTGGGCGCAGAAACTGAACGCCTTTCTCCAGTTCAACGAACGCGACCTGCTCGACCATCCCGGCAAGGTAACCGCCGAGGTTGCCAAAGCGTTTGCCGAAAGCGAGTTTGAAAAATACCGTGTTGTGCAGGATCGTCTGTTTGAGTCTGATTTCGACCGGATGGTGAAGCGGCTACAGAAGGAGCAGGCATGAGTGGAGAAGTGAAGCCGGGATACAAGCAGACGGAAGTAGGGGTGATTCCGGAGGAGTGGGAGGTGAAGCGGCTTGGTGAGTTAGCAAGTTTTGTTACCAGCGGCTCACGAGGGTGGGCACAGTTCTATTCTGAAAGTGGAGCCCTGTTTATTCGGAGCCAAAATGTTCGTGATGGCAGGCTTAGTTTCGACGACACCCAATATGTTACACCGCCGATTGGGACTGAGGGTAATAGAACCAAAGTGGAGCTGAATGATCTGTTAATAACTATAACTGGCAACAGTGTCGGCAACGTTGCT
Source organism: uncultured Desulfuromonadaceae bacterium (assembly GCA_964292275.1). Lineage (GTDB taxonomy): Bacteria > Desulfobacterota > Desulfuromonadia > Geobacterales > Pseudopelobacteraceae > CAXYUZ01. The sequence goes on from CAXYUZ010000011.1 coordinate 16,735, forward strand.
CTGGTGGCTCAGGCATTCGATGAAGCCTATATCAGTCAGCATGTTGGCCTTGTGCGTTTAAATGAGCCTAAGTCGGCTGCGTTCATCTGTCGATATCTTTCTCCCAGTTCACCAGGAAACCCACAGATTACAGGGAGTCAGTCTGGTCAAAGTAAGCCCGGCCTGAATCTGCAAAACCTTAGAGATTTTTGGATTGCTCTTCCACCAACAACTGAGGAGCTCTATGCGATTGCGGCTGCCTTGAGCGATGTGGATGAACTGTTGAACGGACTGGACCGGCTTATCGCCAAGAAACGTGACCTTAAAAAGGCCGCCATGCAGCAACTCCTCACCGGCAAAACCCGCCTACCAGGTTTTACTGGGGATTGGGAGGTAAAGCGATTAGGAAGTACGGCTACTCTCAAAGCACGCATTGGCTGGCAAGGATTAACGACAGCAGAATATCTTGACAGCGGGGATTACTATTTGGTCACAGGCACAGAATTCAAGAATGGCTACATCGACTGGAACAGCTGCCACCACGTAGATGAATCTCGCTACATGCAGGACAAATACATACAGTTGAAAAGACATGATGTCCTAGTTACAAAGGATGGAACTATTGGCAAGGTAGCTTTAATTACTGAACTTCCAAAACCAGCTACTCTTAATAGCGGTGTTTTCGTAATACGGCCTTTAGAAAATGCTTTCCATCCAGAATTTTTTTATTATTTGCTCTGTTCTAAAGCTTTCAAGGAATTTCTTGGGCAACTCAGTGCCGGGTCAACGATTAACCACCTTTACCAGAAAGACTTCGTAAGTTTTACTTACAAAACTCCTCCAAGTATTGAAGAACAAGAAGCCATAGCTACTGTTCTATCCGACATGGACGCCGAACTGGCGGCGCTGGAAGCGCGGCGCGACAAGACCCGCCTGCTCAAGCAGGGGATGATGCAGGAGCTCTTGACCGGGAGGACAAGGCTGGTGTAAATCTTCTCACGCGGAGACGCGGAGAGCGCAGAGAAAGGCTTTTAAAAATGTGGAGTTTAAACCTATTACAAAGACTTGCTTTCCGATTTTCTCCGCGTCCTCCGCGGCTCCGCGTGAAACTTTTGACTGTAATCACAGAGGTTGACCATGAAAGAACTCGACGACATAACTGGTATCATCATCGACTCCGCAATAAAAATACACAAAGATATTGGCCCCGGCCTTCTGGAATCAGTTTACGAAACAATACTTGCACGTGAGCTGGATCGGCGAGGCCTCAAGGTGGAACGGCAAAAGATTATCCGGTTTGAGTACGACGATATGATTTTTGAGGAAGGTTTTCGTACCGACCTGCTCGTCGACAGCCGTATTGTCTTGGAACTTAAATCCGTGGAAAAACTGGCCCCAGTCCACAACAAGCAACTGCTTACCTATCTGCGTTTGATGAATCTCTCCGTCGGCCTGCTTATCAACTTCGGTGCCGCCACCCTCAAAGAAGGCTTAAACCGTGTTGTCAACAACTACTCCCCCCCAACATCTCCGTATCTCCGCGTGGATAAAAAGCAGGAGCAGCCCTATGCCTGAACAACCCCGTTCCGAACGCAAAACACAGAACCGCGTTATTAACCTGTTTACAGACAGCCTTGGTTATGATTACCTCGGCGAATGGAACAAGCGCGATAACAACCGTCCCATCGAAACGGAATATCTACGGGCAAACCTTGCGAATCGTGGCTACTCCCCTACCCATATCTCCGCCGCCCTGCAGAAGCTGGAAACTGCTGCCGATGCCACCGGCATTACTCTCTATCAAGCCAATATGCGTACCTATCAGCTTCTGCGCTATGGGGTGCCGGTACAGGTTGCCGCCGGACAGGCACATGAGACAGTTCACCTGATTGATTGGACAGACACGGGAAATAACGACTTCGCCCTGGCCGAGGAGGTAACGCTCAAGGGAGGCTATGAGCGCCGACCGGATATTGTGCTTTACATTAACGGTATCGCTATTGCCATAATAGAGCTCAAGCGCAGCTCGGTAGAAATTGCCGACGGTGTGCGACAGCTCATCACCAATCAGGAGGAGATTTTCAACAAGGGCTTTTTCAGCACGGTGCAGCTTGTTTTGGCAGGCAGCGATTCACAAGGAGTGCTCTATGGCACCACCGGAACGCCGGAACAGTTTTTTGTGCAGTGGAAGGATGAAAATAATGAAGAATTGACGGCAAATAGTCATTCTCAATTATCATCTCTCAATTCTCAATTCACCGCTGGTGAACTGCTCGACCGGCCACTGGCACAGTTGTGCAGCAAGGAGCGGTTGCTCGACCTGATTCGCAACTTCGTTATTTTCGATGCCGGTCAGAAGAAGGTGCCGCGCCAACATCAGTTTTTCGGAGTGAAAGCGGCCCAGGAACGCATTGCCAAGCGCGAGGGTGGCGTTATCTGGCATACGCAAGGGAGCGGCAAGAGCATCCTGATGGTGCTGATTGCCAAGTGGCTGCTGGAGTATGACCCGGACGCCCGCATCCTCATCATCACCGACCGGGACGAGTTGGACAAACAGATTGAGGGGGTTATGAAGAACGCCGGTGTAATCGGCGCTGAATCCCCCTCCCCGCGTATAACATCACGGGCTGAATTTATCCAAAAGCTTGGGGAGTCTACGCCACGGCTGCTGTGCGCCCTGATCCACAAGTTCGACGTGGCCGACCTGAAGGGGCCATCATCCAAGGTTACCGGACGCTTCTATGTATTTGTGGATGAGTGCCACCGTACCCAGGGTGGCGACATGAACAAGCAGATGAAGCGCTGGTTGGAGGGTGCTATCTTCATCGGCTTTACCGGCACACCGCTCCTGCGTAAGGACAAGCAGATGACGCGGGATGTTTTCGGCACCTACATTCATACCTACAAGTTTCATCAGGCTGTAGCCGACAAGGTCGTGCTTGACCTGAAATATGAGGCTCGCGACATTCCGCAGAAGCTGACATCACGAAAAGCCATTGATGACTGGTTTGAGAAAAGAACAAAGGGATTGAACAACTTTCAGAAGGCTGTGCTGCGCAAACGCTGGGCCACGCTTGAGAAGCTGATGAGCTCCGGCGGTCGCAAACAAATGATCGTCAACAGTATCATTGAGGACTTCGGCCTGAAGCATCGCTTGAGCAACGACCGCGGCACGGCCATTCTGGTGGCAGCCAGTATCTACGAAGCCTGTCATTATTTCCGACTGTTTCAGAATACATTCTTCGGCTGTTACTGCGGCATCATCACCTCTTTCGAGCCAAACCCTAATGCAATCTCACGCGAACCCAAGGAGAGTGACGAACGTTACAAGTTCGACACCTACACCAAGCACGTACTCAAGAGTGGCCAGACAACCAAACAGTATGAAGATGAGGTCAAACGCAGATTTATCGAGGAACCGGCCAATCTCAAGCTCTTGATCGTAGTTAGCAAGTTGTTGACCGGCTTTGATGCGCCGAGCTGCACCTACATCTATCTGGACAACGAGCTGCACGACCACAACCTGTTCCAGGCCATCTGCCGCACCAACCGGCTTGACGGAGACGACAAAGATTACGGCTATATTGTGGACTTCAAGGAGTTGTTTGGCGACGTACAGCAGGCCATTGCGGTTTACAGCTCCGACGAACTGGACATTGACGAGGCTGGCGGTGATAACAATGTCCACCTGAAAAACTGGCTGGAAGAAGGGAAGAAACAGCTCGACCAGGCCCGAGAGGCGCTGCGTTATCTGTGCGACCCGGTTCCAGTACCGCGCGAAATGGAGCAATACCTACACTACTTCTGCGGCGACGCCACCAATCCAAACGCCCTGAATGAGACCGAACCGCTGCGGGTTTCCTTCTACAAGGCGGTTGCCACCTTTGTCCGCGCCTTTGCCGCCATTGCCCAGGAGTTGACCGACGCAGGCTATACGGATGCCGAAGCGGCAGCCATCCAGAAGGAGGTAGAGTTTTATAGCGACATCAGAGGCGCCATCAAGAAGCACTCCGGCGAGGAGCTAGATATCAAGCCCTACGAAGCGGATATGCGCCACCTGATCAACAGCTATATCCAGGCTGACCCGGCGGCAGAGCTGGGGGAGCTGGGCGATATGTCACTGACCGAGCTTATCATTGAGACCGGCATCCATGACGCCATTGCCAAGTCACTCAACAAAAAGGGCAAACTCTCCAAAAACGCCATTGCAGAAGGAATTATCAACAACGTCCGTAAGAAGATAATCAGAGAACAACTGACCGACCCTCGGTTCTACGAGCAGATGTCCAAACTGCTTGATGACCTGATAAAGCAAAGCCGGACCGACGCGAAAGCCTACGAAGAGTTTCTGCGCAAGGCCGAGGCGTTGGTAAAACGACTGGCGACACGGCAACCAGAAGCAGGTATTCCGGCAGTTCTGCACGGGAAAGACGAGGCCATAGTGCTCTTCAACAATCTGTCTACGATTCCTGCCACCACATTCCAATACCCTACTGAAGACGAGGAAAGGGCAATGCTTGCCCTTGAACTGGATCATGTTGTCTGTTCAGAAGCCCCTGCCAACTGGCAAGGAGACGACGCGCGGGAGATTCAGGTTATGAATGCCTTGTACCCCAAGATGTCCCGTGACCGGGAAGCGACCAGAGCAATATTTGAAATCATCAAGAATCAACCGGGCTACCAATGAACACGACGATACAGATTGGGGAGCTGTCAATTCAGGTAACCAGAAAGAAGATCAAGAATGTCCACCTGTCAGTGCATCCGCCTGACGGTCATGTGACACTTGCCGCCCCCTCCGAAACCCGTTTGGAAGTGGCACGGGCCTATGCGATATCTAAGCTGGGCTGGATAAGGGAACATCAGGAAAAGCTGAAGAATCAGGCGCGAGAAACACCGCGCCAGTTCATTGAGCGGGAAAGCCATTATCTTTGGGGGCGGCGTTATCTGCTGACAGTTGTTGAGCAGGATACCAAGCCCAGCATAAAGCTCGATCATAAACGGATAACCCTGAACGTCCGCCCTGGAAGCTCTGTAGAAAAACGCGCAGACGTCATACACGAATGGCACAAGTCACTGCTCCACAAGGTTGTGCCGGGAATTATCGCTGTATGGGAGACCAGACTAGGGATAAAGGTTGCGGGCTATTTTCTGCAGCGCATGAAAACCAAGTGGGGAAGCTGCAATCACCAGGCAGGACACATCCGCCTCAATACCGAGCTGGTGAAGAAGCCGAAAGACCTGCTGGAGTATGTTATCGTTCACGAAATGCTGCATCTGCTGGAGGCAATTCACAGCGAACGCTTTATGACGTTACTGGATGAGCACTATCCGACTTGGCGAGAGGCCCGTGCAGAACTTAACGAACTGCCGCTGGCGGCTGAGACCTGGAGGGAGTGATTCATAAAGGCTATGGCGTTTGGCGTGCTGAATAAAATAGACTAAAGTGAAAAAGATATTTCACCTTAAATTTATTTGTGAGTTAAATTTGTTATGCCTGAGTCCAAAATTAATTATTAACCATAGGTATAGTAGATTATTTGGGTAAAAAATATATGACAGGCTGCGTCGCAAAACAGACATTGATTGTCTATTAAAAATATAGATATAGCAACATACGCTATTTATCAAGCATATTTTCAAAAAATAAATTCAAACTACTGAGAGATGCTGGGCTACACCTTGTTGCCTACAGATTAAAATAAACAAGTATCAGATCAATCTTGACAACTACAGATTAACACTGGTAACAATTCTTTAGAGAGAGACCATGCTTAAAAACATTCATCTAAAAGTTATCGCCATTGTTTCCAGACGCAGTCGCCCCACAATAATCATGATATGCGCCCTTCTGACAATACTCCTCTGCTGCTTGACTACATTACCGGCGACTACTCAATGACCTTTTCAAGATAAATTAGAAAGACTTACATTAAAACATCACAGGAGCAAACTGTATGGCTCGCGGCAGCTCTGACATTACAACCCTTTTAGCCCCATTGATGATCCGGCTGCCACTGGGCATGATCATGATGGCACATGGTTCCCAAAAACTGCTTGGCATTTTCGGCGGTCTGGGGCTGACCGGAACATTACGCTCATATGAAGAGCGGATGCATATACCACCCGTTTTTACACTGCTGGCCATCATAGCCGAATTTGCCGGCGGTTTCGGAATTCTGTCCGGTTTCCTGACCCGCATCTCTGCAGCTGGCGTAACAGCCGTCATGCTGGTTGCAATGTACAAGGTTCACTGGGCTAACGGCTTTTTTATGAATATGAACCTCGTCGCCGGACATGGACATGGTATTGAATACAACCTTGCCCTGCTCGGTATGGCGCTCTACCTGGTCATCGCAGGCGGCGGACAATGGTGTCTGGACAGACTTATTTTCAAATAGATAGCAACATGCTTTAATGGTTAATTGCACAAGGAGCAGTAAAGTGAACAAAAACAATCAACAGGAAGTAGATCGCCGCAGGACATTTGCCATCATCAGCCACCCGGATGCCGGCAAGACAACCATAACCGAAAAACTGCTGTTATTCGGCGGCGCAATCCAGCAGGCCGGTGAAGTCAGGGCCCGTAAATCCGCCCGACACGCCACATCGGACTGGATGGAGCTGGAAAAGCAGCGCGGCATCTCCGTCACATCATCGGTGATGAAGTTTACATATCGTGAAAACGAGATCAACCTGCTCGACACCCCGGGACATAATGACTTTTCGGAGGATACCTACCGCGTATTGACTGCCGTCGACTCGGTCCTGATGGTGATTGACTCCGTCAAAGGGGTCGAAAGCCAGACAAAGAAACTGTTGGAGGTCTGTCGCCTGCGTCACACCCCGATCATGACATTCATGAACAAACTCGACCGCGAAGGACAGGAACCGCTTGATCTGCTGGATGACATCGAGAAGAATCTCAACATGCAAACGGCCCCGATTACATGGCCGGTTGGAATGGGTAAACGTTTCAAGGGAACCTACCACCTCTACACAAAACAGTTGACCATATTTGATGCCGAGGCCGATGATGGTACCGGCAGCATCCTGACCGTTGAAGGGCTGGACGATCCACGCCTTGATGAACTGCTCGGCAGCCAGGTCGAAGAGCTGCGCCATGATGTCGAGCTTCTGGAAGGGGCTGCCCATCCATTCGACAAGGAGGCCTATCTGGCAGGGGTCCAGACACCGGTCTTCTTCGGCAGCGCCATCAACACATTCGGTGTTCAGCAGCTTCTGGATGCCTTCATAGAGCACGCGCCCGCACCGCTGCCACGCGAAACCGCAACCCGTCAGGTATCACCGTACGAGGAACCATTCAGCGGATTTACCTTTAAAATCCAGGCAAACATGGATCCGGCCCACCGGGACAGAATCGCATTCTTCAGGATTTGCTCAGGCAAGTTCACCCGTGGCATGAAGGTGCGTCATGTTCGTCTGGGACGCGATGTCCAGATTGCAAACGCAACCATCTTCATGGCCCAGGATCGTACCAATGTCGAAGAAGCCTGGCCTGGCGACATCATCGGTATCCACAACCATGGTACGATCAAGATTGGTGACACGTTTACAATGGGTGAGGAGCTGAAGTTCATCGGCATACCAAGCTTTGCACCGGAACATTTCCGCAAGGTCAGGCTGCTCAATCCGATGAAATCCAAGGCGCTGGAGAAGGGGCTCGTTCAACTGGCTGAAGAGGGGGCCACTCAGGTGTTCAAACCGCTGATGGGTGCCGATTGGGTTATCGGCGCTGTTGGTCTGCTTCAATTCGAGGTTGTTATGCACCGCCTGGAGTTTGAATACAGCGTCAAGGTCGCCTTTGAACCAGTCAGCTATGTCACCGCCCGCTGGGTATCAGGCGAGAAAAAGAAGATTGAGGAGTTTGAGAAGAAAGAGGCCATGAGCCTCTATATCGACGGCGAAGGAAAACTGACCTATATGGCCGGAAGCCAATGGCGACTGGAAAATACAATGGAAACCTGGAAGGATCTACAATTCCACAGCACCAGTGAACATTCCTGACAATGCCGCAGATCACGAATCCATCACTAAAAAACAGCCCGGCCAGATTTTCGTTCAAGGCCACCTGGCAGGCAATCTGCGGAATCCCGACCGATCATTTTCCGCTAATCCTGCCAGGGGCACACCAAATCGCCGTTTGGTTCATTCTCAAGCAGTTAAAACGGCTTGGATTTTCAAATTGCCGGGTTACCAAAACCGGATCAGGGCTGGTTGTACATGCCCACCGCTGAGTTCATTCAAAATAGCAAAGGCGACCCTGATTAGGGTCGCCTTTGCTATTTTACAAACTATAAACTATAAACCGGTTCACCCGGAAAATTTGGATATTTCAAAACCAATCTGCCCCAGCGGCAGAACAACATCGGCAACGCCTCCATCAACACAGGCCTTGGGCATGCCATAAATAGTAGAGGTCGCTTCATCCTGAACAATCGTCACGCCACCCTTCCCCTTCAACTGCTGCATCCCCTTGAAACCATCATTGCCCATACCGGTCAGAATCACACCCAGCATGGAACCATTGGTGGCCTCGGCCATACTGGACATAAGCAGATCCACAGACGGAATATAAACATACTGAGGGTATTCGCTGATTGGACTAACCTTGACAACAACCGTATTGCCACGTTTAACCAGCGACGTATGCATTCCGCCTGGTGCAACCAGTGCCAACCCTGGTTTTAAAACATCACCGTCAACCGCCTCACGAATAGTCATTGAACATTTTGCATTCAAACGCTCTGCATATGGGCCGGTAAAGGCCTTGGGCATATGGATCCCAACAATAATGCCATAAGGGAAATTGACCGGAATCCTGGACAGAACCTCTTGCAATGCAACTGGTCCCCCCGTTGATGCGCCAATACCAACATAGTTTATTCTTTTACCGGCCAGCTTGGAGTTAATTGCCCGCTGAGTGGATGGGGCAGCAACCGCCGGCCTTGGAGCCGATGAAACAACCGGCCTGCTGATCCTGGAGCGAATCGCCTCCTTGACCTTACGAACCAGTTCAACACGAAAGATATTCTGTGCCTCGGAAGAATCGGTAACATTTTTGGGAATATAATCGATTGCACCTGCCTCAAGGGCCTCAAATGTCGAACGGGCACCCTCATTGGTCAGTGTCGAGACCATGATAACCTTGGTTGGCGCCTTGACCATAATCTGACGCAACGCCGCAATGCCATCCATTTTAGGCATTTCAACATCCATTGTTATCAAGTCAGGTTTTAGGGCAACCGCCTTTTCAACCCCCTCAACACCATCGGCCGCAACACCGACAATATCTATATCTGTTTCCTTTGAAAGAATACTGCGTATCGCCATTCTCATAAAAGATGAGTCATCTACTATAAGAACGCGTGTTTTTCCAGTCTGGGTAGGAAGCATCATATCCGCCTGTGATTTAGTAAACCCTGTCCGGGCAGAAACTATTTACTGAAAATGGAACTGACCAACTCCTTGACATCCGGAATGGCATCGTCAAGTTCATAGCAGAAACGTTCCACATCCATATCTGCAAGGTCAGGGGATTTGGCCTTGAGGATATTCCAGGCCTCCTCTTCAACGAGATTGAAGCTGACCCACTCCCTGCCGCCGTAGTCAAGGCCACGAACGGTGCAGAAAAGATCCGACAGATTCACAATTGCGCACAGAACAGGATCAATGGTTGCCTCAGCCGGTTTATGATGCGAGGCAATTACCTCGATATAGGCCTCTGGAAAGTTCCATTTTCTTGCCATGCACTGCCCGATTTCGCAATGGCTGGTACCGAACTGTTCAATCTCTGCATCGCGGAGAGAACTATTCTTGCCCTTGATTGAATCAAGCACCTGCTTGAATTCTTCGGCCTTGTAATTACTCAGGAATACAACGCCAAGGTTATGAATGATGCCGCTGATATATGCCTTCTCAAGATCCTGATAGCCCACCTTTCTGGCAATAATCTTGGAAACCATGCCAACCCCGAAGGCATGCTCCCAAAAAGCACTCATCTCGAATGCCCCGGTATCATTCTCAAAAGCACTGATGAATGAGGTGGTCAGCGCAACCTCGCGTATATGACGAAGGCCAAGGTATATCAGGGCCAATTTCAACGATGTTATCTCGTGTGATGGCTTATAAACTGGTGAATTAAGCATCTTCATCACCCGGGCAGTCATAACCTGATCCGAAAGCATCAAATCAGCTACCTGCTCAATACTGACATCAGGCTGATCAAGAAGTTGCAATACCTGAGTTGCAACAGCCGGAATCGTAGGCAGATCCTCTATCTTGTCTACAAGCTGTTCTGCCTTTTCAATCAATGCACTCTTATCCATATATCAACCTTTCAGATTATTTTTTATAGGTAAAGCCGCCTGGAAAATGAACTGTCTTGAATTTGTCATTTACACCATGCAGAGACTCGGATTGGCCGACAAAGAAATATCCATAGGGCTGAAGATTGTTATAAAAATGTTGTACAACTTTGGATTTTGATGCGGTATCAAAATAGATCAGAACATTTGCACAAAAGATAATGTCAAATGTCTTCATAAAGATCATCTTGTTATCATCGTAAAGGTTCAGCTTGTTAAATGTGACAAACTTTTTGACCTCTGGAGACAGGATGAATTTACCATTGTCCTCACGAATATACTTACGCTTATAGACATCCGGTATGTTGCGAACGGAGTAGGCGTTATAAACCCCTTCCTTTGCCTGTGCCACAACCGTCTCGTTGATATCCGTACCAACAATTTCTATGATCCAATCCTTGAGAAGCGTAGCCCTCTTTTCCTGCAGGATCATCGCCATGGTATAGGCCTCTTCACCAGACGACGAGGCAGCACTCCAGATCCTTAATTTTTTAAAACCCATTTTGCTTTTTATATCAACGATCTCGGGTAGAATACGATTTTCAAGTGCATTCAACTGTGGAACATTTCTGAAGAAATAGGTTTCATTGGTCGTAATTTCATCCATCAGATACTTCAGCTCATCACTACCACGTGAAGACTTGAGAAGCTGATAATAATCCAGATGTGTCTTGGTGCCGGTTGCATCCATTCTGCGTGAAAGCCGGCTTTCAAGAAAATATTTTTTGGTTGTATGAAAATACATACCACATATATTATAGATAAAATCACGTAACAGTTCAAAATCCTTGTCTGATATCGCCACGTTCTATCCCTTCACTTCAATTGGTTTAATTTGTATTTTCGTCACGTCCAGGGGTGTTAAAGCGGTATTTGATACACCATCACCCCCAACATGTCAACGGACAGAACCGCTATCACCATCTTCAACAAGGCCGATCGGATCAATAATCAAGGCAACACGGCCATCCCCAAGGATCGTTGAACCGGCAATTCCAGGGATATTAGCCAGATAATTGCCAAGTGACTTGATTGCAACCTCCTGCTGTCCGACAAGCCGTGTCACGACTAACCCCATCCGTTTATCAGCACTGCCAACAACAACCACATAGCAAAAATCATCCGGTTCACTATTCCGTTGAACCCTGAAAACTGTTTCCAGACGTACAAGCGGCAGCACCATATCACGCAACTTAAGCACCTCTTGGCCGCCGATTATATGGAATTGACGCTGATCAACCCGTAATGTTTCCAGTACTGATGACAGGGGAATTGAATAGATTTCACCCTCAACCTCTACCAGCAGTGATTGAATGATTGCCAATGTCAAGGGGAGGCGCAGGATAAATTCTGACCCCAGCCCTTTCTCACTCTTGATCTCAATCAGACCGTTAAGCTTTTTGATATTGGTTTTGACAACGTCCATGCCAACGCCACGGCCGGAGAGATCGTTGGCCTTATCCTTGGTGGAGAAACCGGGCAGGAAGATCAGGTCGAACAGTTCACGCTGGCTCATACCGGCCAACTGTTCCTCTGTGACAAGCCCCTTTTCAAGGGCCTTACGACCAACCCTGTCAGTATCTATACCATTACCATCATCCTTGATACTGATAATGATCTGGTTGCCTTCGTGAACCGCGGCAAGGATCAACGTGCCCCCCCGGGGTTTACCGGCGGCCATACGCACTTCAGGGGTCTCCAGTCCATGATCCATTGCATTGCGGATCAGGTGGATCAACGGATCACCGATTTCATCGACAACCGAGCGGTCCAACTCGGTCTCCTCGCCAAAGATCTGCAAATCAACCTCTTTGCCAAGATCCCGGGCCATACTGCGAACAATACGCGGGAATTTTTTAAAGACCTTCTCGACCGGGAGCATGCGCATCTTCAGAACCTGCATCTGCAGTTCCGAAGTCACAAAATTCATCCGCTTGGTAAGCTTGCCGAATTCATCATTGAAATCGAGATTATTGGCATAACCCTGCTGCAAATTCTGATTAATCTGAATCATGCGATTTCGCTCAAGGACAAGCTCGCCAACCTGATTCATCAGGTCATCGAGACGCTTGACATCAACACGCACGGTTGTGTTATCGGACAGATCGTCACCCTTACCTTCAGCTGGCTTGGGCGGCGTTGGACTCTTTTTGGGGACAACATCACCGGCACTCTTCTGCGGAATTGTAGCCGGAACAGGTTCATTAACCGGTGTTGAAGCGGTCTCTTCTGCCTTGGCCGAAGCTGGTTCAACAACCTCTTCACCCGGCGTCTGGGACTCGGCAACCGCCTCAACCGGTTGCGCTGGCTGAGGCGCAACAACTGATTCCGTCAATAAGGGCAACAACTTGGCAATTGTACCATCAATCTCGCGTTCCTGGATGTCACCGGCCTTGATATCACTGACCAGAACCTTGACCAGATCCGTAGCTTCAAGAATAACGTCCATTATCTCAGGAGTGACAAACAACTCCCCCTTGCGCAGACGATTCAGGACATCCTCTGTCTTATGTGTAACCCGGACGAGAAGATCAAAACCAAGGAAACTGGAAGCACCCTTTACCGTGTGAATGGATCTGAATATACGGTTAAGTAGATCGGCATCATCCGAACTTTTCTCCAGGGCAATCAAATCATCATCAAGCTTTTCGAGCAACTCGGCTGTTTCGGCAAGAAAGCCTTCCAAAAGTTCCTGATCTTCACAATCTATCGGCGACATTTATACTCTCCTTGAAGACAACTGAATGAAGTCAGAATTAAAGTGAGCCAAACAGACTTTTTTCCTCGCCGGAAAACATCTTCTCAAGGTCGAGCAAAACAAGCAGCCTGTTGGCCTGATTGATAACACCGGCAATACATTCCTGGTCAATTCCGGTCGCTACGACTGCCGGTGAAGGCTGAATCTCGCTGCCAGATATGCGAATAACCTCGGAAACGGCATCAACGGTAAATCCCATCAACTCACCATCAACATCCATAACCATAATCCGCGTCTGCATATCGTTTTCAGACTCCATGAGGCCAAATTTCTTACGCATGCAGATAATTGGAATAACCTTGCCGCGCAGATTAATAACACCATCAACATAATGAGGTGTATTAGGCACACGGGTAACCACCGGCATGCGAATGATTTCACGAACCTTCAGCACGTCAACACCGTACTCTTCTTTATCAAGATTAAAACTGACAAGTTGAATCAGTTCACTACGGGATTCATCCGATTTTACAGCCACTAATGCATTACTCATCTTCACACCCCCTCTGTAATTATACCTGATGAATCCTTGCTTCCGCAGGCAAATCAAAACAACTTTTCACTCTTGAATCTAACATGTAAAAAACACATTATCAAGCCGGTTAGTCAGTTTATACAACCCCATCCACAATAGCCCGATTATATGTTTCATTTTTCATGAATTTTCTATTTCAAACATCCAACCCCTCCACGCTAAACCAGAGTTGCAAACAGAATAAATTTACCACCAACAGGGCAAAAGTCACGTCCAGTCATTTTCTTGACTTTTGATTTTTATCACTATAATATTTAACACTAAACAAAACTCTCCACATCGGATATATATGCAAAAATTCAGTCCCATTCTCATAATCGACAGCGAAACCAAAAGTCGTGACCTGATATCGGCTTTTTTGACATATCAAGGTTTCAACACCATTACAAAAACTGAGAATGAATCTGTTTTCGATATTTTAAACGAACAGCAGCCTGCGATCATCATTGCAAAACTGTCAGATCTGGACAACATATCCAGTCAGTTCTGTACAGAGGCAAAAAAAATCAATCCATCGCTTATCCTGATCTGTTACGGCCAAAAAGACAAACTCCCACTTCAAAACCGGGAAACAGAAAATATCTTCCATGTTTCACAACCACTTAACCTTGATGAACTGGAAAGCATTGTAATGCGCGCCCGCGAACAGCAGACCATAAAACAACAGGAGGAACAGGCAAACGGTGTCAAAAAACCACATGCCCTGTTCTCCAAGATCATCGGCAAAAGCAAACCAATGTTTGATCTCTTTGAGATCATCGAGAAGGTTGCGGAATCCAATGCAACGGTACTAATCCAGGGTGAATCAGGGACTGGCAAGGAACTTGCAGCAAGAGCAATACACCAACTGAGCGAAAGAAACGGCAAAAACTTCATACCGGTCAACTGTGCCGCCATTCCAGACGACCTTTTGGAGAGCGAACTTTTCGGCCACGTCAAGGGTTCATTCACCGGGGCCTACGCCAATCGCGCCGGACGATTCGAAATGGCTGACAAGGGGACCCTGTTTCTGGATGAGATCGGGGATATGAAAGCCAATCTTCAGGTAAAATTGCTGCGTGTCTTGCAAAATCGCGAAATCGAACCGGTTGGGTCAACTAAATCCCAAAAGGTTGATGTCAGGATTATTGCCGCCACCAACAAAAATCTGGAAGAGATGGTCGCATCCAAGGATTTCAGGGAGGATCTCTACTACCGTCTCTCTGTCATTCCGATCACAATTCCGCCGCTCCGGGAGAGAAAGGACGACATCCCGCTTCTGATCAACAACTTTCTGACACTCTTCAACAGCGACAGAAGACATGCCGTCAAAGGATTTTCACAAGAAGCACTGGATATTCTCAGCAACTACGACTGGCCCGGCAATGTCCGGGAATTGGAAAATCTTGTCGAACGCCTGGTGATCCTTAAAAACAGCGGATTCATAACACCTGACGATCTGCCGGAAAAATACATGCCGGCACGCCCCCAGGTCCAGTTGGCACTTGCCAGCAGTACGGATCCGTTACCGGATGAGGGTATCTGTCTCAACTCTGCCGTCGAACAGTTTGAAAACAGACTGATTCAGCAGGCGTTGACCAGAACCGGAGGCAACAAAAAAGAAGCCGCTTCATTGCTGAATCTGAAGAGAACAACCCTGATTGAGAAACTAAAGAAGAAAAACCTGACGTTTAACGACGACTAGGAGTTACCATGTCAATCGGCGTCAACGAAAACAGTGCCATCCTCTCTGAGTTACTGGTCAAAGAACCGGCAGAGCCGTCAAAAATCCGTCAACAAGATGGATCAGGCGACCTATTTGCAGGAAAGCTCGACTCGGCAATCACCAACAGTGCTCAAAACAGTGCCGCCAGTCAGGATTCTGCCCGCGCACTGGCCGAGGTTCTGAGACTGCAGATGCTTCACTCCACCATCTCTCTGGCTGGAGACACACCACAGGCCAGTACCATTCCACCTATGTTGAACCGCCAGTCAGCCGCTATGCAGTCATTGATCAAGGCCTACAGCGACAATCTGCCTGAGACTGAAAAAGCTGTTACACCTGGCGCTGCAATGCAGCCACTACCCGAAATCAATGACACTTCCAAAGTCACAAAGGTGACAGCCGGACAGAGCAGTGCCACGGGGCAGTCCTACTCCCTGCAGGGCATTGACGCCATCATCGCCAAGGCGTCCAGCCGTTACGGCGTTGACGCCGGGCTTATCAAGGCCGTAATCAAGGCGGAGAGCAACTTCAATCCCAATGCCGTATCCCATGCCGGTGCACAGGGATTAATGCAGCTGATGCCAGGCACTGCCCGCGGACTAGGGGTTACAAACTCATTCGATCCCGAGCAGAATGTGATGGGTGGCACCCGTTTTCTCCGCGACATGTTGAAACGTTATAACGGTGATGTCGACTCTGCCCTGGCAGCCTACAACTGGGGGCCGGGAAATGTTGACCGGCGACCGAACAACCTCCCACGCGAAACAAGAAACTACCTTATCCGCGTCAAACAGCTCTACAATTCATATACAGCCTGAACAGGCATCACCGCCCCTCCTTTCCAGACAATCACCAATCCGGACAATCGAGCCGCTTGCAGTTGCACGATGAATATTTAATGCTATTCTCTAGACAAGGATCGTATTTCTATTTCAGGAGGGACAGCTATGTACGGAGATGATCGGGTTTACAAGAAAATTGAGGTAATTGGAGTTTCAAAGGTCAGCATCGAAGCCGCCATTCAGACTGCCATTGCAAAGGCAAATACATCACTGGAAAAACTGTCATGGTTCGAGGTTCAGGATGTACGCGGTCATATCGGACCTGACGGAAAGGTCGCCGAATATCAGGTACTGCTCAAGGTGGCGTTTCAACTTAACGCCTGAACTGTCACATAAATAACGATAACAAGCGGGGCAGTCAATTCGGCTACCCCGCTTGCTTTGAAGCGCAATCAGACACTCAGCCTTGTCCGTTCCTCGGCGGATAAGCCCTGAACATACTCCGCCATGCCGCGCAAGGTATTGCCGAAGAAATTTCGTTCTCTGGACTGAATATCAGCAGGAAGACAACCAAGATTTTTGAAGTTTTCATCCCTTTCCAGCAGCCAGGCCATCAGCCGTTCCCCGTCACCATCGGTCTCAGCAACACCCCTGACCCAGAGTTTAAGCTGACGCCGGGCAATTTCAAGATGTTCCAGCGCATTTTCAACCAGACCATAATGGGCAAACACCATCCTGGCCGGTGCAAGCGCAATCACCCGTTCAATCGACTCCAATGCCACCTCGAGCATGAATTTTGGCGGGGTCGCCGGACGCATATAAATTTCACCATCAAGATCACAACGAACACCAGCCACCTCACCGGCAAACAGAAGATCGCCCAAAAGATAGCTACAGTGATGCGGGGCATGACCAGGCGTAAAGATGGTGCGAATCCCGCTCTCGCCAACAAACTCTTCATAACAGATGTTCGCCTCCGGTACGGCAACAATTTCGCCATACGCCTCAGCCACCGCACCAAGCACCTTGCGGGAACCCTCCCACAGCTTTTGCGGCGCAACCATATGACGAATACCATCCGGATGACAGATGACCTTTGCCCCGGGAAATTCCTGCAGCAGCGCACCGGTCCCGCCGGCGTGATCAATATGAATATGGGTCAACAGAATATAATCCAGCTGTTCAACGCCAAGCTGACGCAGAGTAGAGGCAAGTTTTGGAATAGTTGACAAAGGGCCGGGATCAACAACCAATGTCAAACCTTCATCACGATAAAGCCAGGAACTGATAAACTTCCGAAACCCCTCCAGGGCAACCTGATCCAGGTCGATACATACAAGCCTGTTGCTCAATGGCATCTTCTCTCCTTAAACAAAAAATCATCCTTCACATTAGTCCTGCTCGAAAGTTGACAATTTCACCTGAAACAACTGTTTTTGTCAAGATTTCTACAGGATCTGTTCAGAACAAATTATGCATAGCACGCGGATTTAACCGGGATTAGTCAGATTATTGACCTTTGAAAGCGGGGCAGTCTAACGAAGGTGTAGAAGCGTGACACGAGCCACGAATCCCCTGCTGACAAAAAAGGCCCTGCCCGCAATTGCAGACAAGGCCTTGAAACCGGTTACAGTCAGAAAACTAAAGTTCTTTTTCCAACGCATCCGCCCGGTCGCCAGGGGCTGGATGACTGGAGAAAAGGCTCTTATCGTTACCGTACATCTTTTGCAGCTTACGCAGTGCACTGACAGCAGCCTTTGGATCGTAACCATTCTCTTTCATGAATTTAAGCGCATACATATCAGCGTCAAGCTCATTCGACTGTGAATACTGGGCATGAGCAAGCTTTTCAGCCAGATCGCCAAGGGCAGACTTCGACAATGCAGCAGCAGCTCCGCTGCCACTGGCAGCAGCACCTTTTTTCAAGGCAGATGTCGCATAGGCGGTCTGCAGGGCTCCCTTGCTGTGTCCAAGACTGACATGGCCGATTTCATGACCGATTACATAACGAATCTCATCGTCTGTCATTACCTTCATCAATCCGGCAAAGACACGAACAGTACCGTCTGCCATGGCAAAAGCGTTAACTTCACGCACAAGATAGACCTTGATATCAAGATCCAAACCATTTTCGCTCTTCATTCCCTTGGTAATCTTGGCAAGGCGGACCCCGTACTGATCCCTTTTCGACGCAACCTTATTCAGCTTGTCATATTCTTTTTTAGCGGCAGTTGCGACACTCTTGACCTCTTCATCGGAGAGTGTTGCCGCCTTGGCCGCATCCTTTCCGGCATCAACCATACCACCGATATCCCATGCCTGCGCACTCTGGGCAAACATAACAGCAACAATCCCGGCCAACAAAAACCTCTTCAGCATCTAGTTTTCCCCCTGTTTCCCGTATAAACGGTTAATTCAAAAAAACATACATGAGTGTTTTCAAATAGTCAACAACGGATAAATAATTCTGGCTTGCATCGACACCTGTTTACGTGGCATAATTTAATGTTTTTACGGCCAGTATGGCCCGGCAAACAGATGAAATTTTAACATGACAAAACAGAGGAATTCCATGGCAACCCTTTATATTATCGGCAGCGGTCCTGGCGACGTAAAACATATGACCGAAGCGGCCCTGTCTGCGATTGCAGAATCCAACACCATCGTCGGTTACGGTAATTACATCGATCTGATCAAACCACTCACCACCGGCAAAACAATCGTATCCACCGGCATGATGCGCGAGGTTGAACGTTGCAAAGAAGCGATCCGCCTGACCCGTGAAGGGAACAACGTCGCCCTGATCTCCGGCGGTGATGCCGGTATCTACGGCATGGCCGGGCTGATCTTTGAACTTCTTGAAAACGAACTGACTACCGGCGAGGCATTGCCGCAACCGGAGGTACAGGTCATCCCCGGCATATCGGCCGTACAGGCAGCCGCTTCCGTACTTGGCGCCCCGCTGATGCACGACTTCGCCGTCATCTCCCTCTCCGACCTGCTGACCCCCTGGGAACTGATCAAGACAAGGATTGAGGCCGCCGCCAAGGCCGACTTCGTCATGGTCATCTACAACCCGCGCAGCAAGACCCGGGTGACACAGATTGAGGAGGCAAGACGAATCTGCCTCAAATCACGTCCAGCAGAGACACCGGTCGGCATTGTCCGCAATGCCTGTCGCGACGACCAATCGTTCACGGTCACAACCCTGGGTGAAATGCTCGAACACGAGATTCACATGTCCACCATCGTTACCATCGGCAATGCCAGCAGCTTTATTGACAGCCATGGCAGAATGGTGACCCCGCGCGGTTATGCCAGAAAATTCAACGCCAACCAGCCTCCCTGCGATACAGACAAACAAAACGATCTCAAACAGCAAGCCAACGCACTCATGTTCTGTGGCACCGCCTCCGATGTGGGCAAATCCGTTCTCACCGCCGGTTTCTGCCGCATGCTCGTCAACCGTGGTATCAGTACGGCACCGTTCAAATCCCAGAACATGTCACTGAACTCATTCGTAACCCTGGAAGGGGGCGAAATCGGCCGCGCCCAGGCCATGCAGGCCGACGCCTGCAAGATCCCGCCCCACACCGATATGAACCCGGTACTGTTGAAACCGAACTCTGACACCGGCAGCCAGATCGTGGTCCAGGGACGCCCGGTTGGCAACATGAATGTCCATGAATACGATGCCTATAAACCACAGGCATTTGAAAAGGTCACCGAGAGTTTCACCAACCTGTGCAACAATTTCGATTTCATCGTTGCCGAGGGGGCCGGAAGCATCTCCGAGATCAACCTCAAGCATACAGACATTGCCAACCTGAAGGTGGCTGCCATGGCCGGAGCCCCGGTGATCCTGATTGCCGACATCGACCGTGGCGGTGTCTTCGCCCAGATCGCCGGTACAATTGACCTGTTGGAGCCGGAGGAACGTGCCCTGGTCAAAGGGGTGATCATCAATAAATTCCGTGGTGATGAATCGCTGCTGACACCCGGCATCGAATTCATTCAGGAGAAAACCGGCGTACCGGTGCTGGGTGTGATCCCCTGGCTTGCGGAACTCTCTCTTCCGGCCGAGGACAGTGTCATCCTCAGTCAAGAGATCAAGAAAACGGCCATGACAAGCGGCAAGGAGATGATCAAGGTCGGCGTCATCCGCCTGCCGCGCATCTCCAACTTCACCGATTTTGACCGCCTGCAACGTGAAGAGGACATCATCCTCAACTACATCACCACCCCTGAACAGATCGAAGGATTGGATATCCTGATCATCCCGGGCAGTAAATCCACTATCTCAGACCTGCAGTTCCTGAAAGAACGCGGCCTGTTCGATGCAGTCAAAAACTTCAACGGACGCATCATCGGCATCTGCGGCGGTTTCCAGATGCTGGGCAACCGGATCAGCGACCCGCAGGGCGTTGAATCGGGCATTGCCGAGGCAGATGGATTTGGACTGCTGCCGGTATCCACCGAGATGACCATTGAGAAGGAAACTCACCTGGCAACGGGAACCGCAGCAGCAGGGGCAACCCTGATTGCAGGCGGATACAACGGAGAAATCAGCGGCTACGAGATTCACATGGGACAGACCACCGTTGACCCTGAACGGCCATTTGCCAAACTACACAAACGTGGTGAACAGGATGTCTGCATCGCAGATGGTTCCGTGTCAGCAGACGGCCGGATCTTCGGCACATACCTGCACGGCGTCTTTGACAACTGCCGCTTCCGTGACGGTTACCTGAACCGTATCCGCACTGAAAAGGGAATGCCGACCAAGGACAACAGCGCGGCTGTTGAGCCGGATCCTTTTGATCTGCTGGCCGATCACATGGAACGTCATCTTGACATGGCCAAACTATTCGAGATCTGCGGGCTGGATCGTGTTTCTGCCTGATCCGCTCGTCATAGCCGCGGCATGCGCACTGGATCTGACAATTGGCGATCCGCGCTGGCTGCCGCACCCGGTCATACTGATCGGCAGGCTGATCTCGACGCTGGAATCACTGTTGCGCCGTTCACACCTGCCGCTCAAGGGGGCTGGTGTGCTGCTGATGCTGCTGACCGCCGGAATAACCGCCGGTGCAACAGCCACACTGCTCTATGCAGCCGGGCAGTACCTGCCCCATGCAGCGGCAGTTCTCATCGCAATCATCATCTCCAGCACCTGCCTGGCGGCACGCTCACTGCACCGCGAATCGGCCGTTGTGGCCGAGGCGCTGTTTAACGGCGATATTCAGACCGCACGGACCAGACTGGCCTGGATCGTCGGCCGCGATACCGATCAACTGGAAGAACCGGAGATCTGGCGGGCACTGATCGAGACCGTGGCGGAAAACACCGCCGACGGCATCATATCGCCACTCTTCTGGCTGGCGGCGGGTGGCCCGGTCGCCTGCATGGCCTTCAAGGCAGTCAGCACGCTTGATTCCATGGTCGGCTACAAGAACGAACGTTTCATCGACATGGGTTGGGCCTCAGCCCGGATGGACGACCTGCTCAACCTGATCCCGGCCCGTCTGACCGCCGGATTAATGGTGTTTGCCGCACCGCTGACCAGGCTTTCATTTGGCAATGCGCTTAAAATCACACTGCGCGACCGTCACAATCACCCGTCACCCAACAGCGCCCACCCTGAATCGGCGGCGGCCGGCGCACTTGGGATCCGCCTCGGCGGCAACTCGACCTATTCCGGTAAACTATCCGTAAAACAGTACATCGGCGATCCGCTGCATCCCATCGACGGCAACAGTTATCGCGGCATGATCCGGCTGATGTATGCATCAACCCTGCTGATGACGCTGCTTTCCGTTGCAGCGGTCGCAATCCTGAGAGGTACCTATGGCACACATCTATGATCACGGCGGCAACATTTTCTCCGTTGCCAGACAACGAGGCTTTTCTGCAACAGAATCGATCGACTTCTCGGCCAGCATCAACCCGCTCGGACTTTCTGCGAATGTCAAAAACGCCATCAGCACTGCCATTGACAGCCTGATTCACTATCCGGACAACAGCTGCGGCGAACTGAAACAGACCCTGGCCGAGATCCACGGTCTGACAGCAGAGCACTTCTCCATCGCCAATGGCTCCACCGAGACCATCTACAACCTGCCTGCCATGATCAGGGGTAAAAAGGCGCTAATCGTATCACCGGCCTTCAGTGAATACGCCTACGCGCTGCAGCAGCACCATTGGGAGGTACGACACTTCATCCTTTCAGCGGACAATGATTTCGACCTCGACCTCAACCAACTTGAAGCCGCCCTGGAAGAGGGGTATGACGCCCTCTATATCTGCAACCCGGGCAACCCGAGTGGCAAGCTGTTCCCCCCGGAGACGATAACAGAAGTCTACAGGCTCTGCGGTGAGTTCGGCACATTCATGGTTCTGGATGAGGCCTTTATCGACTTCTGCCCGGAATCTTCCGCTGCCGAAGAGATACTCAAGGGAGAACATGGCATCGTCCTCCGTTCCATGACCAAGTTCTACGGATTCCCCGGACTGCGTCTGGGCTACGCTCTGGCAGTTCCGTCGCTGATCAGCCGACTTTCCGCCATGGGAGGACCATGGAGTGTCAACACCCTGGCTCAGGCTGCCGGATTGGCCGCCCTGCGCGATAAGGAGTACGCTGCAAACACGCTGACATATATGGAGTCAGAACGTAAACGAATGTTCAGCCTGCTGTCCGGGATCGAGCAGATCACACCCTATCCATCCAGGGCCAACTTCCTGCTGTCAAAACTGAACAACGCCATGACCGCCAGTGAACTCAAGGAACGACTGATGCAAAGCCGGATCCTGATTCGTGACTGTTCCACATTCACCGGTCTCTCCAGTCAGTTTTTCCGTGTTGCCATCAAAACCACAGCGGAAAACGACAAACTGATCCACTGCCTGAAGGAAACTTTTGCGTGACTTGCAGCACCTGGACATGCTAAAAACTTTTTCATGACCAGCGGCTTAACACCAGTCATTCAAAGTCATAATCACGCCAGATGGAGAACCGATGGAATACAAGATCAAGATCACCTGCCCGGAATGCAACTTCTTCAAGGTTTTCCCGGAAGATCTCCTGCCGAATGGTGCAAAAACACTGACCTGTCCAAAATGCAATAAAACCTTTCCACTGACCGCCGATTCAATCGCCGTACATTGCGAGCCTGACCCGCCGGCCAGTGTCACAAATCCCCCTGCATCAGCAGTGCCACCACCATTGCCAGACAGCACCGACACAGCAGCTCAAATACTACCCCCGCCACTGCCGCAAACAGGTCAACAACCTGAACCAGGCGAAACATCCAGCCAGCAGGCCGCAACCCCTCCGCCAATCCCGGTTACCGGTCAGCCAGAGGGACAAACACCCGGCAACCCGCAGACCCTGAATTTCGACTTCAAGGGAACAGCAAAAGAATACTTCGGCATCTGGATCGTCAACACCCTGCTGCAGATCATCACCTGCGGAATCTACTCCCCCTGGGCCAAGGTGCGCCGGAGAAGGTTCTTCTACGCCAGTACCCTGCTGCATAACGAGCCGTTCGACTACCTGGCGGATCCTCTGGTGCTCTTCAAGGGGTGGCTGATCGGCGCTGTCATGCTGATCCTCTACAGTGTCAGCAATCAGATCAGCCCTTTCCTGAGCATGGCCATCGGTATGATCATATTCGTCGCCATCCCCTGGCTGATCGTCCGCTCCAAGGTATTCAACAACAGCAATTCAGCGCACCGCAACATCCGTTTCGGATTCAAACCAAACTACCATGAATCCTACGCCGTCTTCATGGGACTGCCGATGCTGGTGCCAATCACACTGGGAGCGGCAGCACCCTACGTCAAGTACAGCCAGATCAAGTTTCTGGTGGAGAATACACTTTACGGATCAACACCCTTCACATTCACTGCAAAGGCCAAGGATTTTTATAAACTTTACATCAAGGTCTTTGGCGGTTTTCTGGCGCTTTTCATCATTACGATCGCATTCGGCAGCATGTTGGATCTCAGCAGCTTTTTTTCCAAAAAGGCAACAGAGATATCCGACATGCCCGTTTTATTTTTCCCGCTGATGATCTTCGTGGTGATCAGCTATTTTCTGCTGATTGTCTACCTGACCACCGAACTGACCAACCTGACCTGGAACAAGACCACCATTACCGGCAACAGCTTTAAAAGTGTGCAGAACCCGTTCAAGGTGGCCTGGCTTCTGTTCACAAACCTTTTGGCAATCACCCTGACATGCGGTCTGCTGACCCCCTGGGCGACGGTCAGAATGACCCGTTACCGTCTTGAATGCCTTTCTCTGGAAACAACCAACGGCATCAGCAGCTTTACCTGCGGCGACCAGAACTACACCACAACCGCCACCGGCGAAGAGATCAGCGATGTATTCGGCATCGATATCGGTTTATAAAAACGGCCATGAACAAGTCAGAAGCGGGATATTACGACGGCAAGGTTTCAACACGCTCACAGGTTTCACTGATCAGTGACAATCATACCCTGACCATTGTTGGCGACGGGATCCACCAGATCTACAAGCTTGACGAGGTCCGTGTTTCGGACAAAATCGGCTCTGCCAGACGAAATATCCTTCTGCCGGACGGTGGACTCTGCGATCCGGACAGACAGGCGTTTGCCAATGATCTGGAACGTCTCCAGAAGCGTGGCCACGCAAACAACATTATCCACAAGCTGGAAATAAACCTGCACTATGCCCTGGCAGCCCTGCTGCTGACGGCCCTGCTGGTCTTTGCCTTCATCCGCTTTGGCGTACCTCCGCTATCAAAATATGTCGCCTTTGCCATCCCCCCCTCCACGGAAAACATGCTCGGCAAACACACCCTGGAAACCCTCGACACCCTGGTCTTCAAACCGAGCAAATTGAATCAAGAGCGCCGCAAACAGCTGACGGCCCGTTTCAAACAGGTCAGCGCCGCCATTCCCGGAACAGAACAGTGCCGTCTTGAATTCCGCAGCGGAGAATCAGTGGGTGCCAATGCCATGGCGCTCCCATCGGGCATTGTAGTTGTCACCGATGATCTGGTGGCACTGTCTAAAAACGACGACGAACTGGCCGGCGTCATGGCCCACGAACTTGGCCATGTCCTGCATCGCCACATCCTGAGACACTCACTGCAAAGCTCGATTACCGGCCTGCTCATCGCAACACTGACCGGGGACATCACATCGGCCACATCCATCTCGGCCTCACTGCCGACAGCGTTGGTCAACGCCTCTTACTCCCGTGACTTTGAACGCGAAGCGGATGATATGGCCATCAGCTATATGAAAAAGAGCGCCATTCCGGTTAGCCGCTATGCCGACATCCTCGCCAGACTGCAGAGCCAGCTTGACGGCAAAAAGGGTTCCAAAAACAAGGACGAGCTGCCATTCAAAAATTACCTCTCCACACACCCGGAAACAACCGAACGAATCAAACGCGTGCAGGAGTCGCACTGATTCCGATCCAGAACGCCGGGTTCAATGGCAACTCAACAGCGACAACAACTAAGGGAGCCTTCTCCGTGAAACAGTTCACCAGCAGACTATTCATCACCCTCATCGCACTGACTCCCATCTCCGTTCCGTTCACGAACAACGCCCTTGCCGAAACAGAAAACCACAAGGCAACAACAAATCCCGCCAATCCGGCAGAGCATTCCGATCAGTTACCGGGACTCGCCAACGTGGGAACCATCGCGCCAGGGATCTATCGCGGCGCGGCACCGGAAAAGAATGGCTACGCCACACTGAAGAGGATGGGGATCAAGACTGTCATTGACATGCGGACAACCGATAATGAACAGGCCGACGTTGAGGGTGCCGGCATGCGGGCGATTAGCGTACCGATCAAAATGACTCGCAAAGGGCTAAAGGAGAAGGTCGAACAGGTCATGACGCTGATGGCCGATCCGGCCAACCAGCCGGTCTACATCCACTGCCGCCACGGTCAGGACAGAACCGGAATCGTCTCCGCCGCCTACCGGATGAAATACCAGGGGTGGTCACTCAGGGATGCAAAGAAGGAGATGCAGACATTCGGATTCAATGACATCTGGGTCAACTTCAACAGCTTCATCACCAAATACGGCAAGGATCTGCAAAGACAGAACAGGCTAAGCAAGAGGTAATCCCCGAAGACATCTCAAAATTTCTGGAGCAACTGCAATGACAACCCCTAAAACACGTATTGCTGTATTCAGCGTTTCGGCCGGCGCCGGGCACGTTCGGGCGGCCCAGGCGATCCAGGCCGCGGCGGAAAAATGGTATCCGGACGTCGAGGTTACCCACATTGATCTGCTCGAAATCGTGCCAGAACTCTTCCGCAAGGTCTATTCGGAAACCTACATCAAGATCATCGAAAGGCACCCTGCCTTCTGGGGCTATCTCTATGCCCGCTCGGACCGCGAAAAGGTCGATTCCGCCCTCTCCCGCCTGAGACTGGCAATCGAAAGGTTCAACACCAGAAATCTCCAGCAACTGCTGAAGGAACTAAACCCGGATCACGTCATCTGCACCCACTTCCTGCCGGCCGCCCTGCTGTCGCGTAAGATTGCCAAGGGAACCTTCAACAAGCCGGTCTGGGTACAGGTAACCGATTTCGACCTGCACGCGCTCTGGGTCCAGGAAAACCTGAGCGGCTATTTTGCCGCCAGCGACGAAGTGGCCTGGCGCATGTCCCGGCGCGGTATAAACGCGGATACGGTGACTGTCAGCGGAATCCCGATCATGCCCGTCTTCAGCGAACAGCTCTCACGCCGTGAGTGCGCCGCCGAATTCGGCCTCGATCCCGACAAGACAACCATGCTGATGATGTCTGGTGGCAACGGTGTCGGTGATATGGGGGCACTGGCCCTCGAACTGATGAAGCTGGATGGGGATTTTCAGCTGATCGCCCTGGCTGGCAAGAACGAGGGACTTCTGAGCGCACTGCAGGCAATCGCCTCACGCTACCCGAAACGGCTGTTCCCGATGGGATTCACCAGGGTGATTGAACGACTGATGGCTGCCAGCGATCTGGCGATTACCAAACCGGGGGGACTGACAACGGCAGAGTGTCTGGCCGTCGGACTCCCCATGGTGGTTGTTTCACCCATACCGGGTCAGGAAGAGCGCAACGCCGACTTCCTGCTGGAAAACGGCGCGGCACTGAAAGCGCCCGATGCAGACTCACTGATCTGGCGCATAAAGGGGCTGCTGAACAACCCGGCCAGACTGCAGCAGATGGGTGCTGCCGCACGTGCCCTGGGCAAGGGGGATGCCGCCAGACGGGTGCTGGAGCGGATACTGTCACCGCCGGAATAATAATATCGTGACATAGATTTTAAATGATGCGTTACGAGGCCTTGCCGCTAACACACCATTTAAAATCTGAGACTCCTGCAAAATAATTGTCATCCCCGAGTGCCGTTATCAGGGATCCAGACTTTTCAGGCAATCAGAATCTGGATTCCCGATCAAAACCGCTTCGGGAATGATAATTTTGAACTTTTACAAGAAACTTGCTCAATATTTTTTACTATCACATCAACAGTAACCACAGGAGATCAAACCATGGGCTTTATCATCAGTCACTACCAGCTATTAATCGGGCTGGTTCTGCTTATCATCCTGCTCTGGAACTCGATAGTCATTGTCGGCGGCAATGAGATTGCGGTTCTGGAACGCAAGTACTTCGGGGCCAAGATGCCGCAGGGGCGGGTTGTCGCCATGTCCAGCGAGATCGGCGTCCAGGCGCGTACCCTCGGCCCTGGCCTGCATCTGCTGATTCCGTTCCTCTACACGACTAAAAAACAGCTCTTCACCAACATTGCCGAAAATGAGATCGGTATGCTCGAATCCATTGACGGCGATCCCGTACCGGCGGGCAAGATCTTTGCCAAGGTGGTCGAAGGGCACAACGCCTTCCAGGACGGCGAAGCCTTCCTGCACAACGGCGGTGAAAAGGGGCCGCAGATCCAGATCCTTCCACCGGGTTGCTATCGTATCAACCCGGCCCTGTTCCGGATCAAGAAGCTTCCCGCAGTGACCGTTGAAGAAAACGAGGTTGCCCTGATTTCCTCCGTGGACGGTAGCCCGATACCTCCCGGCAAGATTTTTGCCAAGGTGGTCGAAGGGCACAACGCCTTCCAGAACGGTGAGGCATTTCTACAGAATGGCGGTGAAAAAGGGCCACAGATTGAACTGCTCCCCCCCGGCACCTACCGGATCAACCTCGATCTGTTCACCGTCCGCAAGGTTCCGGTAGTCATCATCGACAAAGGTCAAATTGGCGTTGTAACCTCCATGGACGGGGAACAGATCCCGGCTGGACGGCTTCTGGGACGTCAGGTTCCAAAACATTCCAACTTTGAAAACGGCCAGGCCTTCCTGCACAACGGCGGTCAGAAGGGGCCGCAAATTGACATACTGCTTCCCGGTACATACCGTATCAATACCGATCTGTTCCATGTCGAGATCAAGGATGCCACTGTCATCCCGGCCAACAAGGTCGGTCTGGTAACCGCACTGGACGGTGAACCGCTCCCCGAGGCCGAATATGTCGCCAAACCGGTCACCGGCCATACAGATTATCAGGATGCATCCAAATTTCTGACTGCCGGGGGGCAGCGCGGCCCGCAGTTTGATGTACTCAAACCGGGCACCTATTACATCAACCCGCTGACCTTCAAGGTCGAACTGGATGACGTGGCAATAGTCGAACGCGGTCAGGTAGCCGTTGTCGTCTCCAACGTGGGTGAGGAACCGCCTGAGATTAAAAACGCTGTGGAGAGCACCGACAGTGAATCCCTGCAGGGAGTGGACGAACGGGTAAATCTGGGGATTGAGCGCTATGTCGTACCAAAGGGATTCCGCGGTATCCAGCAGGAGGTGGCCGGCCCCGGTTTCTACTACCTCAACCGCCGCGCCTACATCGCCTATGTGGTTGACACAACCAACATCAGCGTTGACTGGGACGACGGTGCAGAAACCCGTTTCAACCCGCTCAAGGTCGTCTCCCGCGACGGCTTTGAAATCAACGTATCGGTCAAGGTTGTTATCCGTGTCCGTCCGGATCAGGCACCATATATGGTCTCCAAGATCGGTTCCACCGAGAATCTGATCCAGCATGTCATCCACCCGATGATCGACTCCAGCTTCCGCAACCAGGCATCATCCACCTCGGCGATGAACTTCATGCAGGATCGCCAGGAGGAACAGCGCAAGGCAGAGGAACGCGCCCGCAAGGAACTGGAAAAATACCATGTGGAATGCGTCTCCGTACTGATCTGCCAGATCATGCTGCCGCAGGATCTGATGGACACCCAGACCCGCAAGATCATTGCCCAGCAGCAACAGGCCATGTACCAGGATCAGCAGAAGGCCGAGCAGACCCGTATCGCCACCGAAAAAACACGGGCCGAGGCCGACCAGCAGAAAAATCTGGTAGAGGCGGAGATCGGCGTCAAGATTGCCGAACAGAACAAGGAGAAGGCGATCCGCTTCGCCGAGGGTGATGCCGAGGGGATCCGCCTCAAGGCAGAGGGTGAGGCCAAGGGTATCAAGGCACGCGGTGAGGCAGAGGGGGCAAAAATTCTCGCCATGGGTGAGGCGACTGCCAAGGCCTACGAACTGCAAAACCGCGCCGTCGGCCAGCAGGGTGTTACCGCCATCGAAATCGCCAAGCAGATTGCCAGCGGCAACATCAAGGTCACACCGGACTTTCTGGTTCAGGGGGGTGAAAACATGGGAGGGCTACTGTCGGCATTCCTGACCCAGATCATTGCCGGCAAACAGGCGGCTGCGACCGTCCAGAACAGTGATCAAACGGAAGTAAAAACGATCTGACCGGATCGCCTATGACGGCAGGGTTGTTGAGTCCTTGGGAGGGTTCTGACAGGAAACCTTGCCGCCACAGGCGGCCGGCCGATCCGGCATGAAACGGCAGAAGAGCAGATCGCTGCTGTTGCAGGAGATTGCGTCACCACTCCCCCTGAAACAACAGACTCGATCAATGTCACGCATGACAGCTGCATGACGTGGATGTGTACTCAAGAACAGCTCGGTCAGTTTATCCACCGGCATAGGCCTGGCATAGTAGTACCCCTGCACCTCATAACAGTCATGGGCAAGCAGATAGGCCTCCTGCTCGGCATATTCAATCCCTTCGGCAACCACCTCCAGATGCAGACTGCGGGCCATGCTGATAATTGCCGCCAGCAGCTGGTTATCCTCCTCATCCTCATGGACATGCTGCAGAAAGGAGCGGTCGATCTTGAGCACATTGACCGGCAGATGCCGCAGCTGACTGAGCGAAGAATAACCGGTACCAAAGTCATCAATACTGATCTGAACTCCCAGCCGTTGCAACTCCCTCAAGTAGCCGACCGAATGTTCAAAGTTCTCCATCAGGGCCCCCTCCGTAATCTCCAGTTCGAGCGCCTGCACACAGAGCCTGTTCTCAACGATTGACTCCTTGACAATCTCGATCAGATTCTGGCGTTGCAGCTGCAACGGCGAGACATTAACGGAGAGACGGGGGAGATAAACCCCCTGGAGGTGCCACTTCTGAAGCTGATGGCATGCCTCGCGGATCACCCATTCACCAATGGCCAGAATCTGGCCGGTACTCTCGGCCAGCGGAATGAATTTATCGGGGGGGATCAGTCCCAACACGGGATGATTCCAGCGGATCAGCGCCTCCGCGCCGGCCCAGCATTTCTTCTGCAGGTTGATCCGCGGCTGGTAATACAGTTCAAGCTCGCCCTGCTCCAGCGCCCTGTGCAGGTCATTCCCCAGGCCAAGCCGCTCGGAAACCTTCAGGTGAAGCGCGCTGGAAAAAAGTTCCACATTATTTTTGCCCTTCTCCTTGGCCAGATACATGGCCGTATCGGCGCACTTGACGAGCAGATCAACCGTTGTCCCATGTTCAGGATAGAGCGCTACCCCGATACTGGCCGACACAAACAGGCTGTTGTCCAGAATTATATATGGCTCAAAGAGACTCTTGATGTGCTTTCTGGCAACCATCTGGGCATTTTTAAAACTCTTCACATTTTGCAGAAAGATGATGAACTCATCCCCCCCCAGACGCGCCAGGGTATCATCGGCACGGGTCAATCGCGACAATCGCTGCGCAGTTTCCTGGAGCAGGATATCACCGACCTTGTGACCATGGGTGTCGTTAATCAATTTGAAATCATCCAGATCAATGAACAGAATCGCCAAAACCTCGCCTGCACGCTCGGCACGCTGGATCGCCTTTTCCAGGCGGTCATTGAAGAGCGTTCTGTTAGGCAGTTTGGTCAACGAATCAAAATTCGCCATCTCGTGCAACTGGGCCTGACGCTTCAGCAGGGCATCATCACGCTGGGAGATTTCGGAAAGCATTTCATTGAAACTATCCGATAGCTGATCAATCTCCTCCGTATCACTATGGGCAACCCGCTTGGAAAAGTCCTTGTTCAGACTGACGTCACGCATCGCTTTTGCAATGTCAATCAGCGGCTCCGTAACAACCCGCTGGAACCGTTCGGCCAGGAAATAGCTGATGGCCAGTGAAAAAAGCATGATGATCACACCGATCCCGGCACTGACCATGATTTTATCGGCGATAACCCGGCTATCCTGCTCGACAAGTGTTGTGCCGACACGACTCCCGTCCCTGTAAATAGGGCGTTCGACAACAATGGCCAGATTCCAGATACTGGCGCCGACCTTCTTGCGCAACAGCTCCAGTTGGATGTTATTATCCTCTGGCTGCAAAAAGGCGGTGTCCTGGCTGTAACGCGCACTGATCCGTCCCTGTTCATTCAAGACAAAAAACTGTTTTATGGATGGATCGGCCCTGAGTGAAACCAATGAACGCGCAATGGCCTGATCATCACCAAAGGTCAGCGCAGCGCCAACATCGATGGCGACAATATCACTCAACGATACCAGCCGGTTGACACTTTCACGATTAAAGGAAATGTAGTTATGCACCAGAAAGCAGACAAAGGAGGCCATCAACACAACCAGACAGGCCAGCATAATGACAAGCCGCTGCTTGTTGCGAAAACTGCCGACAGAATGGAAGAAACTTTCGAAGCGCTGCATCGTGTCAGTTCCTGATGTCGTTAGCCAGCTTTAGCAGTTGGGTACCAAATGAGATCGCTGCCTTGCGGGCAGCCCCCTGGTTGAGATCAAAGGTAATCCGGTTATTTAAGGTTACCAGCTGGACCATCCCCCCCTGACGGCTGAAATCGCGCATATCACTGATGGTCAGAATTCCGCGCCGGTTGGCCTCTGCCAGCAGAGAGGCAAGCCGGTAACGCTCGGACGATGCAATGAACAGGACCTGGCAGCAGCCAAGCTGATCAAGACTCCTGATCCGGCGAACCTCCAATGGCCGCCCCTTGATAATTTTACCCCGGCTGGTTTCCAGAACCTCATCCAGCGGTGTATTACCGATCAACCCGATTACAAAGGTTGAACAACGCCCCGCTGACGCAGGATAGGTCACAAAGATCGGCATATTCAGCAGATAGTTGGCCTTGACGCGGTATTCCTGCGGAAAGTCAGCGGCAGCCATTGCTGAACAGGTAAACAGACTGAAGAACAATATGAGCAGGAGACGTTTGATCATGTTCAGAACCGCCAGGTTGCCTTGACTCGAAAACTGATCCCGTCCTGCGCAATTTCACGCAATGCCTCACCGCGGCTGTTATACTGTTCAGAACCGGCCGGATGAGAGTAACGGGAATCAAACAGGTTATAGACCGAGGCAGATAGATCCAGATTTTCGATGATATCGCGGCTTAACAGCGTCAGATTAAAGATAACGCCCCCGGCGATCCGCTCACCAAGACTGTTCAGCCGGGCACTGTTGTAAACCCCCTCCAGGGTTGCAAAACTTTTCCTGAGCGGAAGGGGCGCCGTCAATGACGCCTTGGCGATATGGCGGGGTGAGTTGGTCACGAAACGTGCTGAATTAGTATTTCTTACATCCTGATAGGTATAATTGATCCGGCTGATAAAACCGTTTTCCCAGCGCCCCTCGGCATAGAGTTCCGCCCCCTTGGCCTCAACCTGGCTCTGATTCTCGTAAACCAGAAGGCCGTTTGCATCAGTGACCTGTTCGATCAGATCGCTGATTCGGGTATAAAATCCGTTGATACCAGCCTTGTAATTTTCACCGATATACTGGTCCACCCCTAGCTCGACCGTACGAATCTTTTCCGGCTTAAGATCCGGATTGCCGCGGGAACTGATCTGATCACCATAATAGAGCTCATAGGCATTGGGTGCCCGGAACGCCTCACCATAGGAGAGACGCAGCACCGTTGTCAGGGACGGTTTCCAGATCAGGGCCGCACGCGGGTTAACGGTTGAACCGAAGTTGTCGTAATGATCCCAGCGCAAACCGGCATTCAGTATCAGATTGTCAAGAATATGGTATTCGTCCTGCAGGTAATACCCCTGTACAAAGAGGCGGCGATTGCTGTCAAGGTAACTGTTGTATTGCGGCAGAACATCAAAATTCCGCTGCTGCTGACTGAACTGCCAGCGATGTTCCATACCGCCGGTCAACTGATGGGAACCAAGCGACTTGACAAGAAAGATGTCACTGCCGATCCAGTCCGCCAGCGTCGTATCACGATTAACCGTTCTTATCTGTGTAAGCTCATCCAGGCGGGGATAATCACCATCGAACTCATAATGGTTATAGGTCAGACGCGCGTTGATATCTGCAAACCCGGCATGGTGATTGTAGTTGATACCGGCCAGCGTATGACGGTCACTGATCTTGGCAGAAGGATCATTTGATGTCGTTCCATAGGATGCGGTGGGATTATCCTTGTCCCTGGTCTGGTGCAGCACCAGCATGGAGAAGTCCTTCCAGCTCCCCTTGGCCAGCAGATCCCAGGAGTTTTCACCATCCATCCCCCTGGAAATTCCGCCATTTGTCGCCGCATATTCCGGGAACCAGAGCTTCTGTATCCCGGCAATATCGCGATAGCTGCCGGAGATCATAAAATCGGCGCCATTATCAAACTTGCTGCCACCGCTAACGCGCCCGGTCCATGCATTAAAGCTGCCGCCAGAGGCGGAGATTTCCCCCCCGGAAAGACTGTTGCCATCACGGGTAATGACATTGATAACCGCCAGAAAGGCATTGGTGCCATAGAGCGACGAACCGGGACCACGGATAACCTCTATTCGCTCGATCAAGTCCATATCAACCGGGAAGTCGCTCCCCAGCGGGGCCTGTTCATATACCGCGTCATTCAGACGATAACCGTCAACCAGCAGCAGGATCCGGGTATTGTAATCACCCAGCGGACTGAAACCGCGCAGGCCAACATAGTGATAGCTGCGGTCGTAGGTCGTATAGAAACCACGTACCCGGTTCAGCGCCTCGGCAAGATTGCGATAACCGCTATTACGGATATCATCGCGGGTAATAATTGAAATCGATGCCGGGGCATCAACCAACTCCTGCTGATACTTGCTGGCGCCGGTAACCGTGGTCACCTCGGTATTAAGCAGTGATTCCAGCGCATTGGGTGAATTTTCAAGCGCAGCGACGATTTCACCGGCAAAGGTAAAAGGCGAGTTCAGGAGGAGAAATAATACCATCAGTGGGAACGTTATCTTCATACAAAGCCCTCTTAAAAATGCCGACAGAAATCAGTAATAACGGGCCATCAATACAAAGCCTGATTAGCGTACATCTTCCACTAGTTACCAAAATTGTCATTCCCGAAACGTTTCTGATCGGGAATCCAGACTTTAACTTTCTGAAATTGTAGATCCCCGATAAAAACATTCGGGGATTACATTCTGAATAGCGGAAAAATCACGCTCATCAGGATGCGAAATATTACTATTTTTATAACAGACAATTCACCAAAGGCAAGCTCAGGGCGACTTCTGGCCGAACAGGCCGATCATCATAGCAGTGGGGTCCTGCAGTCCTTCTGGTCGCTTCCCATACCAGCCAGATGTCCATTTCAGGGCACCGGCGGCATAGAGTTCAAAATGAAGCTGTTTCGTGCCACTGACCTGACCAATCACATCTCCCGCCGCCAGCCGTTGGGAGGGTTTCAGCAGGGGTTTGCGAAGTTCGGCGTAATTGGCAACAAAATCACCATGATCCACCAGAACCGCATAGGTCACCTCGCCGTTGCGGCGGATATAAAAACGGGCTATCCGGCGGACAACGCCATCCTTGATCGCCCGCACATCCGTACCTGCCCCCCCTGGCGGGTAGAGGTCAACACCGGCATGCCGTCTGCGCCCGCCATTACGCGGCGCACCAAAGAACGGATAATCATCCGACCCGCGCGGCCAGTGCCCGCAACCAATCGACGTATCCCTCTCAAAGGGATATCTGGGCCTGCCTTCAAAGGGTGGCGTCAGTGCACCGGCCCCATCGGCCAGGGCCACCACCGGCAAACAGATCAAAAACAACCATCCAGACAGCAGCAAATTTCGTATCATCTTCATCCAATCACCTCAGGGGGAAGAATATCAGGCGACAAGCGATTGCGAAATCCATTTTTGAAAGGCTGAACAAGAAAATGAAACGATCAGTTCCGTACTGTCCGTTGAGGTTATCCGTGGAATTCACTCCGCAAAACCGTAATCAACCGGGCTAAAAAATATGACCTGATTAGCGTCAATCTTCCGTTAGTTACAAACTTTGTCATTCCCGAAACGATTCTGATCGGGAATCCAGTCTTTAACTATTTGAAATCATGGATCCCCGATAAAGACATTCGGGGATGACATTCTTAATAGCAGATGAATAGTTCTAATCAGAAAACATGATGGAGTTTTTTTGCAGAACACGCCGGGATCAGACAGAATCTTTTACCCACCAGCAGCCAAATGACTTTTCAATTGAAAAAAAATTCCGGCAACTGCATTATTCAGAAGGATTGGAACTTATTGAAAGTAGAGACTAAGTGAAACCTGCTCTATAACCTGGTTTTTCCTCTGATATTGTTCCGGTGATTAAACATTTAAACCCTGCTGTAGGGGCGTATTGCATACGCCCAGATTGGGCGAACATCGATTCGCCCCTACTATTCATATATTTTATCACTGGATCAATAACAACAAGGAAAATGACAAATGATAACTGCAAACAATCTGGTCTTTGACTATCCCGGCACAAGGGCGCTGGACAACATCTCATTTACAATCCGCAAGGGGAGCATCACGGCACTGGTCGGCCCCAACGGTGCGGGCAAAACAACCCTACTGCGCTGCCTGGCGGCGCTGGAGGAACCGGCATCCGGCACAATCTCCATGAACGGCCGCAACATACTGGCCGACCCGCGCAGCACACACCGCCAGCTCGGCTACCTCTCCGACTCGTTCGGACTATATGAAGAGCTGACTGTACAGCAATGTCTGCACTATGCCGCCATGTCGCATGGCATTTCTGAAGGCGAGTACGGTGAAACCATCGACCGCTGCGTCAAGCAACTGGAGATTGCCGACAAGATGCAGATCAAGGCCGGCGCACTGTCACGCGGACAGCGCCAAAGGTTGGCAATCGCGCAGGCAATCATCCACAAGCCCCAGTTTCTGCTGCTGGACGAACCTGCATCCGGCCTTGATCCCGAGGCCCGCCACAGCCTGGCCGTTCTGTTCAAACGCCTGCAGAACGACGGCATGACACTGCTGGTTTCATCCCACATCCTTTCAGAACTGGAGGAATACTCCACCGACATGCTGGTGCTGCATGGCGGCAGGATCATCGAGCACAACGCCGTTACCGCCACACAAAACAACCAGCTTGACACCCTGGAAATCAAGCTTTCATCCCCTGCCCCCGGACTGGGAGCATATCTGACAGCGCAAGCGGGGATAACAGATCTGGAATGCAGCGAGTCAGAGGCAACCTTCTCCTTCAACAGCTCAGCCGCTGAACAGCACCAACTGCTTAAAGGGCTGATAGCAAACGATTTCCAGATCTGCAGCTTCAGCGAACAGCGCCGCAACATGCAGGAAGCCTATCTTAAAACCGTCAAGGGGGTGTCAAAATGAGCTTTAATCCCGAATTCCGCCGTAATCTCTGGCTCGAAATATCCCCTTACCGGCTAATCGGCATGCCGCTGATACTGGGTGCCATCTTCTATCTGGGATACTTGAGCGATGATCATCGCCTGGGTGAATCCGTCGCCAAGCTATCAACTGCACTCCTGTCCATAATCGCCCTGATCTGGGGGAGCAAACTGGCATCCGAGACCGTAATGAACGAAATTCGCGACCACACCTGGGATGGACAGCGCATGTCTGTCATCACCCCCTGGCAGCTGACACTGGGCAAGCTGTTTGGCAGCACCATCTACCCCTGGTACGGCGCACTGATCTGCACCGCTGCCTTCTGCATATCAAACGTCGATTACGGCACATCCGATACGCTGAAAATTGCCCTGATACTGATTTTGTCAACCGTTCTGGCCCACTCCGTCAGTCTGCTATCCAGCCTGATTGCCATCCAGAAGGAACGCAAGACCAACCGGGGCCAGACAGCGGCCATGCTTCTGCTGGGGATCATCGTCGCCGGTCCGTTTTTCAGCATGGCGCTTGGCCGGAATGACGCCGTACAGTGGTACGGACTGGAATATTCCGGGCTCAATTTTCTGCTGGCATCGATCACGGCCTTTGCACTCTGGGGGGTCATCAGTGTGATCCACATGATGCGCATAGAGCTGAAGATGAAAAACATGCCCTGGACCTGGCTGGCATTCGTGCTGTTCTGCATGCTCTACATCTCAGGCTTTTTCTGCCGTGTACACAATACCCAATTCATATCGGCACCGATCCTGGCCGCCCATTTTGTAGCCGTTGCAGCCGTGTACTTCATGGCCTTTGCCGAACGCAAAGACCGGATCCACCTGCAGATGGTAATTGCCAATGCCTCGTCCGGCAACTGGCGCGGTTTTCTGGAACGCGCGCCAAGGTGGCTGCTGACGATTCCGTATGTTATCATCAGCGGGGCGGCGGTCATAGCAACGGCTGAAAAAAACCTTCCCAACATCATTGTCATGGTTATCGCCATCCAGCTGTTCATCATCCGCGATCTGGCGATGATGCTCTTCTGCAACCTGGCAAAAAACAACCGCCGCGCAGATATGCTCTTTGCGCTCTATCTGGCCCTGCTCTACGGAATCTTCCCGGCAATACTCATGGCCATGGACCAGAAGGATGCAACCGTACTCTTCTGGCCGCAACACGATTCAAACCTGTTCTGGGGGATAGCGGCGCCATTCGCCGGCGCACTTGCCGTCTGCCTGGCCACGGTTAAACGCTGGAAAAGCGGTGCGATAAGATAGCAAGTGACGTGTACCATCAATAGCGAACAGCATGTGTTGACTCATACGGCTTTCTGCTGTCAGTAACATTCCATCTCGGGTTACGGCATTATCAGTCTGATGTTATCCGCAGGTCTCTCAAATGCCTTGTATTTCTCCAGGGCATGGCAGGCTGCCGTCAAATCGCCGAAATCTATTTTGCTGATAAATTCCTGGGCGACGCACATGACTCTTATGAACGCACTTGGATCCTTGTGATTGGAGAGCAGTTTCAGGGATGAGATATATTCGTTGCGGTATACGCTTGGAATGATGATCCGGCAGATACCTGCAGCCACAAGCTCGGCATTCATCATTGCCCGCGCAGTCCTGCCATTACCGTCGTCAAACGGGTGCACCTCGGATACCAGATACATCATGAACAATGCGCGTGCCAAAGGATCAATCAAAGAGTTGTAGAACGCAAAACCTTGCGTAAGTGTGCCCTTTACCAGTTCCGGTGAAACAAAATAGGTTGTGCCGGCCCGGTTTCCTTTCTCTTTCAGTTCCCCAGGTCTTTTGTCCGGACGGCCCGCCAGGATCATGGCATGACGGTTTCTCAAAAGCTCCAGAAAAGATGCGGCATCTGCAGGTTTACGGCGCATATCCTCCAGATTGCCGACCACGCGATAAGTGCCAAGGATATCGTGAGCGTCCTCAGGACGTGACTGGGGGATTACTCCTGAAAAAATGATTCCCAGGGCTTCATCTACTTCAAATTCAGTCCCCTCAATAAAATTGGAAAAATAGGCATCGAAAAAACTTTCATTGTAAAAAGCATTCCCGGGCTCGTAAAGGCAACCTCTTTCAGGTAATACCTCGCGTGCCAGAGCAGTGCGGAGAGCTTCAAACTGCTCCAGCCGCACAGGATCATATGGCTCGCCGCTGAAGTACGATTTTGCTACCATGGTTTTCAATTCAGCTTCCCGTGTCCGGAGCAGGCTGCCAATAATACGGTCCAACTGCTGAAATTCTTTTTCATGACCTAAATCAGCTGCAATGCTGCGGGCATTATCCCGTATCCTGTTCAACTCATCTTCGCCCTTTATGCGCAGGATGATGGTCAATTTTTCCTCGACAGCCGTCTGTCCTGCCGATTTGGATATTCCCCCCTTGTCTTTTGTCGGTGCAAGGTTTTCCAGTAACAGCCTTGCAGTGGAAGACATATAAAGTCCTCCAACGAACGGCATATCACCATTTGCAGGCCCCGAGCCTATAATCCTGATAATACGCAAACCGGGCAACTCGGTGGTCTTTTTATAGTTATAGGAGATAAAAACCGAGCCATCCGCAGCAGGTTGATTTTCAAGCGCAGTGCGGAACCCGATCACCCCTCCGGGTGCCAGCATGCCGACAATCTGCCAGCGGTTCCTGGCGACAATTACCTCCACCGGCTCGCTCATATTGCGTGTGTACAGACGTGGGCCGATTTTTCTGATGATACCCTGTTTAACCATTTGCGATACTTCGCGTGACGTATCGCTCTCGGAGAGAAAAACTTCCTGTTGAATATTTTTGTTCCGTAAAGTCATCTGGATACCCGCATCTGGAGATTTTGGTAACAATATTCGGCTACATTGTTATTTTTAGCAACCTAAATTACATATTCACCACAAATAGCACCTTAAGAAAGCAAAAAGGCTGCCCGTTTGGGGCAGCCTTTTTGCTGAGCATTCAATAGAAAAACCTAGGTCAAATTCCAGATAAACACCCCTCAAAACCATAACCATTTGATTTAAAAGGATATATTTTTTGTTGAAAATATTTTAAAGGAATTTTTCCTATAATTTAAAAGTTTACCTGTCAATAAATCAAATAACCGAAGGGGAACGACTGGCAATGCGATCGTACCCAGCCATGAAGCCATCAGCCGCCAACCTGTAGCCGCGGCTGTCTGTTGCTGTAAGCATGCGGTTTGCTTCGTCGTATGTGAAGCTGTAACCTATGTTGCTGTTTGTTGCGGTGAGGATGTTGTCGTTGGCGTCGGTTACGGCACTGATGATGCCGTCGGCGGTGTAGCTGTAT
Source organism: uncultured Desulfuromonadaceae bacterium (assembly GCA_964292275.1). Taxonomy (GTDB): domain Bacteria; phylum Desulfobacterota; class Desulfuromonadia; order Geobacterales; family Pseudopelobacteraceae; genus CAXYUZ01. The sequence goes on from CAXYUZ010000011.1 coordinate 57,241, forward strand.
GCGGTGGCGTTGCCTTTGGGGTCGGTCTGTCTGGTCAGGCGGCCAGCCCACTCAAACATAATAAACTAACGAAAACCATATCATGTTATTAAAACTATGAACCACAATACTAGACCAAATTGACTTTGTTTTTTCATATACTAACGCATATATGATGCCGGGGATAAATAGGTGTACAAAGTCAATTCGTAATCCATGCAATACCATGTAAATGAATGCCGAAACAATTACACCAGTTGATACACAAAAGTCGGATTTAATTATATTGTAAATATAGCGTCTGCAATAAACTGCTTCTAAAACAGGACCAACGAAGCAAAGCATAACCAAAAAATAGAGTCTAGCTACAGGCCCGTAATTTAAAAACAAAGTATATTCCTTAGGCTTGGCAAGTAACTTGTTCAGCCATATGCCATATGGAAAATTGATTAACACACATAATATTAATCCGCATACACAATAATAAATAAACTTGTTAAAATCAGTGATCTTAGTTTCTTGTGGACTATAAAACAACCCCAGGCAATAGGTCGTAGTTAAGATCAAAAGGAATAATATTGTGTGTGATACCAGGTGCTCATTCAAATATTTAACTGGAATAACAACATGAACGAGTTGAGTTAATATAAAGTAAAATATTAACGAAAATATCACATGTTTACTATTTTTAATTTTTGCCATGGCCTTATCAATATTCATGCAAGCTACCCAATGCAAGTATTTGGATTGTCTTTATATTTCGGCTTGTTATTGTTAGGTGTTTTGTAATTCTTAAAAGAAGGATTATTGGGATCAATTGGCAAGGGATCCTTCGGCGGCTTCGTTAAAAGGAATCCTGGTAAATCAAAATACCCAGGTGAACCATTCATAAACTCATTAGCTAAGAATCTGCCAGCTTTATCTAACGCCGGGAGATACGGTGCAACACGCTCAATTAAATTCAAGAATGGGATCAAGCCAGTAGGGTCTGTAAAATTCACCGGATTATTTTGGACATATCCATACAAATTAACATCCCCACCCGCAAATGAAATGGGGTCACGTGATATGAATCTTCCTTCCACCGGGTCGTAGTATCTGGCGCGGTAGTAGTGCAGGGCGGTTTCTCTGTCCCATTCTCTGCCGGTGAAGGTGTAGGTGTTTTTGAAGTCGGTTGTCTGCCTTGGTATGCCGAATGTGGTGTAGCTGTAGCTTTGTACTGTGTTGCCGTTGTTGTCGGTTATGGCGGTGGTGCTGCCCAGTCCGTCGGTATGGTAGTAATAGTACTGTCCGTTTCTTTCCATGGCAAGGTGTTCGTCGGTGTTTATGCCGTGGGTGTAGTTGGTTGTTGTGTTTGTGGTTGTGCCGTTTTCTGTTGTTGCGGTTGTTTCTACGGCTATGTTGTCGTTGTCATAGATGTAGTTTGTGGTGGTTGTTTTGGTGTTGCCGTTGGTTGTTATGGTTGTCTGTTTTTCTGTTCTTCTGCCGAATGGGTCGTATTTGAATGTGATGGTGCGTTTGTCGGTTTTGTTGGTGAGTTCGGCTTTTATGAGGCGGTTTTCCGGATCCCAGGTGTATGTCCAGTTTTTGTCGGTGTTGTTTGTGGTTTTGGTGATGGGGTTGCCGTTGTTGTCGTGGGTGTAGCTGTATTGTTTGCCTTTTACCAGTTGGTTTGCTGCTTCATGCTGGTATCTGGTGTCATGTGGTCCAGGGCCTTGTGTGCGGTTGCCGTTGGCGTCGTAGGTGTAGGTTTCATATCCTTTGGGTGTTGTGGCCTGTGTCAGGCGATAGATGGCGTCATAGGTGTATGTTTCGTTTGTACTGCCGGTTTTTGCTGTGCGGTTGCCGGTTTTGTCGAGGGTGTATTCTGCCTTGGTGATGATGCTGTTGTCTGCTTTGGTGTGGGTGATGGCTGTCAGGCGGTCGGCATCGTCATAGGAGTAGGTTGTCTTGCTGTTGTTGGGATAGTTGAGTGTTGTTCTGCGGTTGTTGTTGTCGTAGCTGTAGCTGAATGATCCTGCCAGTGATGTTATGGATGTGAGTCTGTTGGCATCGTCGTAGCTGTAGGTTGTGGTTTTTGCGGGGGTGCCGGTTTTATTGATGGTGGCGGTGGTGCGGTTGCCGTTTATGTCGTAGGTGTAAGCAATGTTGTAGCCGCGGCTGTCTGTGGCTGTCAGCATGCGGTTTCTGCTGTCATAGGTGAAGCTGTAACCTATGTTGCTGTTTGTTGCGGTGAGGATGTTGTCGTTGTTGTCATAGCTGTAGCTGATGCTGCTGTTGTCCGGCCATGTTTTTGATGTGATCCGGTCTGCAGCATCGCGGGTGTAGGTGATGGTTTTGCTGTTGGCGTCGGTTACTGCGCTGATGATGCCGTCGGCGGTGTAGCTGTATGTGGTGGTATTGCCTTTGGGGTCGGTCTGTCTGGTCAGGCGGCCGGCTTTGTCGTATTCATAACTGGTGCTGTTGGCAAGCGGATCTGTGAGTGATACCAGTTTGTCATTGCCGCCACCGCCGCAGGATGCACAGCCGGAGCCGCTGTAGGCCAGTGCGGTGGTGTGGTTGAGGGGGTGGCGGCTTTTTATTTTATGTTTCCTTCTATTTCAGATAGTTCTAAGAGAGCGTCATCTAATTCTTCTCGTGTTTCAATATCAAATGGCTTCATTGAGTTGATAAGATTTATTAACTGCTTGTATTTTAAAATAGCTGTGCTTAATTCTCCCATATTTTTGTAATTTTGAGCTAAATCATGTAATGCCCTTATATTATCAGGCTGAATACTCAAAACTTTACAATAGCAATCTCTTGCAGCCATCATATCATTGACGACATTTTTATCATTTGAGCCATCAAGTTCTCTTGCAAACGCACCTAATTCTAAAACATTACCATTAAGTATCAATGCATCTATATCGTTAGCATTATTACCAAGCAACTTCTTGAGTATACAGATTGCTTTGTTGTAATTACCTACTAATGATTCTTTTTTTGCGGACTCCAACAATTGAATGCGATTTGTTTTCAAAACAATCCTCGTATTTGAATTTGACGATACATTTGTCAGCTTTATTAGTGAGTTCGGCTATTATGAGCCGTTTTTCGGATCCCATGAAACATGGGAGCAATGAGAATTTACTCAATATATCTTAAAGTTAATTCACCGCCATCCACTAAATCCTTCATTTGTTCATTGTTTTCCAGTATGTACTGAGAATAAGTAAGTTCTGTCCCACTTACAGGGCGATCATGATCTAAATCAAATGGTTCAGGATTGCTTATGTTAATTAATTTCCTAAGACCTTCATAAACCATTTTTGCTGCTTTGTTATCGAGAGTCATATCATTATTATAAAAAGCCTCATTCCTACCAATGACTTCTGCTTTCTCAAGCGCTTCCGTTGATGTTTCGGCTTCAATCAAAACAAAATTTTCATAAACTGGTATTTGTGATTGTGGTTGTTCAAGGGTTTTAATACTCATAATTATACTTGCAACATACCAAGTCATTTTTTCTCCTTACACTTATCGTTTTGAGTAGAATTTTTTCGGCATCCCAGTACTTTTTGAGCTGTTTTAATTTTCATTCTTTCGGCAGTTGATGATGCGTTATTATACTGTTTTATCAGCCAATTACATGGGTCTGGTTGTTGACTAGCTTCTCTTGAATATTCATTGGCTTTGTTTTGAATACCCCCTTTAGCCATTTGAATTGGTATAGGAATTTCCGGATTAAGCATTGGTTTACCTGTCCAATATCTCCATGCTTGTACTACCAAGTTATCAGAATTATAATTGTTTTTTAGCCATTCAACGGGGTCTGGACCAGGTCCAGGTTTAATAAAGTTAGGTTTACCGGTAATTGGAATTAAAGGTACCGATATCCAAGGAATAGCTATCAATCCATCTGGATCAACCCAATTAACCGGATTCCCTTGGACATACCCATACAAATTAACATCCCCACCCGCAAATGAAATGGGGTCACGACTTATGAACCTCCCTTCCACCGGGTCGTAGTATCTGGCTCGGTAGTAGTGCAGGGCGGTTTCTCTGTCCCATTCCCTGCCGGTGAAGGTGTAGCTGTTTTTGAAGTCGGTTGTCTGCCTTGGTATGCCGAATGTGGTGTAGCTGTAGCTTTGTACTGTGTTGCCGTTGTTGTCGGTTATGGCGGTGGTGCTGCCCAGTCCGTCGGTATGGTAGTAATAGTACTGTCCGTTTCTTTCCATGGCAAGGTGTTCGTCGGTGTTTATGCCGTGGGTGTAGTTGGTTGTTGTGTTTGTGGTTGTGCCGTTTTCTGTTGTTGCGGTTGTTTCTACGGCTATGTTGTCGTTGTCATAGATGTAGTTTGTGGTGGTTGTTTTGGTGTTGCCGTTGGTTGTTATGGTTGTCTGTTTTTCTGTTCTTCTGCCGAATGGGTCGTATTTGAATGTGATGGTGCGTTTGTCGGTTTTGTTGGTGAGTTCGGCTTTTATGAGGCGGTTTTCCGGATCCCAGGTGTATGTCCAGTTTTTGTCGGTGTTGTTTGTGGTTTTGGTGATGGGGTTGCCGTTGTTGTCGTGGGTGTAGCTGTATTGTTTGCCTTTTACCAGTTGGTTTGCTGCTTCGTGCTGGTATCTGGTGTCATGTGGTCCGGGGCCTTGTGTGCGGTTGCCGTTGGCGTCGTAGTTGTAGGTTTCATATCCTTTGGGTGTTGCGGCCTGTGTCAGGCGATAGATGGCGTCATAGCTGTATGTTTCGTTTGTGCTGCCGGTTTTTGCGGTGCGATTGCCGGTTTTGTCGAGGGTGTATTCTGCTTTGGTGATGATGCTGTTGTCTGTTTTGGTGTGGGTGATTGCTGTCAGTCGGTCGGCATCGTCATGGCTGTAGGTTGCCTTGCTGTTGTTGGGATAGTTCAGCCCTGTTCTGCGGTTGTTGTTGTCATAGCTGTAGCTGAATGATCCTGCCGGTGATGTTATGGATGTGAGTCTGTTGGCATCGTCGTAGCTGTAGGTTGTGGTTTTTGCGGGGGTGCCGGTTTTATTGATGGTGGCGGTGGTGCGGTTGCCGTTTATGTCGTAGGTGTAAGCAATGTTGTAGCCGCGGCTGTCTGTGGCTGTCAGCATGCGGTTTCTGCTGTCATAGGTGAAGCTGTAACCTATGTTGCTGTTTGTTGCGGTGAGGATGTTGTCGTTGTTGTCATAGCTGTAGCTGATGCTGCTGTTGTCCGGCCATGTTTTTGATGTGATCCGGTCTGCAGCATCGCGGGTGTAGGTGATGGTTTTGCTGTTGGCGTCGGTTACTGCGCTGATGATGCCGTCGGCGGTGTAGCTGTATGTGGTGGTATTGCCTTTGGGGTCGGTCTGTCTGGTCAGGCGGCCGGCTTTGTCGTATTCATAACTGGTGCTGTTGGCAAGCGGATCTGTGAGTGATACCAGTTTGTCATTGCCGCCACCGCCGCAGGATGCACAGCCGGAACCGCTGTAGGCCAGTGCGGTGGTGTGGTTGAGGGGGTTTTTAACCGTCAGGGGCTGGCGGTTGTAGTTGTAGGTGTAGTTTGTGCTTCTGCCGTTGGCATCGGTTATTGATGAGCGGTTGCCGATTTTGTCATAGGCCAGTTGGGATATGTTGCCAAGGCTGTCGGTGATTTTAACCGGGCGGTTCATGGTGTCATATTCAACAGTGGCTGCCTTGCCGGCCGGGTTGGTGGCGGTGAGCAGGTTGCCGTTTATGTCATAGCTGTATGTTGTGGTGTTGTTGTTCTGATCGGTTATGCTGCTGATGTTGTTGTATGTGTCATAGGCGATTGTTACCACTTTGCCAGCCGGATCGGTAATGGTAAGCGGATTGCCTTTGGAGTCATAGCTGTAGCTGACTACGGCACTGGCAGGATCGGTCGTTTGCAGCAGGTTGCCTTTGGTATCATAGCTGTTGCTGGTGACGTTGCCCTTGGGGTCGGTGGCGGTGAGTACCTGGCCGCGGCTGTTGTAGGTGAATGAGGTGACACGACCAAGCGGATCGGTGATTGATGTGGTGTTGTTGTCGGCGTCGTATGTGTAGCTGGTGGTTTTACTGCCCGGTTCGGTGCGGGTAAGCAGGTTGCCTTTTGAGTCATAGGTGTAACTTGTTGTATTGCCCAGCGGGTCGGTTATTGCGGTTGGTGCATTAAGGGTTGGATCGTATTTTCTGATCCAGATACCTCCGTCTTTCTCGGTGATGGTGCTGGTGGTGCTGTCGGTATAGGTGATGTACTTGGTACGCCCTTCAGGGTCAGTGGCGGCGCTGTTTTTGCCGGCGGCATCATATACGTTGGTACTTTGAAACCCTTCCGGGTTGGTCTTCTGGCTCATTCTGCTGTTTGAATCATAGACATAGTTCCAGCTGTTGCCTGCGGGATCGGTAACCTTGTTCAACAGGTTGCTGGTATAGGTAAAGCTGGTGGTTCTGCCGGCAGGGTCAGCAATGGCGGTGATATAGCCGTTGGTGACAGTAAAGGTAAGCTTGCGGCCAACCGGATCGGTGATGGAACTCAGATAGCTGCCGTTATAGGTAATGACGGTTTTGTTACCGTTGCTGTCGGTAACAGCGGTCAGCAGGCCGGAGTTGTTAAATGACTGCACCAGGCCGTTTTTAAAGGTGCGGGTGTATGTGGAATCACTGTTCTTTACAATGACTGAATCATCGGAACTGTTGGCAGGTGGCAGATAACTGCTGCCGGAAAGGGTAAAAACAAGGTTGTCACCATCACCGAGACGAAGTGTAATGGCGCTGGATGATTCCTTGAGGCTGATGTTGTAACCATGTGTCCAGCCACGCCCAAGCGGCAGATCGGTTGTATCGAGGCTGTTGTAGGATATGTCAAAGGATAAACTCTCAGGTTTGGCGATGACGGTCTGGGAGTGGTAGTAGTTGCCGCTTTTCAGGTTGGCGGCTGAGTTGGTTGTTGCGGTGTTGGCCGGGCAGGTTTTGCATTGACCGAGGTCGCGGGGGGGAATAACCGGTGGCGGCGGTGGTGGATAGTTGCAGGTAATCAGGTCGTTACTGGCTGCGCCGCCAGCCCCGAAGAACACCTTTTTGATGACATCGGTATAAACCTGCTTATTGGCAAGGGTGCCTATATTAACTCCTTCAATGGTGCCGGTGTAAGATTTATGCACCAATATGAAGTGTGTGCCCTTGCTGTTACGGAATACCTTGTTGACATTGTATGAGTTGTTCAAGCCGTATTGCTGCAGTGAGGCTGGGGTTGTTGTGCTGTCGCCATATGAGGCTTCATAGTGTACTTTACCGTTCACACAGGTGATTAACGTATCAATGTAATGATGGGTTGTGCTGTCATTGTCACCGGCAGCCGGACAGGTGTCTGCGGTATATTCAATGCCGATGTTATTAATGCCGTTTTGTACACTGCAAACGCCTTCCGCATTTACAACGGTCGGGGCAATTAATAACGCGGCCACGCTCAAGGCTGAACAGATTTTTTTAAACGAGAACATTTTTAATTCCTTTGTATCGATTTTTCAAATTCACATGGTTCGACAGGCTCACCATGAACGGAATATAAGATGGTTATCATTATGATTTTCGAAATCCGTTCACCCTGAGCTTGTCGAAAGGTTACTGCACCACCACCCCGCCAACCACCAGACTCCCTTTTGATACCGTTAGAGATCCGCTGATTGCTGTTGTGCCGGTTTGTGTTGTGTAGCTGCTGTTGTAGCCGCCTTGCAGTTGTATGTTTATATCGCGGTTGAGGTTTATGGTTTCTGCCATCGGCACATCCCATGCCTTGATGGTTGCATCGTTGTTTGCGGCGTTGTAGGCATTCTGGATGGTGGAGTGGTAATTTGCGCTGCCGTTGGTCAGGTAGACCTGATGGGCGGTGTCGGGTTGGAAGGTGGCGGTTACGGTGCTGTCTGCGCTGAATGTGAATTGGCAGTCGCCAGTGCCGCTGCATGGGCCGCTCCAGCCACTGAAGGTGGAGTATGACGGGGTTTGCTGGAGTGTTATCGTATCACCGATGTTGAATGTGGCAGAGCAGTTGCTGCTGCAGGCGATGCCGGTTGGTGTGCTGACGACAACGCCCCTGCCGGTGCCGCTGAAGGTAAGGTTGAGTGTGGCGGTGGTCAGTGGCAGGTATTTGAACTGAAATGAACGCCCGCCCAGATTATATGCGGCTCCGTAGAGTGTTGTCGTGCTGAGATAATGGCTGTGATCATCTTTGGAGATACCGGAACCGGCATCACTGTTTGCGGTTGGAAATGACCTGTAGTCGAAGCGGATGGTTCCGTCCGGGTAGAGTATGGCGGCAAAGTTGTTCTGCGTTGCAGATCCTTCCTGATTGTAGTCATCACCCTGCCATTCGATGACTACCCGTTCCGGTGATGACTTGTGCTGAATAAAAACACCGCCATTCAGATATGACGATTGATCACTGTTAAGAACGGATATGACCGGACCTTTACCGGCATAGGGGAGTGAAAAGCCATAAGCGGAACCAGGATTACCGAACCAGATATTACCGTTGGTATCCACTGTGATCTGATTGTAACTCTGGCGGTAAAAGGTAAATCCGGAGAATGAGGCGGGAAGGTTGTAGCTAATGGTTTCATCATCACCGCTGACCGTATCGTAATCAACACTGGAAGCCTGTGGTACAAGCGCAGCGGTGCCGTCCCAAACAAATGGCGTCACCTCTGAAATCTGGTAGACGCCATCATCTGCCGCAAAGAGCATGCACGGGGCAAGCGTCAACGCAGCAAGCAAAAGCCGGGTTTTCATCTGATCTCCATGAAATGAGAATAAACATCACAAATACAATTAATTAATAAACTTTTTATGGATTACAGATTACAGAAAGTCAAGATTATTTTAAATATACTTTCCTAATAGAAGGCAAGAAAAAACCCGCACAATCCAGATTAACGGAGGCGGGTTCTTTCTTCTTTATTGACAAGTAAGCGATTGTTTTTATTACATTCAGCCTAAAACAGAGAAATACAAACAAACCTGTAAAAAACTATGTAAGATTCCAAATAAACATTTCCCAAACGTCTTTCCAGCTCTTGCCGATCTCGTTGACGACCGACGGTTCAAAACCGCAGTGCATCATGCATTGGGCGCAGCGGGGGTCTTTGCCGACGCCGTATTTTTCCCACTGGGTTTTTTCCATCATCTCCTTGTAGGTCGGATAATGGGCATCGGTGATCAGGTAGCAGGGCGCCTTCCATCCCTGGGTATTGCGGGTCGGGTTACCCCAGGGGGTACACTCCAGTTTCTTTTCCCCTTTGAGGAAGCGCAGATACATCGGTGTTGAGAAAAAGCGATGTTTCTTGCTCATCTCATAAACATCGGCAAACTTGCGTTCGATGTCACGTCTCTCCAAAAACAGCTTTTCACCAACCGCCTCGTAGCCGAAACCAGGGGCAACCAGCAGGCCATCCACACCGAGTTCCTCCAGATGGGTAAAGAGCATCTCAATCTCGACCAGGTCGGTTTCATTGAAGATGGTGGTGTTGGTGCAGACGCGAAATCCAAGCTGCTTGGCCTTTTTAATGGCAGCCATGGCGGTCTTGAAGGCCCCCTTGCGCTCCACGATCCGGTCATGGGTCTCTTCCAGGCCATCCATGTGAATGTTGAGGGTAAAGTTCTGGTGAGGGGTCATACTGTCCAGCGCCTTTTCCAGCAACAGTGCGTTAGTACAGAGGTAGATATGCTTGCCACGGTCGAGGGTGCCCTTGATCAGTTCAAAGATGTGAGGATAAAGGAACGGTTCGCCGCCGGTGATGGTGACAACCGGTGCCGGGCAATCATCCACCGACTTGAGACAGTCCTCCAAGGTCATCATCTCCTTGATGGTGTCAGCGTATTCGCGGATGCGTCCACAGCCGGAACAGGCCAGGTTGCAGAGGTGTGTCGGCTCAAGCATCAATACCAGTGGAAACTTCTCCACCTTGTTCATCTTGTTGCTCATAATGTATTTCGTCAGATCGTAATTGAGGCGCATTGGAAAACGCATGTAAGTTTAATCCTTTCATTTACCCTGTCTGGCCACCGGTTTCCCGGTGTGCCGAAAATTACAGCTATCTTTGACCAGCACTATTTTTTTAAAAATTCTTTGACAGACGCCGCGATTCCTGCCGCGTCAATGCCGACATCCTTACGCAGCTGCGCCTGGCTACCCTGTTCGACGTAGCAGTCGCCGATGCCCAGACGTTTGACACGGACATCCTGCATAGCGTTATCGGAGAGCAGTTCCAGTACCGCGCTGCCAAAGCCGCCCTGAAGAATATTCTCTTCAACCGTGACAATCACGCCGCAGCGCCTTGCCTGAGCCAGAATCAGATCCGCATCAAGCGGTTTGACAAAACGGGCATTGATTACAGCGGCTGAAATTCCGGCCTGACGCAGTATCTCGGCCGCTTGCATGGCCGGATAAACGGTGGAGCCGATGGCAACGATAGCAAGATCGTCACCGCTGGAGAGCAGTTCTCCCTTACCGATCTCAAGCGCCTTGATTTCCTGGTCGAGCTCGACACCATAGCCAGCGCCGCGCGGATAGCGCATGGTAATCGGACCGCCGGAATAAACGGCTGTCTTGAGCATATGCCGCAGCTCGTTCTCATCCTTGGGGGCCATAACGGTCAGACCGGGCAAATGACGCAGATATGAATAATCCAGCACACCATGGTGGGTCGGGCCGTCATCACCAACCAGTCCGGCGCGGTCCATACAGATTGAGACCGGCAGTTTTTGCAGACAGATGTCATGAAAGACCTGATCATAGGCCCGCTGGACAAAGGTTGAATAAATCGCCGTTACAGGACGGAATCCATCGGCAGCCATACCGGCCGCAAAGGCCATGCCATGCTGTTCAGCAATGCCGACATCAAAGAAACGCTCCGGGAAACGCTCCGAAAACTTTTTCAAGCCGGTTCCGTCGGGCATGGCAGCGGTAATGGCGACGATCTTGGGATCCTGGGCCGCCAGTTCAACCAGTGTATCACCGAAGACCTCTGTATAACTCTTGGCCGCCCCCTTGGCCGCACCCTTGCCGGTAGCAAGATCGAAGACGCCGACACCATGAAACTTGTCCGGGTTATCCTCGGCCGGCTGATACCCCTTCCCCTTCTTGGTCATGACATGCACCAGCAGCGGCCCTTCCAGCTGGGTTACACTGTTGAACACCTCGATCAGCTGCGGCAGATCATGCCCATCTAATGGCCCGATATAGTCAAAGCCGAGCGCCTCGAAAAGCGATCCGGGAGTCAGAAAGCCCTTCAACGAATTCTCCGCCCGTTTTGCAAAGTGAAGGATATCCGTGCCGATGGCCGGGATATGCCCCAGCAGAGACTGCATCTCCTTTTTGAGGTCGCGGAAATAGCGGCCGGTCATCTTGCGTGAGATAAATGTGGAAAAGGCACCGACGTTTTTAGAGATCGACATCTCGTTATCATTGAGTACAACCAGCAGATTCTTCTTGAGATGGCCAGCCTGGTTGAGCGCCTCAAAGGCCATGCCGCCGGTGAGCGAACCATCACCGATGACAGCGATCGAACGATTTTTGTTGCCGAGAAGATCATCACCTGCGGCCAGTCCCAGCGCCGCCGAGATAGAGGTGGATGAATGACCGACGCCAAAGGCGTCATGCTCGGACTCGCAGCGCTTCGGAAAACCGGAGATCCCCTTGTACTGGCGCTGGGTGTGAAAAAGATCGCGCCGGCCGGTAACAATCTTGTGCGTATAGGCCTGATGACCGACATCCCAGACAATCTTGTCCGCTGGCGAATTGAAACAGTAATGCAGGGCAAGGGTCAGTTCCACCACCCCAAGATTTGAGCCGAGATGGCCACCCGTGGTGGATACCGTCTCAAGCAGAAACTGGCGGATCTCGCCAGCCAGTTCGGGAAGCTGTTCAGGCTTGAGTCTCTTCAGATCAGTGGGAGAATCAATTTTAGAAAGTAAATTTGGCATAGCTGTCATCCCATCAGAATCGTTAAGCGTTTATCCTGCATTAGCCTCGCTGACAGGACCGTTTCAGACAAATCCATTCTGTCTGAACCACTCTACGGCACGCTGCAAGGCATCCTTAACCGGAGTTTGCGGCAGTCCCAACTGGCTTACCGCTTTTGATGAATCAAAAAACATGAATTTGGCCGCCATTTGCACGCCTGCCAACGGGATCAGCGGTTCTCTGCCGGTCAGACTGGAAAGTGCCTCATTAACATAGGCCGCCATGAGTATCGGTGTGTAGGGGAGCCTGAAACCGGGCGCCTTCAGGCCGGTAATCTCCTCCAGAATACCGAAGATGGAACAGAGGGTCAGGTTCGTGTTGCCAAGGATATACTTCTCGCCGACATTTCCCTTCTGCTCCGCCAGAAGGTGACCACGGGCGCAATCCTCGACGGAAATGATATTAAGCCCGGTATCCAGATAGGCCGGCATCTTGCGCCGCAGAAAATCAACAATGATCTTGCCGGTCGGCGTCGGTTTGATATCCATCGGCCCGACCGGGGTCGACGGATTGACAATTACCAGCGGCAATCCCATGGCAACGAAGCGGTCTGCTTCGCGCTCCGCCAGGAATTTACTCTTCTTGTAGTCGCCAACCATATCCGCCAGCGTTACCGGGGTATCCTCATTACCAGGCCTGCCATCGCCGGGATTGCCCAGTGTGCCGACGCTGCTGGTATAGACCACCCGCTCAAGGCCGTTCTTCAGTGCTGCATCCAAAATGGCCGCTGTCCCGTCAACATTTATGCGGTACATATCCTCAGGGTTGCGGGTCCAGAGACGGTAATCAGCGGCAGCATGAAAGAGTGAATTGCACCCCTTCAACCCCTGCAGCAAACCATCCCGGTTCCGCAGATCCCCCTCCCACAGTTCCACATCAAGCCCGGCCAGGTTTGAACGGTCGGAGCCGGCACGCACCAACGCCCTTACCTCACGTCCATCCTTGAGCAACTCCCTGACAATGCTTGCGCCTATGAACCCGGTTGCACCGGTAACAAATGTCTTCATCAAATCCTGCCGTTCGAATTCCGGTCCAGATTCATCAGACCATTAAAAAAGGGGAAAGCCCCGCTGCGGCAAACTCGGGGCTTCCCATCACCATTATCGCCTGCCGAACCAGACAGACTATTTCGCAGCCGTCAACCGCCGGTATTTGCCCAACGCGGTCAATGGGAAGCAGTTACGGTAGATATGATACTTGATCATGAAATATTTCGGGAAGCCGGTACCGGTAAAGGCCTCCTCATCCCAGGTGCCATCCTCATTCTGAGTGCTGAGCAGATACTCGACACCCCTGGCAGCAGACCTGGAATCAACCTCACCGGCGGCAAAGAGTGACAGCAGCGCCCAACCGGTCTGGGAGGCGGTACTGGGACCATTTCCCATCAGGGAGCGATCGTTGTATGATTCACACACCTCGCCCCAGCCACCATCCAGATTCTGCCTGGACTTGAGCCAGCTGACCGCCTTGCGGACATAGGGCTGATTCATATCCTCGCCAATTGCCTCCAGACCGCAAAGCACCGACCAGGTACCATAGATGTAGTTGACGCCCCAGCGCCCGAACCATGGCCCTTCCGGCTCCTGTTCCCGCTTGAGAAACTCGATTGCCCTGGCAGCGGCCGGAAATGTAATCGGATAGTCGAAATTGCCCATCAGCTCAAGCATCCGACCAGTCAGATCGGCAGTCGGCGGATCAATCAACGCCTCCAGGTCGGCAAAGGGGATCTTGTTGAGCATATGCTTGGTGTTATCCTTGTCAAAGGCACCCCAGCCGCCATTTTCGCTCTGCATCCCCAGACACCAGGCAATACCGCGCTTGATGGCCTGTTCCTTGTGCTTCTTGTCGCGAACCTTGACATCCTTGATGGCCATGATGACAAAACCGGAGTCATCAACATCGGGATACCAGTCGTTCAGAAATTCGAAGGCCCACCCCCCCGGCTCCAGCTCAGGTGATTTGACCTGCCAATCCCCCTTGCGCCGCACCTCAAGATCTAGCAGCCACTGGGATGCCTTGACCAGCGACGGGTGATCCTTCGGCACCCCGGCCTCCTGCATGGCCACCAGTGCCAGTGCCGTATCCCAGACCGGAGAGACGCAGGACTGCAAGACGATCGAATCATCATCCTCGATACAGAAATTGGCCAGCGCCTCCAGTCCCTTGACAATGGCAGGATGGTCATTGGCATAACCAAGGCAGTGCAGTGCCAGAATCGCATTCAGCATGGCCGGCTGGATGCCGCCCCAGTCACCGGTAGGTTCCTGATGCTCCAGAATCCACTGTTCCGCTACGGCAATCCCCTTTTTCTTGAAGGGCCTGATCGGGCTGGACTCATAAACCTTGAGCAGGTGATCAACACCGATGAAGAAGTTTTTCCAGGTAAACCAGCCATCTTCCTTGGATATGGTGTAATCGGTGGGGCGCGGCGGACGGACAAACAGCTCCTGCACCCTGGCGGATGGCGGCAGCTTACGAACCGGACGCTCGGCCATGACCAGCGCCAGCGGAATAATGGTAGCGCGGGCCCAGCTGGAAAATTCGTACATATTCAGATAGGCCCAGTCCGGCAATAGCATCAGCTCGATCGGCATGGAGGGGACGCCAAACCAGGCAAACTCGCCAAACAGGGCCAGAAATGTCTTGGTAAACACGCGGGCCTTGATGATGCCGCCGTTAGCCAAAACAAACTCCCGCGCCTTGCACATGGCAGGGTGGTCAGCCGGATAGCCGGCCAGCTTCAGGGCAAAATAGGCCTCAATGGTTGTGGAGAGATCACCCGGGCCATTGAACCAGACCGCCCAGCTACCATCACTGGTCTGCTTGCTGAGGATATAGTTGGCCAGCTTGCGTTCACGCACCCTGTCAACCATGCCGAGAAAATGAAACAGCATGATGTATTCAGCGGTGATGGTAACATTCGACTCCAGCTCGGCCCACCAGTAACCATCGGGCAGCTGTTCGCGAAAAAAGAAGTCGCGTGTCCTTTCAATTGCCTTGTCAAGGGGACTTTTTGCGGAACCGACCATCTTCTTCCAGATCGATGGCGGCAGATGATGTACCTTTGAACTGTTCTTTTTGGATGAATCTACTGCTACAACAACCGGTTCTGTATTTAAAGATGTCAGTGAGGTTGAAATCTGATACTTGCCTGGATTCATTCACAAAGCTCCTGAAATCAGCAAATGTTTATACGTTTGCGAAATGTGCTTTTGTAACATATACGGCAATCAATGTATATAATTTTTCTGTTTCAGCTGGCACGGATACCGCCTGCAGGCCGCCTTGGGAGCGCCCGTCAGGCAACAACTGAAAATTTGCCAGCACACAATTGCTGTGATATAGATGTAACCTTATTTTTGCATCATTCAACATATTGTTCCGGCAGTTAAACATTAAAACACTACCTGTAGGGTCGTATTCATTCGCTCAGCTTGGGCAAACATCGGTTCGTCCCTACCGGTTCATATTTAAACCACTGAAGCAATAAAAAACGCCAAAACAACTGACACACCCGAGTCACGAGGAGATTAATACATGCTGACAGGCAAACAGAAACGCCACCTCAGAGCCCTTGGGCACAAACTGAAACCATTGATCCAGATCGGCAAGAAAGAGATTGAGGAGTCATTGATCAACGAGGCCAATGCGGCCCTGGATCACCACGAACTGATCAAGGTCAAGCTTCTGGAGAGTTGCATGCTGGATAAAAACGAATCATCGGCAATCCTGGCCAAGGCCTGCCATGCAGAGGTGGCCCAGATCCTGGGTCGAACATTCCTGCTCTACCGCCAAGCAGAAACGCCAATTATCGTACTCCCCACCACCAAGGAAAAATAGAATGGAATTCAAGGCTGTATATTTTGATTTGGACGGCACTCTGGTCAACTCGCTGGATGATCTGGCCGATGCTACCAATCACATGCTGAGCGGCATGAACCGCCCAACCCTGACCAAACCGGCCGTACGGCGACTGCTTGGCCGGGGGGTACGCGACCTTGTCGCCAAGGCGTTACAGAGCGATTCCGCTACAGAGATCGAGAGCGGTGTAAAACTGTTTATCGATTTCAACATCCGTCACATTGCCGACAAGAGCAGACTCTATCCCGGAGTCATCGAGACCCTGGACAAGCTCTCCGACAGGGGGGTCCGGCTGGCAGTCATCTCCAACAAGAATGAAGAGCTCAGCCGGCTGATCCTGAAGAGTCTGGCGGTGGATCACTACTTCCAGAACATCTGCGGCGGCGACACCTTTAGCGAGATGAAGCCCTCCCCGCTTCCGCTGCTGCGCGTCAGCGAGATGATCGGCATCACACCGGATCAGGCTGTCATGGTTGGCGACAGCATCAACGACATCCTGGCCGGTAAAACCGCCGGCATCAAGACCATCGCCTGCACATGGGGGTTCGGCGAGCAGGAAGAATTTATTAACGCCGACTATCTGGCTGGCTCCTGCCCGGATCTGGACAAGCTCCTCCACCAGCAGGCAAACTGACCGCCATGTACGGCTGGAACGGAGTCATACTCCATATCGACCTGGGACAACGTACCAGTCAACGACAGCAGATCCCTAAGATATTACTTGAAGAATACCTTGGTGGCAGAGGGCTTGCCGTCCGTTTGATGCGGCCGTTTTACAGGTTCGACCCGTTTGACCCGCAAATGCCGCTGTTCCTCTCCTGCGGGCCACTCTGCGGAACAGCCGCACCAGCGTCGGAACAGCTGTTCATCACAACACGCTCGCCGCTGACCGGCACCATCTTCAGCAGCGGCATGGCCGGCAGCCTCCCCATACAGCTCAAGGCAGCCGGTCTTGATGCCATCACCATCTCCGGCCGCAGCAGCACTCCACTAAACATCACAATCACCCCCAGCGGCGTGGAGTTCACCCCGGCGGACACCCTCTGGGGGAGCGACACACCAACAGCCATTACCGCTTTAGGGAAAAATAGCGCCGTGGCGGTCATCGGACCTGCCGGTGAAAACCTGATCCCGTTTGCCAACATCATCTCCTCAGACGGCAACAGCTCCGGACGCGGCGGCGCCGGTGCGGTCATGGGCTCAAAGAATCTCAAGGCCATCACAATCAGTGGCGATAACACCACACCAGTTGCAAACCAAAGTCTGTTTGAAAAAGCCCGCCAGGATATCATCCGGCTCTTCAATGCCTCACCAGTCATCTCCGGCCCGCTTGGCATGACCGAATTCGGCTCAACGGTGCTGGTCGACCTACTGGCCCAACGCCGTATGACACCGACCAACAACTTCCGCCAAACGTTTTTCGAACAATCCACCAACTACTCCGCCACGGCAATCAGATCCCGCTATGCCCCATCCGCCAAGGGGTGTTACAACTGCCCGATCCGTTGCAAAAAGGTGACCCAAACCGGCGAGCAGCTGCCCGACTACGAGGCGATTTCGCACTTCGGGGCGCTGAACAACAACGCCAATCTGGACGAAATCATCCAGGCCAGCAACGCCTGTAGCAGATTCGGACTTGATCCGCTGACAACCGCTGCGACCATCGCAACCTGGCGCGAAATCATGGCTGAGCAGGGAACCGGCAGCGAAATCCCCCTCCTGATCGAGGAGATTGCCTTCCGGCGCGGCAACGGCCAGCTGCTCTCCCTCGGCGCGGCACGGCTGGCTAAAGAACTGGGGCACCCCGAACTGGCCATGTGCGTCAAGGCGCTGGAGCTCCCCCCCTACGACCCGCGCGGCGCCTATGGCATGGCACTCGGCTACTGCACAAGCCCACACGGCGGCTGCCACCTCCCCGCCTACAGCATCACCCATGAAATCCTGCGCAAACCGGTGCCGACAAACCGCTTCTCCCTCTCCGGCAAGGCGCGCATCATCTCGATTGCCGAGGAAAACAACGCCGCCGTCGATTCGCTGGCCGTCTGCCGGACTGCCTTCCTGGGCGCCAGCCTGGAGGAGTACGCCGAACTGTTGACCGCCGTAACCGGTCTGGAATACACATCAGGCCGACTGGCGCAAATTGGCCGCCGGATTATCCTGACGGAGCGTTTCTACAACTGTGCCAACGGCTTCCGCCGCAAGGACGATTTCCTGCCAGAGCGTTTCTTCAAAGAGCCGGGGAGCAGCGGTGACGGCATCCAGATCCCGCCGCTGGACGCCACACGCTTTGAGGCAGAGCTGGATAAATACTATCGGATTCGCGGATTGAATTCGGAGGGATGTTTTGATGAAATGAACTTCCTGGAACAACAGCCGTGAGCTGGTTCAAGGCCAAGCCAGCCCCTCAGCCACCCACCAGCAACGGTGATCTCGGCAAACTGGGTGAGAATCTGGCAACGGAATTCCTGCTGGCAGCCGGATACAGGATCATTGAACGCAACTTCCGCTGCAAGGGGGGCGAGATCGATATCATCGCCCATGACCCTGTTCAGAATAGCCTGGTCTTTGCCGAGGTAAAAAGCCGCCGCGGCCTCTCCTACGGTGTCCCGCAACTCGCCGTAACCCCCTTCAAACAACGCCAGATCTCCAAGGCGGCCCTGACCTACATCTCACAACACAAACTGCACAACCAGAACGCGCGCTTCGATGTGATCACAATCCTGTTCAATGCGGGTGGCAGTCACACGGTTGAGCAGATCCGGAATGCGTTTGAACTGGCCTATTAAAAGCCTGCCGAGCCGTAGCTGTTCGCCCAATCAGGGCGCATGTAATACGCTTCTACATCAGGCATTTGAATATTTAACCACCGGAGCAATAAGATCACCTGTTGCAACCCCCGCCAATCTAGGCCAGCGGCAGATCGTCGGGGCCATGGGGTGAAACGACCGGGCAGTAGATCTTTTCCCGTTCATCATTCATGCCGGGCGGTTTTTCCAACTTCAGCAACCTGATCCAGACCCGGACATTCTCGACAATAATCAGCGCCACCAGGATAATAATGACCAGACTGAGAACGGTATTAAGCAGCATCCCCTTGGCCAGATAGAGCCTGATATTCATAAAACCAGCCGCAAATGTGGTGACAGCCATAAAGGCACATGGCAGACCGGTGATCAGCGCATAGTATTTCCTGGTCGAGATCCGCAGGATGATCGTTGTACCAATCGCCAGGGCCAGGGCCGCCAGGGTCTGATTGGTCACGCCAAACATCGGCCAGATGGAGGAGACATCCCCGGTGTAGAGCATGTACCCCCAGGCAAAGGAGACTGCACCGCTGGTCAGCACGATACCTGGCACCCAGTCGGTTCGCTTGAAGGGAACATAAAAATTTCCGATGATATCCTGAAGGATGTAGCGTGCCACGCGGGTCCCGGCATCAATCGTTGTCAGAATAAACAGCGCCTCGAACATGATGATAAACTGAAACCAGTATTTCATCGTATGCTGCAACCCCTCGCCGATATTCGAAAAAATGTAGGCCGTGCCAACGGCCAGCGAAATGGCCCCGCCAGGACGATGGGCAACATCAAGGCCGACCAACCGGCACAGTTCCGGCAGATTCTGCACCGGCATGTTCAATTTGGCAAAGGCCTCGGCAGAGGTATTGATGGCAAAGTAGTCATTGGGGACCAGGGTAACGGCGGCCAGGAGCGCCATCAGACCGACAAAGGCCTCCGTCAGCATGGCGCCGTAGCCGACAAAGCGGATCTGGCTCTCCCTTTCCAGCATCTTGGGGGTCGTACCGGAACCGATCAGGGCGTGAAAGCCGGAGATGGCGCCACAGGCAATTGTAATGAAGACATATGGCCAGACCGGACCGGGAATGATCGGCCCGCCCCCGGAGATGAAACTGGTCAGAAACGGCATCTGCACAGTCGGATTCACATAGAAGAGCCCCAGCGCCAGCCCGCCGATGACGGCAATCTTCATGTAGGTACTCAGGTAATCACGCGGAGCAAGCAGCAGCCAGACCGGCAGGGCAGCGGCACAGAAGCCATAGAGGGGCAGAATAATCGACAGACTCTGCTTGCTGAAGGTGAACCATCCGGCAATGGACGACTCGGCAACCGGGGCGCCGAAGTAAACGGCCGCAAGCACCGCCAGCACGCCAAAAACAGTTCCGGACACAATCGCCCCCGGCCTGATCTTGAACATATACAGACCAACAAGCATGGCAATCGGGATGGTCATCGCAATCGTAAAAACGCCCCAAGGGTTGTTATAAAGCGCGTTGGCAACCGCCACGGCCAGACCGGCCAGGGCAACGATAATGATAAACAGCGTCACGAAGGCCGTAGTTATGCCGGTAAGCCGGCTGACATCCCTGCGGGCGATAACCGCCAGCGGCTGTCCCTGATGGCGGACCGAGGCAAAGAGCATGATCATGTCATGCACGCAGCCGGCAAAGACCGATCCGAGCAGAATCCAGAAAAAACCTGGGCCCCAGCCATACTGCGCCGCCAACGTTGGCCCGATCAGCGGCCCGGCCCCGGCAATGGCGGCAAAATGATGGCCAAAGACCACCCATTTGTTGGTCGGGATATAATCCTTGCCATCATTACAGGTTACCGCCGGTGTAACATTGCGGTCATCGAGCATCAGAACCCTGGCGGCGATGAAGGCTGAATAGTAACGATAGGCCAGGGCAAGAATACAGAGGGAGGATATCAACAGATAAAGCACGCTCATCGAGCAGACCTCTTCAGTGAATGGATTTGGACAATGGCTCCAAGAATAAACACCTTTCCATTGTCAGATCCACCATTTTTTGACCCATACGATTTTTTTTCTGATTGGCGTCAATCTTCCGTTAGTCACAAACTTTGTCATTCCCGAAACGATTCTGATCGGGAATCCAG